>NZ_JAKRFX010000028.1:0-51499 GCF_022347825.1 Pseudoalteromonas sp. OF7H-1 | reverse complement strand
CCCCATGCCGAACTCAGAAGTGAAACAAAACAGCGTCGATGATAGTGTGGATTACCCATGTGAAAGTAGAACATCGCCAGGGCCAAATAAGAGAAACCCGTTGCAGAAATGCGACGGGTTTTTTGCTGTTTGGGGTATAGAGATTTGAGAGATATAAAACCTCGCAAGCCAATCAACACATCGCGAGGTTTTCTAAACCTAAGTAAATGCGCTCCTACTCCCACCACAGTATAAGCACAGTGCAACATGGTAGGAGGTTTACCCACCGATGGCTTGCAATTAAGGTTTCCAGTCGATGATAGTGTGGATTACCCATGTGACTCTCTATTTAAAAAATGAGAACATCCCACTTCGTAGCGAGCCAGGGCCAAATAAGAGGTTGATGAAAAGCGTTCATCCATGAACTTCATCGACATTCGAACATCCATGTACATCAAAACCCGTTGCAGTAATGCGACGGGTTTTTAGCTATTTGAGGTATAGAGATTTGAGATATAAAACCTCGCAAGCCAATCAACACATCGCGAGGTTTTCTAAACCTAAGTAAATGCGCTTATATGGACTCCTCCAATTGTACAAGCCACTTTTAGCATTATTAGTGTGATTGCGTGCTTATATCCGGGCTCTTGATGAGGTGCTACCTCGGCCTCTTTGATGTATTCGCGCCCTTGTGCCTTCTCTCCCACGCGGTATTTGTATACACCTGCGGTTTAACAGGCTCTCAAGGGTGGGTCTCACCGCTTAATGCTCTACCTTGGCTTGTTCAATACTGGGGGTAATCTCAGTATGCTTTATGCTTTATGCTTTATGCTTTATGCTTTTACGTTCTATTTATCTTGATTTTCTCTTTTGTTACTCAGTGCTATGCCGCTAAGATTTTTGGCTCGTATGTTGAGCCGTTTTTAAGTAAGGCATAGGCTGTTCTAACCGTTTTGTTGGCCAATGCAATGGCAACACATTTCACGCTTTTCTTGGCGAGTAGGTTTTTTATCCAGCGTTCTTTCTCTGTGGTCGCTTCTTTATGTTTTAGCCTGCTGACTACCGTTCTTGCACCGAGAAACAGGTTTTTCCTTAATGTATTGCCTCGTCTTTTGGGGATATGGCCTATCTTGGCTTTTCCGCCTGATGAGTGCTGGGTCGGTGTAACACCTGCACATGCCGCCGCCCCTCTGGCATCACTAAATTGTGAGGTATTGCCTAAAAAGGATAGCAGCTCTATCGCGGTAATAGGGCCAACACCTTCTAATGCCATTAAACGCTGGCAACTGTCATTTTGCTTGGTTATCGCTTCAACTTGTTTATGTAGCTGTGCTTTAGCGGCACATTGTGTTTTATATAGGTCATAACTCACCGCGAGTGCTTGTTTTAATGCGATGGGGAGCGCATTTTCAGCATCTTCTAAAATATCTGGAACGACTTGTGTTAACGCTGCATCGCCTTGATTAATGACAACACCAAACTCTAATAGCAAGCCACGTATTTGATTTGAAAGCTGAGTCTTTTGTTTATCTACTAAGGTTCTCGCTTGGTTCAATGATTGCAATGTTTGCTCTTCAACTGTCATGATTTTACAGGGCTTCACGTTGTATGCTTGGCTTGCACTGGCAATGGCGAGGACATCGTTCGCATCGGTTTTTTGGCCTTGCCTAAACGCTTTAACAAATTTAGGGGGAAGTAACATGACATCATGCCCCAGCGACAGCGCTTTGCGAGCAATATGCTGGGCACTACCACAAGCTTCCATCACAACCTTTGAACCCTCGGCTTTTGCTAGCAACTCAAGCATAGGTTCGCGTTTCATTGGCTTATTAAACTTGAGTTTATTGCCTTTCAACTGTGCTACTTGGAAAATGTTTTTTGCCAAGTCGATAGCAATTAAATTAGACTGTGTCATGTATGGACTCCTTATTTGGTAAAAGTGTTTTGCAATATCTTTATACCGTACTCTCCCGTTAAGGGGGAGGAGTCCATACATCTCCCACAAAACTATTTACACTGTGAATTATGAGGCACACTACGCAGATTGTTTTTGCAATACTTGCAAGCAGTTTAACTGCTAAAACCGTAGAAGATTTCATAAGCAGCTAATACCAATTGAATTAATTCTCTAATCAATTTGAAGGGTGAAATAGCATATTAGCTTCGTTAAAAATTTCTCATTTAGAACAACTAAATAGCAAAATTTTTGCCTTGCTACTAAAGCTATTTCCCCGCTTCAAGATAGATCATTTACTTAATACAACTGGTATAATTCCCCTTTCATCACACCTGAGAAGCATAAGCCGATATGCAATGCGCCGGCGGGATGTCGGTTGCTTTCCTATCCGTTTTTTGGGTTTAGGATTCAGTATGATGTCGGGGCGACGTTTTCTTGATTCGCTCAATTGCGTCGTTTCAAAAGAATGAACGAGGAGCGCATGGATGCGCTTTGATACTAACTGTGGAAGGCAGCTACAAAATACCTAGTAAATAAACGGGGATAAACAAGCAACCCCCACAAAAAACGCGCGTTGGGTAAATCCTAAAGTCTCACCCAACGCTTGTTAACACGCTTTATTTTAAGGACGGTACACCTTGACGTTAGCATAGCCATTTTCATGCAGAATAAGTGCTTGTAACTGGCTCATTACGCCTTTCGAACAGTACAAGTAGTATTCTTTGTCCTGTGGTAAGTCACCAAACTTAGTGGCTAATCTAAAGAAAGGTAAGTGGATCACTTGTGCACCATCTAGCTCTAGAGGGTTGGCATCTTCCTCTTCTGGAGAACGAATATCTAGTACCACCGCGTTGTCAGGTAATTCACTTACCGATTCCGCTTCTTTCACTTCTTCTTTTGCTTCAGCTTCAATATCACGAATATCTTTTACCGTCGCGTTCGCTACAACTGTGTTCAATACATCAAAGTCAAACTTTTCTTCTTCAGCTAATATCTTGTGAAGCTGTGCTTTTACCGTTGGTTTTTGAGAGATCACACCACAATATTCAGGCATTGCTTCTGCCATTTCATTGGTGCCAATCGCTCTGGCAATACGAATGATCTCTTCTTTATCGTGTTGAATAAGCGGTCGTAAGATCAGCATCTCTGTAACACGGTCAATCACGTTAAGGTTAGCCAAGGTTTGGCTTGATACCTGACCAATACTCTCACCAGTTACCAGTGCAGGGATCCCCAAACGCTCTGCGACCACAGCACCTGCACGCATCATCATGCGTTTTAGTACCACGCCCATTTGTCCGCTTTCGATATTCTCAAGAATTTCAGCGACAACTGGCTCAAAGTCAATCGTAATAAATTTAACTTTGTGGGTAGAGCTAAATTGTTTCCACAAGTAGTGGCTTACTTGCTTAACGCCAATTTCGTGGGCTGCGCCACCTAAGTTAAAGAACAAAAAGTGCGTACGCGCGCCTTTTCGCATCATTTGATAAGTCGCAACACCCGAGTCGAATCCGCCAGAAACCAAAGACAGCACGTCTTCTTGCGTTGGTAGTGGGAAGCCACCTAGACCAAAGTGCTGGTGACGAACGATGTAAGCTTTATTGTCTTTGACTTCGATTTTAACCGTCACATCAGGTTTTTTCAGCCTTACGCTGGCACCCTCTACATTTTGGTTTAAACCGCCACCAACATAACGCTCCACGTCGCTTGAAGTAAACTCATGCTTACCTTGGCGCTTTACGCGTACACAAAACGTTTTGCCCTTGAGCAATGGCTCAACCAAAGCAATCGTTTGTTGGTAGATATCATCAAGCGTATCGAACTGTGTTTCTTGCACCTCAATAAACTGCACAATACCTGGCGTGCGTTTAAGGTGGTCGATTAGACCAAGGCGGGTTTTCTCGTCACTTAGCTCGCTCGTCACTGAGATATTGTCCCAGTTATTTTTAACTTTTACGTTTTCGTCAACGCGAACCAACAGCATTTTGATGTTCTTCTCTAATACTTTGGTAAAACGCTTACGGACGGATTTGCTCTTAATAGCAATTTCGGGATGTAATTTGACGATAAATTTAAGCATAAAAGTCACTCTACTACAGATCGATTATCGGTTGCGATGACGCACTGATTTGACCTAAGCGGACTTTATCGTGGCGCACACTGACCGAGGACAGTTCGGGCGCGCGAGTATATCAAACTCAGAGCCGATTAGGAAATAAACAAACCTTTTCCCTTCGTGCTCTACAAAGCCTTTTGCCGTGCCCACCAAGGCAAAAGGCCGGCTTAATTATTTAAGGCTAAGCAATACTCGGTAAGCTCGCCTCTGCTAGTGCTTGATAATGCTGCTGAAGTTGTGCCACTTTCGGTGCGCTCATGGGCGTCGCGTAAGGTTTAAAAATCATCAGTACTTTAACAATGCCATTGTATATATCTTGTTGCTCAAGGACGCCAGTCATTCTTCTGGCTTTAACATAAGGAGTCCAGAAACTAACAGTCATTTTCAACATATGCGCAAGCTCTTTAGCATCGTCATCATCTATGGTGATCACGCCTGTATCTCTTAGGCCAATTACTACCGCTTTTACTTGCTCAAGTAAGCGTGACTGAAAAGCAATGTAGTTTTTTTTCAATTCATCATCACGAGCCAAAATGTCTGTCAGATTGTCGTAGAAAAAGTGATAACGCCACATCAGGTCGAACAAGGAGTCTAAATATTGAGTTAGCTGCTCAAGCGGTTCGTTGTGCTGCTCCAGTGGCTTAAAATGCGTATTTAAATGCTCGCTATAAAGCGCGAATATTTGCCGAATGATGTCTTCTTTATTTTTAAAATGATAGTACAAATTGCCAGGACTAATCCCCAAACTGGACGCTATATGGTTTGTCGTAATCGCGCGCTCTCCATGCAAATTAAATAACGCGATGCTGGTACGTATTATTTTTTCCTTGGTATTCATTACGATTCTCTATCTTTGTTGATAACGTGGTCGCGCTATTGCTAGTGTTACTAGGCTATTGCGCGCTCCATGTGAAAAAATAGCACTAATTTTACCTCTAGATAAGCTTAGATCCGACAAAGCTGACCAGTGTTTTTTCAAAAAAACCTTGTTACCATACAAAAAAATTCAACATAGTTACGCTTATGAAAGTCATCGCCCTCTACCCTGGCACATTTGATCCCCTCACTAATGGACATGAAGACTTAATCAAACGTGCAGCAAAAATGTTTGATACCGTGATCTTGGCAATTGCCCATAACCCAAATAAACAACCTTGTTTCTCACTAGAGCAACGTGTTGCTTTGGCTGAAGAAATTTTAAAGTCACATAAAAATGTAAAGGTGATTGGGTTTTCAGGATTACTCGTTGATTTAGCGAAAGAACAAAAAGCCAACGTGCTGATCCGCGGTATTCGCGCGGTGTCTGACTTTGACTATGAGTTCCAACTGGCCAATATGAATCGCCGTTTACATCCCGATTTGGAAAGCGTATTTTTAACGCCATCTGAAAAGAATTCATTTATCTCGTCAACTTTAGTAAAAGAAGTTGCGCTTCATAAAGGCAATGTCAGTGAATTTGTTCATCCGCTGGTTGCCAAAGCTTTAGAGGAAAAACTACACGGATGAAAAAGTGCCTATTATCCCTAGCCGTATTGGTTGGTACTTATGCGCACGCTTCACCTTGGATAGAGGTGTCGCAAAGTGAGCTTAAACACAGCATAGATTTACTGGTTGCAGAAGGCGTGATAAATCGCCCAGTTAATCAATATCCTCTGCTATGGAGCGGCATTGTTAATGACCTCGCCGCTATTGATGAAAGAAATCTCTCTGAAACCGCAGGCTTTGCATTGGCACATTTACGCCATGCGCTAAAACAAGCAAAAAGAGAAAGATACAGTAGTGTAAAAGCACATTTTAACGGTGCTGAAGAGCGCTCCACTGGCTTTGGTGAACGTCAAAATGAACGTTCAGGCTTGCGTACTTATGGCGTTATTACAGGTGGTGCTGTTAGCGCTAAAGTTGCGGTTAACTACGCAGATGAAGGCCAAGATGGAAAATACGTGAATCACCACGGCAGCCACCTCGCAGTGCTGTTTGGTAATTGGTCTCTCAGCGCTGAGCGGCTAAGCTACTGGTGGGGACCGAGCAACGAAAACGCGCTGATGCTTTCAAACAACGCAGCCCCAATGAAAGCGGTTCGTTTGAGTCGTGCCAATAACAACTACATTGGACCGAGCTTTCTCTCTTTCGTTGGTCCTTGGCAAGTGACGGCCATTATGGCAAAACAACGCCCAAGTATAGCCAGTAAAAAGGATGGTGATTTTTGGGGGTTTAGAGCGGCAGCTTTTCCAATTCAAGGGTTAGAACTTGGCTTTAGTACAACATCCAGCGACTTTGTTTATCAACAACAAAACCTTGAAAGCGAAAAGCAAACGCAACGCCTCACCAGCGTTGACTTCAAATATTCCACTAGGCTAGCTAATCAACCGCTCGCTTTATACGGTGAGTTTGCAGGCAATAACGACAGTGGTGCGTTACCAAGCAATCCAATGTACACCCTAGGTATTGAAAGTTATTGGGGTGGTAAAGACTATCGTCTTAAAAGCTTTATTGAATACTCAGATACAAGCATTGATTGTAAAGACGAGCTAAAGCTCGCGCTTTGCCCAAGAGACAATACCCTAGATTCAGCGAACTACAGTGAACGCGACCTTTGGCTTGGAGCAAGCTCGGGATTAGACGCTAAAAACCTCACTCTCGCGTTAGATTACTTCAGCACAGATGGCATTGGTACTTATGCCAAACTAAAACGAGTTGAATTTGACACACTAGACGTTGAACGAAATCAGCTCGAGCTCGGTTACCAACAAGGTGTGTTTGGCGCGCTTGCTAAAATTGGCCTAAAGGCATGGCAAGATAAGTCTCAGGAAGAAGACGAAAGCCACGCAGCACTCACGTTGAGCGTGGAATATCAGTTTTAACGAGCGGCCATCGCCGCTCTTTTATTATGGCGTATAATCCAAGAAAGTCCTTAGGAATAAGCAAAACGACAATTAAAAGCCAATCGGTTATATACATTCCGATAGTGTATAACCAGTAAACCCAATCACGATACTCTTTATCCACTCGGTGATTAGTAATAATATCCTCACTTATAATTAAAACAAAAAGAAATGAGTTTACTGTTAAAAAACCTATCACATAGGACTTCACTACTCTTGTCAGTCTAAATTCTGGAAACTTAAATAGCTTAACTAGCAAAAGTATTATAGAAATATCTAAGAATAAAAATATAAAGTAAATTGAAAGATCATAGAACCCCGCTGTACCAGTTAACCAGCCTTTTGACTCGCAAAAATAAAATGTAGGTATTGTGAGAAAATATGAACCTGCGAGGAGAAATGAAATGCCACTGAGCTGCTTAAATTTAGGGTTTTTAGTTGCTCGAACAAAGTTAAAGAGTGCAACAAACAGTAGAATCCATGAGTGCAAACTACTAAGAAACAAGTAAAACAAATAGTGAAAATCGACCACAACTTCAAGCTACCCTAGCTCTCACCTTACTTATAGCCCATTTAATACCTAACCAATCTTTATTGACTAATAGAGAAGTAACCATAATAAAGTCCACAGAAATCACTAAATATGAGTACAAATACCATAACAGCCAGCGCGTTACATTTTCATAAATATATGTATCAATATACATAAAGAAGAACATAACAGTATTAATAGCCAAACCTATCATAGTATATAAAACGCCCACTTCAAGCTTTTCATCTTTAAAAAAAGTATAAGTGGCAAGAAAAAGAGCTAATAAAGTAAAGAGATCAAATAAAGCAAATATGCCGTGAATAGCTGTGTTATAGCTATCAGAAACAATGATAAAATCGCTTACAAAGTAGGAGATAAATAACAGAGTAGAAGCAAGGAGTAGCTGTAAATTTTTCTGGACTTTTAGTATATAAAAAAATAGATGTAGCAGTGTGGCCATCAAGAAGCCCCATATAACAAGGGCTCCTATACTCATACCAAAAAAGTCATAAATTAACATTAATCATTAGTACGGTTCTTTAGACCCAGGCGGAGTAATTACACTTCCACGTGCGCCAGATACCATCTCAAGTTTACTTCCAGATTGAATTACCTTATCAGAAAGCGACTTTGTTTGACCAGCTGTTTTAGCTTGATTTTTTCTCGCTAGAATCATCTTTAGCATTGAATTTCCCTCAATATTTACAAATTAGTCTTAACTCTAAAAGTGAGTCACCTAAAAATTATCGAGATTTACATAGCACGAGACATGCCAACATTTATTAAATTAATTTCAATCGGTTGATTTACATACAGAAAGAGCGCTTACTAGCGCTCTTTTTGATTCTATAAAAGTTGGATGTTAAGCCACAAATTTACATGGAATACTTAAGCTAGATGTTTGTTTTATAATGAAATCCATCGCAATTTCATCACAGTTATCTTTACGCAAGCACAACTCACAGTCTTTCATCACTTTTTCAGGCAAGCTATCTTTGGTACAGTTGTTAAAGCCTTGTTTCATAAAGAAGCCTGGCACTCTAGTTAGCACAATAATACGATTGAGTGCCAATTTTTTGGCTTTCACCAGTAAATGCTCAACTAAAAGTTGCCCTTGTCCCTTTATTTCGCTTTCGGGATTTACACCCAAAGAGCGAATTTCCGCAAGCCCAGTGTCGTAAATATATAAAGATGCACATCCTGTCACTTTGCCATCGACCTCTGTCACCGCAAACTCGTTGATACTATGGATCATGTCACTTTTCGCTCGCGGTAGGTTCTCACCTACTTTAGCCCAATACTGGATCAGTCCGGCAATGGCTTCAACATCATCTAAATTGGCATCACGCACTAGGATTTTTTGCTTTTTTTTTGCCGTTTTAATGGCATTGGTCACTTGTGGCAATGAGGTGCCGCCTAATGCTTTACGAGCGGCAATACAAGCGTCAATTTCGAGTACCGGGTAGACATCCTCTGCAATTACTGCGCTGACTTGCTGGAATTCCTCTAAGCTCAGATCCTCGAGGTTTTGCCCCTTACTAATTGCTAACTGCACTAATTCACCGACGATGTGATGGCCTTCCCTAAACGGTATTCCCTTAGCAACGAGATAATCAGCAAGCTCTGTTGCATTGGCGTGACCACCTTTTGCCGCCGCTAACGTTTTATCATCATTAACCTTAATGCCTTTAACGCATGCTTCAGCCATATGAATACACGCAAGCCAAGTTGGCATGGCATCAAATAGGCCTTCTTTGTCTTCCTGCATGTCTTTGTTGTAGGCCAAAGGCAAAGCTTTAAGCGTCATCATCATGCCGCTAAAGGCGCCAAAAACTCGACCTGTTTTGCCACGGATCAACTCTAAGGCGTCAGGGTTCTTTTTCTGTGGCATCAAGGATGAACCGGATGTCACACTGTCGGCCAAATCAATAAATCCAGATTCACCAGAATTGTAAAAGATCAAATCTTCAGCAAAACGAGATAAATGCATCATAGAAATAGACGCACAACTGAGTAGCTCAACAACAAAGTCACGATCAGAGACCGCATCTAAACTATTACGAGAGGCTTCTCTAAAGCCAAGGTTAACGGCCAACACTTCACGATCGATAGGATAGGCAGTCCCCGCTAGCGCACCTGAGCCAAGTGGACACACATTTAACCTTTCAAGCGCATCATTTAAGCGCGACTCATCGCGCTCAATCATCTCAACGTAAGCCATACACCAATGACTAAAAAGTACAGGCTGAGCACGCTGTAAATGGGTGTAGCCTGGTAAAATAGTACCAAGCTCCTGCTCTGCAAGTGTCACTAGAGCTTGCTTTAGTGAGCTCAATGCCACAAGCAGTTGCTGCGCCGTTTTTCGACTCCACAGTCTAAAATCAGTGGCTACTTGGTCGTTACGGCTTCGACCTGTGTGCAGCTTTTTACCTAAGTCACCCACTTTGTCGATAAGTTTAGCTTCAACATAAGAATGAATATCCTCATGTCCCGCGGTTGCTACACTACGCGGATCAGCAATCACTTCATCCAAAAGCTGTTTCAGCGCTGAAATGATCTGCTGATGTTCGCTTTCAGTTAATACATCTACTTGCTTTAGCGCACCCGCCCAAGCGATAGAGCCAACAATATCTTGCTCTGCCAATTGATAATCAAATGGCAGAGAATCATTAAATTGCTTAAATGCCTCATCAGGACCTGATGAAAAACGGCCGCCCCATAATGCCATCTCGCTCTCCTACCTTAAGACTGCTTTTGCTTGTTTAACGCCGCTATCCGGCTAGATAATGAGAATAGACGAATGAATCCCTCCGCATGAGATTGGTCATATACGTCATCTTCACCAAATGTGGCAAAATCTTCGCTATATAAGCTATTGATTGATTGCTTTTGCACTGCATGTACATGGCCTTTATAAAGCTTAAGCACCACCTCGCCAGTTGCCTGCTGTGCGAAAGACTCTGCGGCAGCTAGAATTGAATCTTTCAGTGGGGTAAACCAGCGACCGTCATAAACTAAGTGCGCAAACTCTTCGCTAAGCGCGGTTTTCCATTTACGACAAGATTTGTCTAAGATCAGCTCATCAATCGCTTGTAACGCAGCCATCATCACAGTGCCTCCCGGCGTTTCATAACAGCCACGAGATTTCATGCCGACTAGGCGGTTTTCAACGATATCCACACGACCAACACCATGCGGTGCTGCAATCTCGTTTAACTTAACTAGACACTGATAAGGACTATAACGCTCACCGTTAACACCGGTGATTTCACCCTTTTCGATTAATACAGACACATATTCAGGCTGATCCGGAGCTGCTTCTGGAGAGTTAGTCATGGTCCAAACCTGATCGCTTGGCTCATTCCATGGATCTTCCAATTCACCACCTTCGTGGGAAATATGCCAAGCATTGGCATCACGACTGTAAATTTTGGTGGCGGAGGCTGCACAAGGGATATTACGCTCAGCCAAATAGTCAAGCAGCGATTCACGACTTGATAACGACCATTCACGCCATGGTGCAATCACTTTAAGATCAGGCGCAAGCGCTGAGAAGCAAGATTCAAAACGAACCTGATCGTTCCCCTTGCCAGTACAACCATGAGAAAGTGCATCCGCGCCAACTTTACGCGCGATTTCAACTTGTGCTTTGGCGATAATAGGACGCGCCATTGAAGTACCCAGTAAATATGTCCCTTCATAGATAGCGCCAGTTTTAAGAGTTGGATAAATGTAGTCGCTAACCATTTCCTCTTTTAAATCGACGATATAGCACTCAGAGGCACCCGATGCGATTGCCTTTTCTTCAACCCCAACCAATTCTTCTTCACCCTGACCTACATCGGCAACAAAGGCGACAACTTCACAACCGTAATTCTCTTTTAACCATGGTACAATCGCTGATGTGTCTAATCCACCAGAGTAAGCCAGTACCACTTTTTTAATCTTGCTCATGTTCTTTAACCTCAAACGTAATCTTTGTTTAACAGCGATACCAGCAATGCGTTTTGGGCATGCATGCGGTTTTCAGCTTGTTGAATAATCTTTGACTTTGGCCCGTCCATCACTTCGGAAGTAATTTCAAACTCACGATGTGCTGGCTGGCAATGCAAAATGGTTTGTGCGCCACACGCTTCAACCAATTGTTGGTTGATTTGATATGGCATAAAGGTGTCTTTCACCTGTTCAAGTGGCGTTTTATTCCCCATCGAAACCCAAGTATCAGCGTAGAGCACATTGGCGCCAGCCGCCGCTTCTACCCGATCACTGACCAGAACTGAGGCACCATTTACCGCTGCAATTTGTTCAGCCTGCTTTACAATTTGTGCATCTGGAGAATGGCCTTTAGGACAAACCGCCACAAAATCAGTGCCTAATGTTGCCGCAAGCAACATTAATGAATGTGTTACGTTATTGCCTTCGCCGAGGTAAGCGATTTTGATCTGGCTGACATCGTCGTAAGTTTCAAATAAGGTGAGAAAATCAGCCAACGCTTGGCAAGGGTGATATAAATCACATAGGCTATTCACAACAGGCACAGACGAAAACTCAGCGAGCGTTTCAAGCGTGCTATGGTGATTTACGCGAGCCACAAGGCCATCGGCCCAAGTCGAAATATTAAGCGCAAAATCTTTTACGGATTCACGCGCACCCATTGCACCGTTTTGCTGATCTAAATACACAGCATGGCCGCCTAATTTATGAATACCGATATCGAACGACAAACGTGTTCTTAAGCTCGGCTTTTCAAATAGCGTGACTATCGACTTGCCAGCTAAGGCTTGGTTGTATTCTTGCGGTTGATTTTTAATATTTTTTGCAAGCTTCAATAAGTTCAAAACTTTAGTTTGGTCTAATTCCAAACCTGTTAAAAAATGCTTAGTCATGATGTTTTCCTACGGCAGAATTTGTGTACCTACGTGCTCACCATTGAGCAACGCAATTAAATTTTCTGGCTTTTGCCAGCTAGAGATGTACACCCCTCGTCGTAAGTGTTGGGCAGCGTGAAGACTGGTCTTAACTTTGACCTCCATCCCGCCCACAATGACCTTTTGCGCGATTAACGTTGAAATCTGTTCCGCGTTAAGTTGATTTAATGGCTGTTTATCGCCATCAAGTACCGCCTCAACGTCAGTCATAAAAATAAGTTCTGCACCAAGTTTACTGGCGATAGCAGCTGCTGCTTCATCCGCATTCACATTGTATAAATGGCCGTCAGCGCCAATACCAACTGAACTAACAACAGGCAACCTATCAAACTCCAACACAGCTTCAAGCATGCCACCCTCACTCGCTTCACAGCTACCTACACGGCCAAGCGCTTTAAGCTTTTGAGTTGTGGAAAACCCAGCATCATATAAGCACAATCCAACGGGCTTGAGCGTGGCGGTAATAGCGTCCGCCATCAGTTGCTTATTAGCACAGCCTGCAAGTGCACCAACAATATAGGGCATTTGCTCTTGTGGACTGATCCGCAATCCTTGATGTTTTGCAGTAGCAAAACCGGCATCGGTCAGCCACTTATCAACCAGCGCCCCGCCACCATGAACAATCACAAACTGCTTGTGTGGTGCATCCTGTTGAATTTGCTTGATAGCTGAAAACAATGCTTGCGCTGCACCCTCTTGATTCAACACCGCACCACCTAGTTTTATCACCCAAGTTTGTTTGCTCATGCTACTACTCCTAAACCTTGATAATGCTCAAGTCCCGCCGCCAAGTTCATACACTGTAATGCTTGGCCTGCAGCCCCTTTAAGCAAGTTATCAATCGCGACCACTACAATCAGTTGATTGCCCTTTTGCTGCCAACCAATATCAACAAAAGGCTGATTTTCAACGGCTTTGATTGATGGGAGTTGACTCCCCTTTAATCTGATCAGCGGCTCATCGGCAAGCACCTGGTAAGCGGCATCAACTTGATTTGGTGTGATATTTTCTTTCAGAGTGACGTAGATCGTTTCCAAGATACCACGCTTAAAGTTCCCTAAATGCGGCGTAAACAACACTGGGTGTTCAAGGTATTTTTCTATTTCTGGACTATGTCTGTGCGTAAACAAACCGTATGGTGCAAGAGATACTTCGCAAAAGTGTGTGGCGACATTCGCTTTTCTACCTGCGCCGGTAACACCAGAAACAGCATTAATGATAACTGGCTGCTCTGTTATCAGATCAGCTTGTTGTAATGGCTTAAGTGCATTGAGTGCCGCAGTCGGATAGCAGCCCGCGACCGCCACTAACTTTGCCGTTTTAATAGCATCGCCATACCATTCAGCTAACCCGTATTGCGCTTGCGCTAACCAGTCTTGATGTGGGTGAGAAAAACCGTAGTAAGTTTCGTAGTCTTCATTGCTAGATAAACGGTAACCTCCAGATAGGTCAAAAACCCGTTTGCCCATCTGTAAAAATACCGGTGCAAGTTCTACGCTAACTTTGTGATCCGTGCATAAACACACATAGTCCGATGATTGCTCTATCAACGAAAAAGCTTGCTCATTTAAGGGTTGCAGCTCAATATCTAGCAAGCCCGAATATTCTGGATATAAATCGCTGATGAATTTGTGTTTGTCTAAGCTTTGCTCAGATACAAAGCAATGCGCAAGTGTGAAGGCAGGATGCTTGGCAACCAGCTTAGCAAGCTCAGCGCCACTGTAGCCGCTCGCTCCGATTATAGATACTTTCAACATAGTGTTCTCAAGATTAAAAAAGTTTGATTAGGATTGGTTCTGCTAGTTGTTGAAGTCAAATCGTCGCATTGCTGTCCCAAAATATATTTATGCTAAAAAAGTGAATTGATATTCACTCTAAACATCTTTATATTTTTATGCAAGAACTTTGAATAAGTATTTTAGGAATTTTTATGAAATTGCCCGCTTTTATGGAAATGTATCAGCAACTGATCGCCGCGCCATCTATCAGTGCATTAGAAGACAGTCTCAACATGAGTAATCAGAATGTGATCCACCTACTCGCACAGTGGTGCGAAACGTTAGGATTTACTGTCGAAGTAACAGAGCTTGAACATGCAAAAGGAAAATATAATCTAATTGCAAGACGAGGTAATGGCGATGGTGGATTAATGTTGGCCGGCCACACGGATACCGTTCCCTTCGACGATAGCCGCTGGCAATTTGATCCTTTTAAATTAAGCGAGCAAGATAATAAATTATATGGTCTTGGAAGTATTGATATGAAAGGTTTTTTTGCTTTCGTATTGAATGCAATCTCAGAGCTTGATGAATTACAGCAAAATGCACCTATCATGATTTTAGCCACCGCCGATGAAGAAACCACTATGGCTGGTGCTCAGGAAATCGCAAAACATCCAAGCTTGAAGCCGGCGCGCTGCATTATTGGTGAACCCACTGATATGGTGCCGGTATTTACCCACAAAGGCCATATGACGACCGCCATCCGCATCGTTGGTCGTTCAGGTCATAGCTCAGATCCAGAGCGCGGCTTAAATGCCATTGAAATCATGCATCAGGTGATTGCAAATTTATTAAAGTTAAGAGAAGAATTAAAGAATAAATATTCAACTCCACATTTTGCTATTCCTTACCCAACCTTAAACCTTGGACACATTCATGGCGGCGACAACGCCAACCGTATTTGTGGCTGTTGTGAACTGCATATTGATATGCGCCCTTTGCCTGGTTTGAGCATCAAAGAACTACAAGCCATGCTCACGGCAGCAATGGCACCCATCAATACACATTATCCGAATAGTGTCTCGGTTATAGATATGCACGAACCCATTCCGGCATTTACCGGCTCAACTGACTCTGCTTTGGTGAAAATGGCTGAACGCCTGTCAGGACAACAAGCAATTGCTGTAAACTACTGTACCGAAGCACCCTTTCTACAACAGCTAGGCTGCGAAACTATCGTTATGGGGCCAGGTTCTATTAATCAAGCTCACCAACCCAACGAGTTTTTAGCAATGGAAAAAATCCAGCCAAGTCAGGATATTATTAAGCAGCTAATAAGAGAAAGTTGCTTTGCTTAATTATAACTAAAAAGGGCGCTCACTCGAGCGCCCTTTTTCAGGCTAGATTGGTGAGCCTGGCGGCATTTCAAGCGCCTTAAAGCTTTCAGGCCACTCTCCTGAATCTAGATAGTGATTAATTTGCTGTGCGAGCATATGTTTAAACGCTTGCTCAAAAGCAACATCGCTAAATACCGACGACTGATTAAAGTCTTTCGCAACTTTTGCTAAATAGAACTTTAACTGCGCTTGCACTTCAGGTGCGACTTTATCGTTGTTACTCAGTTTTACAAGCTGAGTTGCACTTAGGTATTGCACTCGTTGCTGTAGCTTTTGAGCCATACCTTTGCTGCCGGATTGGGCAAATACCTGCAGATATAAAGCCTCTAAAAGTGCCTGTGTACCAAAATATTGGGTATCGCGTGCGTGCTGCTGTGCAAGACGATTTAATCGCTGTGGATTAAGCAGCAAGTCAAGGCTATGCTGTGCGGCGACTTCTGGTAATGCCATCGCATCGAGGGTTAGCCCAGTTCTCCCTTTAATACTTTCGCGAGTTTTGTACTCACCGTAAGCCTTAGGAGGTATTAACGCCAAAATAGAGTCAGGAATAGTCAACGCCGCAGGCGACAGCGTACTCAAAAGCGCATTGGTCGCATTTTGCTGCGTCTCTTTAGCCACGACTTTCGCCCCTTTTATCGCCTCGTCACCGCGAACTTCATAGTCGTAGTCCACGCCACCAATCAATTTTACTGCGGCTTCAACCTGATAACGATGGAAAAGATACAGTGGGACCAGTTTCTCCTCTAGCTGCGACAGAGCAACTCCTTTTTGAATGCTGTGAATACCAAAGCTATTCAACGCCTGCTTGCGAACATCCAGCACACGCAGTAATTCGGCAGCAGGATCCGCACCGTTATCCCAAAGGTGCGCCGTTGGGTGTGCACCACCCTGTGCTCTGGCGTCAGAATCAGAGATAAATTCAAGCCCTAGCGCCTTATTCTCAGCAAGAATAGCTGCAAGCTCAGTGGCTTCATCAGCACCAGCGAAATCACTATAACCATATTTAATCACTTGCGTATCCCACACGCCCATGCCTTTTGCGTAGCCCTTAGTGATATCCAGTTGGCCATTTTCAAATCCCACCAGCGGATGAGGATAGTCCATGACTGACGCGCGATCCTTTACCGACGCTGAGAAGTTGTGTGCAATGCCCAACGTGTGGCCAATTTCATGTGCACTCAACTGACGAATGCGGTCTAGCGCCATAGCATGAAGTCGCTCAGTCACCTCATTACCCTCAACAAATGGCGCAGAAAGTGCTTCGGCGATAAGAATATCTTGACGGACACGCAGCGAACCTAGCGTCACGTGACCTTTTAAAATTTCACCGCTACGTGGATCTATCACCGACGCGCCGTATGACCACCCTCGAGTAGCGCGATGCACCCATTGGATCACGTTATAGCGAATATCCATAGGGTCGGCATTTTCAGGAAGTACTTTGACTTGAAACGCATTTTTGTAGCCAGCAGCTTCAAAAGCTTGATCCCACCATTTAGCACCATCAAGTAATGCAGTTTTGACCGGTTCAGGTACGCCAGGATCAAGATAGTAAATGATTGGATCTACGGCCTCCGAGACTTGTGCAGTTGGGTCTTTTTTCTGTAAACGGTGGCGTGGGATGTAACGCACAAACATTGACTGTCCAAGCGGTGCTGAGTAGTCCTTATGCTCGATACTCCAATAACCCGATTGCGGATGAAATGCACGTGGCTGGTAGTTATCGTCAGGCAGCTCAATTAAAGAATGGTGCTGATGTACCGTAAGCGCATAAGGATCTGCACTCACCTGGCGCACGTATTCACCAGGCTTTGTCCCTTTGAAAGTCAACACGGCTTCAAGTTCTGTGTTTTTAACAAATGCCTTTGAACGCGACATAAACACAGCGCTGCGGCTTGAGTCTAAGCTAAAACTACCTTGATTACGATTTGCCAACGTGCGAGAAACACCATGCACATCGCTGAGTAGATAAGGCGTGTAGTCAATCAAAACACTGTCTTTATCTTCTGCAACCACGTTGAACCCGTGTAGAATGCTTGAAGCAAAAGCCTCTTTAACGCTTTGCTTTTCGGCCATATTATTCGCACTTGCGCGATAATACGTGTTGATAGCACGCAGCATTACCTTATCACCAAAACGTTCAAACTGAACTAAGTGCGTACCGCCTAGCTGACCGCGGTCTAAACCTATATCATTCGAACCTACACCATAAGGTAAACTATGCTGTAACAAGAAAGGGGCGTCTAGTTTGTCGATGTCTAAGTACAATTTGCCGCTCGAATCATCGCTATAGAAGGCGTAAAAACCGGGATGATGATTAAAACTGGCAGTAAATTCATCAATAGACTTAATTGCTGCGTGTGCTTGGGTTATCATACACAGTAGCAAAGCGGATACAGTTTGAGTGAAGCACGTTATTTTTCTCATGGCTGCTCTTTGTTATTTATGGTTTTGAGGCTTAACCCCAGTTGTATATGAAATCGTATACAATTTACAGTCTTTCAAGACGAATTACAGCGCTGTTTATGGCACCTCTCACACTATTTATTGTCATAAACACAAGGTGATCAGGATTTAAAAAATGCGTAGACTCCCTCCGGTGTTAATTGAAGATGGTTGTTCTCGTGAGTTGGTTTCTCTAATCCGAACCATTCTCGCGGCATGTAAAGAAATATCGTTCCGTGTTGGCCAAGGTGCACTTTCAGGTGTATTAGGTTCAACCTTAGATGAGAACATTCAAGGTGAAACGCAAAAGAAGCTCGATGTACTTTCAAACCAGCTATTGAAAGATATTTTACTTGAATCTGGCTATGTCAAAGCCATCGCTTCTGAAGAAGAAGATTACACCGTCGCCGGCAATCCAAAAGCGAACTATATTGTCGCTTTCGATCCGTTGGATGGTTCATCCAATACTGACATTAACTCACTAGTTGGTACTATTTTCTCTATTATGGAAGCCCCTGAAGGTTCAGATCCTAGCGATCCTGCGATCTTTATGCAGCCAGGTCATAAACAAGTAGCAGCGGGCTATGTGTTATATGGCCCATCAACCATGTTAGCACTATCAACAGGCAAGGGAACTCGCTTGTTTACCCTGGACAAAACACACGGTAGCTTCCTACTCACGCAAGACTTTGCTGCCATTCCTGAAGACACCAAAGAGTTTGCCATCAACGCTTCAAACCAACGCCACTGGACCCCAGCAATGCAAAACTACATTGCCGATCTACTTGAAGGTGAAACCGGGCCGCGTGGTAAAAACTTCAATATGCGCTGGATAGCGGCAATGGTTGGCGATGTTCACCGCGTATTATGCCGTGGCGGACTATTCACTTATCCAGAAGACCGTAAAGATCCAAACAAGCCATTTAAACTTCGCCTACTTTACGAAGCCAATCCAATGGCGATGCTTATCGAGCAAGCTGGCGGTATTGCCCACACTGGTCGTGAACGCATTTTGGATATTCAACCTGAAGAAATACATCAACGCGTTGGTGTTATTTTAGGTTCAAAGCACGAAGTTGAAGCGTGCCTTGCTTATCATAAGTGATCTCTTTTGAAGCGAGAAAATAGCTCGCTTCACAAATGAAAAAGGTGCCATTGGCACCTTTTTCACATTAAATAGTGGTATAACTCGTCTCAACGGGCACATCGGGATCAGCGCCCCATTCACTCCACGAGCCGTCATATACCGTCAACTGTTTATAACCTAGCTCGTCAGCCACCAGCGCTAAAATACAAGCTGTGACACCTGAGCCACAAGAGAATATCAGAGGCTTAGTTTTATCCTTTGATAAGTCGCTATACAGCACTTCAAGCTCGGTGAGTGGTTTAAAGCAGCCATCGGCGTTTAACAAACTCGTGTATGGCAGATTTTTACTTTTAGGCACATGGCCGCTGCGCATATCTGCACGAGGCTCTTGCTCTTCACCAGTAAAGCGCTTTGCACCTCTAGCATCAAATAGATAACTCAGTTCGGCGTCAATATTACTAAGCACAGCGGCTTTATCTACAAATGCTGTTTCATCATATGCAGCGACAAAGTTTCCTGCTTGTTGGACTTGCGCGTACGCTTGACTCAAAGGGTATTGTTTTTCACACCAAGCAGGTAATCCGCCATCCAGTACATAGACTTGTTTATGACCCATCATTTTGAGCATATACCAAGCTCTGGCAGCGCTAAACATACCCTTATCATCGTAAGCGACTAACACATCATGTTGGTTGATACCAAGCTGTCGCATTTCTGCTTGAAATTGAGCTGGACTGCAGCACATATTGGGTGATGTAGCATGGGGATTAGCTAGCGCACCACTAATATCAAAACGCAGCGCGTCTTGAATGATTGCTGGGGCGTTATAAGGGCCTGACTGACCCGGTTTCACAATACCAGCATCCAATACTTTCACTTTGCCAAGGTTTGCAAAGAGCCATTCCCTATCGACCACGTGCTTCATGCTATTATTTTCCTTCGGGTCTGCGTACGACCTCTATTATTTCCGTTGTTGAAATTGATGGGGTGCGCTCTAAATAAACCACATCACAGATATCTTTATATATATCGAACTTGTCTTTCCAATCATCACCCATCACCAGAACATCAGCATCAAAGTCTTTGATATATTGCGCTTTTAGCTCCAGAGATTCTTCCACAAACACCTCATCTACAAATCGCAATGAGCTAATAATTTTTAGGCGATCTGCTATTGAGTATATTGGATTTCTACCTTTTTTCGAAAAGTTAAGTTCATCCGACGAGATCCCCACAATGAGATAATCACCCAGTGCTTTCGCTCGCTCTAAAATATTGACATGACCAACGTGGAATACATCAAAGGTTCCAAATGTGATAACTTTTTTCAACTTGGCTCTCTTTCTAATCAGCACGGTTTGAGCTGTAACCCACTATGGCATTTGTTTGTTGCTAAAACCGTGACGAACTTTACGACAATTTGGCTATTAGATTACAGAATTAAGCATCAAAATTCAGCTTATACTTTACTCTTTTGGATTAAGAACAGTAATTCCAATAAACAACACAATTTATCTGCAAGGACAAGTTTACTAACAAAATACAAACAAACCTCTGTGCAAGCTTTTTGCTATCGAGCCTACAACTTGATAACTTCACTTCGCATCGGTGCTAGGCGGGCCAGAACTTGATTTTGTAGAGAGTGAGCAATCCCAACCTCATTCATTGCGTTGATCAAGAGATCAACCACTCGATTAAAGTCAGACTCACTAATGGCCATGCCGGTGTGGATCTGCACCATGCTATCACCTTCATAATCACAAGGGCCATCTAAGGTATCGCACAGATGAGTGATAAACCCTTCACGAAAGTGCCTAACATTGGACTCTCTAAAGTACGGTAAAATAACGTCATCATTGCCAATCTGTTTAATAAACGCGTCTACTAGCTTTTCTGCGCCGGCGTTGCCCCCTATTTGCTCATATAGGGAGGTTTGTGGAGTTGAAGCACTACACGCCACGAGGAAAAGCAAGATTGCCGTTAGTGATAGCCATTTCATTTAAAAATACCCCGTAACAGATAGATACCAACCCGTTTGAGAAGGCTGCCCTGCGATTTTGCCAAGGTCTAGCCATGCCGCCGTCACACTCACTGACTTATTCGGGATCCAAGCGACAAAAACATCTTTCCAATCTGACTCACCAAGTCCAAGGTTGTTGGGTTTTTGGCGGTATTCTGCACCGACAGCCCAATGCCTCGATAAAAACACTGCGCTGCTGGCTTCTAGTTGCCAAGGCGCACTGTCGTTAGCACCACCATAACCTAGTATGCCAAGTTGATTCGCCCGAGAGTGTCTCATCGTAATATTCCAGAACCAGTTATAACCGCCTACAGCACCCAAATGCAGTTTGCTTGCAGCTAAGTAATAATCCGTTCCAGAGTTATCTTCAGCGCCGAGCAAATTGGCAACCGTAGCATCATCCAAGGACTTATGCTGAATGCCAAAGCTCAATTGTGGATATTTACTGTAGACGATATCGCCATATAGCCGCACCTTGGCACCGACAATATCTTGCTCAATATCAAGATTAAGCGCATCCACATCGAAGTTTTGTCGAGCGAAACTTAACTCTACGCGATTGAATAAGTTGGCTTGAACGCCACACACATCGAGCTGGTAGTCTTTTAGGCTAGCTCGGCTACAAAACCCGCTGGCGGACCATTCATCTTCCGATGCATATCCAGCAAGCTGCGCCCACGGCACAATGCCACCACCTGCACTTCCCTCAACCTGTGACACTCCGGGAGTCGCTAGTAACTTTCCTGTTGCGGCGTAAGTTGGTCCGCATACCATTAAGCACACAGCAAAAACATTAGCCCACTTCATTATATCTCCCCAGCCACAGGTCAAAGTCTGCGGCTTTGAGTGGCTTACTTAGATAGTAACCTTGTGCATAATCACACTGCATTGACTCAAGTAGTTCAAGCGATGCTTTGTCTTCAACGCCTTCCGCGACCACGCTAAAACCAAGTTGGTGACCAAGCGTGATGGTGGAGCGCACAATAAACTGGTCTTTTTCCGATTGTGCGAGCTTTAAAATAAATACCTTGTCGAGCTTCAGCTCATCAATAGGTAACATTTTTAATCGACCAAGGGAGGTTTGACCCACACCATAATCATCAAGCGAGACCTGCACGCCAAGCTGTTTGAGCGCTTGGAGAACCGCAATGCCTTTTTCCTCATTCTCAATCATGTCTCGCTCAGTAAGCTCTATGGTGATCAACTCAGGTTTGACGTTATGTGTGTCTAGTAGCATCTTAAGATGAGACAAGAAATTTTTATCTGCGATGTCTTGTGCCGACACATTAATAGCTGCCTTGATGCGTTCACCTTGACGTACCCAATTAGCAACTTGAGACACCACAGTTTTTACTACCCACTGAGTTAACTCAACAATCAAACCTGATTGCTCGGCAAGATCGATAAATAGTTCGGGCGACACCCATTCACCATTTTTACGTTGCCAACGAATAAGAGACTCAACCTTATCAATACGATTGGTTTTCATATTTAGCTTTGGTTGGTAGGTCATAAAAAGCTGACCATCATCGTTGGCAATAGCGTGTTTTAGTTCATCAATAATTTGCAGGCGCTCTAGATGGGCTTCATCTTCACCTGATTGGTAGTAGTAAACATCATGACCATCGTGCGCTGCAGTATCAACTGCGATCAAAGCCCGGCGAACGACATCCTCGGGAGTATGTGCCTGTTTGGGGTAATGCACTACGCCGATACTAAAGTGAAGCGAAATATCTAATCCCTGCACAGTGTAAGGCTTACTCAGACCTTGATTTAGCATCTCAGCACATTCAACAATACCAAGCACAGCACTTTGCGGATCGGCACACGCACTCGCTGGATGTGCAACTAAAAACTCATCACCACCAAGCCTCACATTCAATCCGCCTTCTGCTGTATTGATCTCCGCTATCCGTTTCGCCACGGCTTTAATGCAATCATCTCCTACCCGAGGGCCGAGCTTGTCATTGATATGGCGTAATCCCTTTATGTCTATGGCAATAAAGTAATACTCTGCACCACTGCTGAGCATACTATGTAGTTTATCCAATGCCGCATTACGATTAAAAAACCCAGTCAAATGGTCATGACTGGCTTGAAAGCGGATCTGCTCTTCACGCTCTTGAATGTCTTCGCCCATATCATTAAAAGCGTCAACAAGCTGGCAAATTTCTTGGGTCGGTCGAGCCTCTTCCAATTTGGCTGAGTAATCCCCTTTAGCAAAGCGTTTTGCCAACTCTGTAAGCTTACTAAGCGGTGTCGTAAGATTCTTGGCAACAATACCACTGGTGATAAAACCAATAAGGATAGTACCGAGGGAGAGTAAAATAATGGTCAACACCATTTTATCGAATTCTTGATACTGAGTAGTTAAATCCGCACTGAGTACCAAACTCACCGGGTTACTTGCAAGAGAAGGTAAACTCACCTCAGCACTTTCATATACCGGATACTGGCTAAGCCACCGTGTCGTTTTTTGCGCCGCTAGGAAAGTAAATAAATCACCACCAAGTGCAAGAGCAGTCAGCGAGCTTGCTTTTAGGTTATCAGCGGCACCAACAAAGCTTGTTTCCATTCCTGTCAGCTCTTTGAGCTCTAACGCCACAGCAGATCCAACCTCAAAGCCAATAATTGAGTATGCAATCGTCCTAGGTGCGCGCACAGGCAAAATAATCACTTGATACAACTGCTCACTAAGCACCACAAAAGCTGAGTGGTCGGTGTGGCTTTGCAACGCTTGCATCCAAGTTCTGGTGTCACTCGGGAAGTCGAGTCCTTCTCTGTTAGCGGAGATCAGGTCGCCTTTCACATCCAGCAACAGCATTAAGTCGGCATCAATACGGCGGGAGTGATTAAGCAACACACTACTGATGGTTTGTGCGTCTCTTGTCGCGACCGCCTGTTTAAAGCCAAAGTCAGCGGTCAGTACAGTCGCCGCGGTAACCAATAGCTGCTCTCGCGCTTTTAAATATTGTTGATAAACATTTTGTGCCACTTGAATTTTTCTTTGCACTTGCGCTTCATTGAATTTACTTGTGGACCACCAAAAACTTGCCAAGCTCATCCCCGCCGTGACTAGGATAAGCAAAATACAGAGACTAATTATTTTATTTTTAAAGCTGTTATTCATTCATGTTGTCCAAAGCGCTCGCCAAAGGTATTACGCGGCGCTGGATAAGTTGTTTTTATTGTTACGGACATCGGCTCCATAGTGTTCACTATTTGCACGGTTTGCCGACTATCTATGTCATTATCTTGATAAGGATGCCATACCGTTACTTGTTTCGTAGAATTCGGCAAAGTTACTAATCCATTCGCATCAGATACCAATACTTGCTTGTCATCTGCAATGTAAATATAGCCCACCATAGAGTCGTGAATGTTACAACCTAACACCACTACACCAGCGTTTTCAAACTTAAGCGGTTGATTTGGCGTGCCAGCGTATAGCTTTAGCTCAAAAGGTTTTACCGCAGAAAACGAATAAACGTGATGACGGATATCATCGCTATTGGGAAAATTAACCAATTGTCCTTTTTGAATCGTGAGGATGAAAGGAACAAACTGTTTATTGATTTGATCCATAACCGCCACTGCTTTTGCTGCTGACTCAACAGGCTCGTCCGTCAATTCAACAACGGCGTGCTGCAAGGGCTTGCCGCTGCCATCTAGCACTGTTAATTGCCCAGCATTTGCGCAGCTTGAATCTAAAAGGAATAAAAAACAAAAACTTAGTAGGAGTAGAACAGACGTTCGCATATCTGACTCTATTTTTTGCAACAATTAGGTTAAGTAAAAGAGACCTTGCAATGAAAAGCAAGTGAATTGAGGAAATTGCCCTAATAAACTTGTCTATAAGGGCAATTGAAAAAGAATTAATCTATTAAACCGTACTGCTTATCAAGAATATCAATAACTTCTTGGCGAGGATCAGCAGGGATCGTTAGTTCACGGCCAACGATTTTACTTGCGATCCCAACGTAAGTTTCGCTTACTGACATCATCACAGCTTCTGGCAAAAGATAATCGCGAGCAAGCGCTTCTCGCTCAGGCATGCGGTCTTTATTCAGCAGCACATCGCTATCTGGTACGTTGTTTATCAATAGCTGGCGGAAACCTTCTTTTGAGTTTTCAACAATCTTACCATCACGATAAGCAGGGCCATCCCAAATACGTGACGAGTCAGGCGTACCGACTTCATCAATGTAAATTAGGCGCTCTTGGCCGTCTTTATCTTCAACGTAACCAAACTCAAATTTAGTATCAACAAAGATCTGATCAAGCTTTTCAAGCTCTTTACTGATCAGGGCAAAACCCTCGGTTAGCAACTGCTCGTACTTATCCACATCTGCCGCAGATTTAAAGTTGAACGCTGCAAGGTTATCTTCGATGTTTTTACGAGAGATGTTTACGTCATCCACTTCTGGTACGTCTGCTAAACCTTTGATGATCCCTTTGGTTGATGGTGTGATTAAGACATTATCTAGCTTTTGATTGGCCTCTAAACCTGCTGGTAGTTGCAAGCCACAAAACTCCCTTACGCCCTTTGCGTAATCGCGCCACATGCTGCCGGTAATATATTGACGCGCAATCGCTTCAACTCTTACCGTACTGGCTTTGCGCACAATCCAAACATAAGGGTGTGGAATATCAACAATGTGATTACCTGCAAGGCCAGCTTTATCAAAAAGTGAAAACCAATGTGAAGCAACGCTGTTAAGCGCAATGCCCTTACCCGGTACACCGTTAAGACCATTTTCACCTTGCCAAATACAATCAAACGCTGAAATACGGTCTGAAATGACCATAATTGCCAGCTCTGTACCAACCGGGACTTGATAGCCTTTTTCTTCAATTAAACGTGCACTGTCGGCGTCGGTTAACCAATAAACTGAACGTACTTTACCACTGTGAACCGCACCTTTAGTGCGAATTGGAAGATCGTCATTAACGTCTAAAACTTTGTAGCTACTCATTGTTACTCCAATGACAGGATGCGCCTTGCTAAAGGGCACAAAATAATGAGGGGGTTAGGGTCGCTATAATAGTCGAGCTGAACAAAAATCACAATTTAACTTACACGCTTGTTGTTGAGCTTAACTTAGTTTTGCTTTAGTCATTATTGTTATACCATCACAACATTATTTGCCAGCGTTGAGGCGTTATGCTTACGATATCTCAATTACAGTTTACATGGCCTAAGTCGAGCACCCCGGTGCTAACCATACCTAAGCTACATATCGCCCGGGGTGAACACGTGTTTTTACATGGTCCAAGCGGCAGCGGTAAATCGACTTTGCTTGGATTGATTGCCGGCACCTTGGATTGCCAGCAGGGAGAAATTGAAATTGCAGGTACAAACGCGAGCGCACTGAGCCGTGGCCAACGAGATAAGTTTAGAGCCGACCATATAGGTACTATTTTTCAGAACTTTAATTTGTTGCCCTATTTGTCGCCTATTGAAAACGTTACCCTTGGCTGTGAATTTTCCAAAAAGCGCAGGCAAAACATCTCCTCACAGAATAAATCGCTTGAGCAGGAAGCCAAACTTCTGCTCTCTGATCTTGGCATAGACGAGCACACTCAGCAGCGCAGTGTCGCGGAGTTAAGTATTGGCCAACAGCAGCGCGTAGCCGCCGCTCGCGCATTTATTGGCAGGCCCGAAGTCATTATTGCCGATGAGCCAACCTCAGCCCTAGATGCCGACAGCCGTGATGGATTTATTAAATTACTCTTTAGCCAAGCCGCGGTTTACAGTGCGTCTATTCTCTTTGTCAGTCACGATAAAAGCTTAGCGCCGTTATTTGATAGGCAAGTAAGCTTGCCTGATTTACAACAAGGAGCACCGCTATGCTAATCAAACTTGCGTGGAAAAGTACGCTAAACCGAAAAGCCAGCGTTGCCCTAACTCTAGTGACCATTGCAATTAGTGTCATGTTACTGCTGTCGGTTGAGCGTGTACGCCAAGACGCAAAATCCAGCTTTGCGAATACTATTTCTGGCACTGACTTGATTGTCGGCGCACGTACTGGTGATATTCAGCTTTTGCTTTCAAGCGTATTTAGAATTGGTCACGCCAATAATGCCGTACAATGGCAAAGTTACGAGTACATCAAGGCACAACGCGGTGTTGCGTGGAGTATTCCCATTAGCTTAGGCGATAGCCATAAAGGCTTTGCTGTGCTGGGTACAGATGCAAGTTACTTCAGTCATTATCAATACGCTAAAAAACAACACCTCACCTTTGCCGCTGGTCGACCATTTCACAATGGCCAAGAAGTCGTGCTTGGGGCTATGGTCGCAAAAAAGCTGGGTTATCAGCTGGGACAAAAAATCGTCATTTCTCACGGTATGGGCAATACCAGTTTCCATCATCATGATGACAATCCGCTGGTTATTTCTGGCATTTTGGCAGCCACAGGAACGCCTGTAGATAAAACGCTACATGTGCCGTTAAGTGCCATCGAGAGTATGCATAGCTCAGGGCACAACAAGCCATCTCGAATGGTTGCACGAAAACAAGATGCAACGCAGCATGAACATGAACATGAACATGAACATGAGCATGAGCATGAGCATGAGCATGAGCATGAGCATGACAGTAAAAACAATAGTGCCCTACTTCACAACCTCGACTCTAAGCCCGGTGATTTAATCGGTTCAACAACACAAATCACTGCATTTTTACTTGGTTTTGAGTCACCACTTTATACCCTACAGGTGCGCAGAAATATTAATCAGTATAAAGGTGAACCTTTACTGGCAATTATGCCGGGGGTGACATTGAGGGAATTGTGGGAAATGCTAGATATTGTCGAAAAAATCTTGCTTCTCATTACCCTTGCAGTGGTGTTGATAAGCTTGCTTGGCATGCTAACCTCATTGCTCGCCACGCTGAATCAAAGGCGCCGAGAACTTGCTATCCTACGCTCCGTTGGTGCGCGGCCTTGGCATATTTTTACGCTTCTCATTAGCGAAGCGATTTTTATCACCGTGTTAGGATGTGCTTTCGGTGTAGCGCTTTTTTATGCCTTGCTCATTGCTGCCCAATCCGGCTTACAAAGTCAATTTGGCGTAGTCCTCAGTATCTCAGCGCTCTCAACCTATGAACTCACGCTACTAAGCGTTATTATAGGCGCAGGTACTTTGATCGGCGCCATTCCTGCCGCCCGTGCTTATTTTTACTCGCTTGCCGATGGCATGCAAATTAAAACCTAAGAGGATCAAGATGCAGTTAACCGCACGAACTCACGTTTTTTACTTCATTGCATTCATCACTGCGATGGTATTCAGTGGTATCGCAAATGCGGCACCACCTAAAGAGATATTCTGGGAAGATTTAATTCCAAAAGGGCATGTCCAGATCAGCAATCAAGACGCAGCAAGCCATGATGGCGCCGAACAAAATTGGGTGCAACCTGATTTAGACGCCCCAGTCGTCAAAGAGTTAGACGGCCAATTAGTCAGCTTACCCGGCTTTGTAGTGCCACTTGAAGGTGACAGTGAAGTGATCACCGAATTTTTGTTGGTTCCCTACTTTGGCGCTTGTATTCACGTGCCGCCGCCGCCACCGAACCAAATTGTTCATGTCAAAATCAAAGGCGGTGTTCCGATTGAGAGCCTGTATGATGCAATCACAGTCAGTGGCACGATTAAGGTTTCTACTTGGAAGGGCGACATCGCGCAAACAGGTTATATGATGGAAGCCAAAGGCGTCGCGCCATTTGAGCTCTAAAAGCCATGTAAATCAATAAAAAAGAGTGCCAATACTTAATCGAGCTTGATTGGCACTCTTACCACTGCAAAACATACAATTTTATTTCTGCTATTTGCCCTACTCAGTGGTAGGAACACTGGCATACACCAGTTCGATAAGATTATTCATGGTTCGTGACTTTTGCATATACGCCTTTTCCATATACGCCAGCTCCTGAAGCTCAAATAAGGTACTCTCTACAAGAGAAAACCACTTAGTGGTCGTCTCTGCTATCTCAACCTCTCCGCGACTCGATTTTTTAAGTGCTTCATAGAGAATATTTAAGTCGTTATATTGACGTAGATAATCCATATCACCCTCAGTCAGTTGTTACCCTTGCTTGCATTTCACACTACAGTAACAAAAGCCTCGCTAAAAAATCTTGTCGAACCAATTTTTCTATTAAAATGATGAAAATAAAGTGAAAAGTATACGTATATTCTCAAGCGATATATCCATAATTGACTAATTTAATTTCCTCTTGCAGAAACATTTTTATTGATTACAATTACAAGTTAACAAAGATTACACATAAAAATAACTTAGATAGAGTGAACATACTCTCCCATACAAGAAAGGATTAAATTGGTGGGCAATCCCAATTTTAAATATAACGGTGATGACCTTAGAAGAATGCGCCTTGCAGCCCAAAAAACCACGCAGCAAATGGCCGACCTTGTTGGTATTACTCGCCAAACATACGAAAACTATGAAAATGGTGTAAGCCGTATACCTTGGGATCACTTTCAAGTTTGGTGTAACTACTGTGATATTGACCTTTCTCCCATCATTAAACAGTTTCAAGCGCTACGGAGCTTAATTAGTGATACCCAATTAAGACGTAAAAGCCCGACCTCTCCTGATGCAAAGAAAGTGGAAGAGTAAGTATCCTAATTTGTAGATGAAACTGTTACTAAAAGGAAAAATACTGATGACGACAAGCCAAAGAAATATGAAAAAAGCAGGGATAACAAATATAACAACAATCACTAATAATATTGCTCACAAATATTTGCACCACAGCGAAGTAAAACGAGCAGAAGGTGAAAGTCGTGGCAAAGCATTAAAATGCCACAGACTAGAACTTAACACTCAACCAGCGCAGCTCTCGCAAATATTTAACCTTCAGCAGTTACGCGCTATAGCTGGAGGAAGTGATGGTCTTCTAAAAAAAGAGCCTAAAACCAAATAATTACAGTTACTTTCAATGATTGATTTTACAGGTACCGTATTAATAATTTAGCCATCGAAAAAGCTTATGAAGGATATGGATATGATGTTATCTATAACACCGAAAAGAATAGATTTTAAGAAATTTGGTTACCTTAAATCAAAACATGGAGTAAGGGGCAGTCACATTTTAGGCAATTTGGTATTTTACTAATAAAAATAAATCCGAAACCAAGTGGGTAGACCACATTTGGCTTTACAAGTTGTTCTCAATATGTGCTTTCCAGAGTACAGTATTAACAACTTTAACCACTGCAAAGCCTATAAGGAATAAGAATGACAACCCGGAATAAAATCCAATTAAAAGCAATAACTGTTAACTTATCACTGCCCATTTATCAACTAAATCGGGTGAAAGGAGGGAGTGGTGGTTTAACAAAAGATGACCCTAGAGGAACGGGAAGTAGCGCTATAAGCTCCACCCCTACAGTACTCCAATATCGAAAAGGCGAGTAAATGAATAAGTCATTTAGCTTTCTGCTACTTTTAACTTTCATAGCAACAGGCCTAGCTTATATACTTACAGTACTAAATCAGGAAATCTATCTGCCAATGCTTGTTAGTGTTCTGTTAATCGCATTGTGTGTGAAAAACCAGTTGAATATCATCCACCTCTCGACTCTTCTATCTATTTTAATTTTTTTAGAAATTATTACGATATTTTTCTTGGATCTTTACGCGTCGGACTTCCCTGCATATAAAGCTAATGCGTACATTTATGCAGTACATTTTTCCTTTGATTTAGCGTCATTTTTCGCAATAAAACATAGAGTAAAAATCTCCTTATTAATAGTAAAACGCTTTCAACCGAGTAAAAGGGAATATGTCTATATGACCCATGCAGATATCCTTCTAGTCGGTATATTCTTCCTTTTCATGATCGTAGATATTAGCGCATTCATTGAAAACTTAATTCGCAATATGGACTATATATTTGGTATTGCAGAGGAAACTGCTAAGCCATTTTGGAGTTGGAATTGGGTATATCAAAGTTATCCGTACGCTAAAGCAATTTTGCTTGCAGCAGTTGTTACAGTACTCCTAGCAACAGTTTACGTTGAACGTTTTCGTCCTGCGCCAATTAAAGAAAGTGAAGAAGACTCAACGCTTAAAAAATCCGAGCCACAGCATAGGTCATAGTGACCTGTGCTGCTTTTACCCTAAATCAATTGAAGGAATAAACGATGGATTTAAAACTGAACAAAAAGCAATTGAAGTCATTAGCAGGTAGTAAGCTAATTTTGGATAACAACAAGACCCGTGAAATTGGCGGTGGTTGTTCCTACTATTGTAGTCGCGACTTAAACTGTGACACCGATGGCCCAACGATGGTCTGCCCATCTAAGGCGTTAGCGTGTGTTCCTGAGCCAAATACATTACATTGTGATTGCCCAACTAATATGTGCTAGTCACTAACCTGTCGCGACGCTATGTCGCGACAACAACCGTGTTATTCTCCGTTCAACTTATACCAATCGTATTAAGCATAGACCTCTGCTTGATACTGCTGAAAACGCATAAAGGCCTGACGAGCGCCGGTGATCAATGCATCTTCTTGCGTACTAGTTAACTCAACCGTATCGATAAATTGAATTAAGTGACGCCACGCACTGCCGCGCCCGGAACCTGGGCCTGCTAAGTAACGCGCACCATACTCACCTGTGACAGGCAAACGCGCCTGCACTTGGCGCCCAAGCATCGCGGCCCCAACCTTAGAGCCTTCAACGACATAAAGCGCTCCCAAAGCAGTAGCAAACTCGGTTGAAGTTGTGATAAACGGCGACAAAGACGGCACAGGTAATGTGTGCTGTAAGTCAGCAAAGTCCTGCTCCAACAACCCAAGCCGTCGGCGCGATTTGAGATCGTCAATATGCATAGAGAGTTCACGGTGATCATATAATGCAGCGACATCTTTAAGAAACAGGTACTGAAGAGTCAAAAACTGGAGATAACGCTCAATGCTGGCGAACGGGTCTTTTGCCATAATGCTGCTATCTATACTGTCATGAAGATCAGCAGTACTTGCTTTTAATTTCAATGCACGGCTAGTAAGTGCGCTGGCTGCGGTCATGGGACTTCCTGTAATGTAAAGCGAGGGGAAAATGAGTGGACTGTGTTGGCTTTTTGAAAAGCCGCTCCAGCGATTGACACTGGAGCGAAGAAATATATCTAACTATTAGTTAACCTGAGGTTAGTTAGTTGAAGGTAACTCCATAATGCCATCAATCTCAACTTGTGCGCCTTTTGGTAGTTCTTTTACACCAATTGCAGCACGAGCTGGATATGGCTTTCTAAAATACTGAGCCATGATCTCGTTGACCGTTGCAAAGTTACTCAAATCAGTTAGGAAGATATTAACCTTAACCATATCTTGTAACTCGCCACCAGCCTCTTCACATACCGCGATAAGGTTTTTGAACACTTGGTGCGTTTGCTCTGCAAAATCTTCAGAAATAAATTCCATCGTCTCTGGTACCAATGGAATTTGGCCAGATAAATAGACCGCAGTACCAACTTTTACCGCTTGGTTGTAAGTGCCAATTGCTGCTGGCGCTTTATCTGTTGAAATAATAGCTTTGTTCATTAATGTTCCTTTATTTTTTACGATACACGCGTTGTACATCTGGCATCACTCGAATTCGGCGCATAATATCAGCGACATGAATTCGGTTTTTCACGGTAATACCTAAATCAATCACGTATAAATTACTTTCTTTTTCGTCCGTTGCGATTTCGACAATGTTAGCTTGAGTCGTCGCAACCACATTGGTTAATTTAGCCAATGCACCTTGGTGGTTAATAATTTCCACACGCAGCGCTGCTATATATTCTTTCTCAGGGTTGTCTTCCCACTTCACGACAAAGTACTTCGAACGCTCGTTGCGCCAACCCTTAATATTTTTACACTCTTGGCGGTGAACCATTAGGCCTTTGCCTTGGCTCATATATGCTGTGATAGCATCACCCGGCACAGGACGACAACATTTAGCATAGGTTACCAACATGCCTTCTGTTCCGATTATCGCGGCTTTAGCACGTTTAGCAATATCTTCTACCGCATTATCATCTTGCAGTAAACGCTTCGCTATCAATACGCTCATAATATTGCCACAGCCAATCTCAACCAGCAGCTCCAACAAGGTATTGAGGTTATGCTCTTCAAGTACGTTGTCAATTTGCTCTTGAGCAATATCGTCTAGCTTATACTCACCCAATGCCGAGTCGAGCAAACGACGGCCTAATTGGATCGCCTCTTCTTCTTGTTGGCTCTTGAGGTAATTGCGGATCCCAAGGCGTGCTTTACCCGTTACCACAAAGTTCAGCCAAGTAGCGTTAGGGTGTGCACCTGAGCTAGTAATAACCTCGACAGTTTGACCAGTATCCAACGCTTTACTCAATGGATAAGGCTTACGGTTTACACGAGCACCTACACAGGTATTACCCACATCGGTATGCACGGCATAGGCAAAGTCAACTGCCGTCGCCCCCATTGGTAACTCGACAATACGGCCATCTGGCGTAAAGACGTAAATTTCTTCTGGGAATAATTCGGTTTTAACGTTTTCCACAAATTCAAAAGACGAGCCTGCACTTTGCTGTAGCTCAAGCAAGCTTTGCATCCACTGACGCGCACGCTGCTGCGCGGTATGGCCGGCATTATCACCTGACTTTTTATACATCCAGTGCGCTGCTACCCCTTTATCCGCCATATGATCCATATCATGAGTACGAATTTGGATTTCTACCGGAATACCGTGCGGACCTACCAACGACGTATGAAGCGACTGGTAACCGTTGGTTTTCGGTACGGCAATATAGTCTTTAAAGCGAGTTTCAATTGGCTTATATAAATTATGCGCAACGCCTAGCACACGGTAGCAAGTATCCAGGTTGTCGACATTGATCCTAAAGGCGTAAATGTCCATTACCTCGTTAAACATCAACTCTTTATTCAGCATCTTGCGGTAAATACTGTATAAGTGCTTTTCACGGCCTTTTACTGAGCCTTGAATACCCGCTTCTTCCAGTCTAGATTCAATCTCAGACTGAATATTGCTGATCACTTCTTTACGATTACCACGTGCTTTTGCGACTTCTGAGCGTAACGCACGATAGCGCATTGGATATAACGCCTGAAACCCGAGATCTTCTAACTCATTTTTAATATCATGAATACCAAGGCGGTTTGCAATTGGTGCATAAATCTCTAATGTTTCGCGGGCAATTCGACGGCGCTTATCAGGACGCAAAGCGCCTAGCGTTCGCATATTGTGCGTTCTGTCTGCAAGCTTAATAAGGATGACACGAATATCCTGCGTCATCGCCATGATCATCTTACGATAGTTTTCGGCTTGGAACTCTTTTTTATCTTTGAAGCTCAGTTTATCGAGCTTTGACACCCCTTCCACCAACTCAGCGACCGTATCACCAAAGATCTCCGCTAAGTCGTCTTGGCTAAAGTCAGTGTCTTCAATAACGTCATGCATAAGCGCAGCCATGAGTGTTTCATGATCAAGCCTCATGCTCGCAAGGATCTGGGTTACTTCTACTGGGTGAGTGATATAGGGCTCACCGCTAGAGCGCGTCTGTCCCTCGTGTGCCTCACGGGCCACGACATAGGCTTTTTGCACCAAATCGACGTCTTCTGGTGACAAATATTCTGAGATTTTCTTTTTGAGGCCTTCAAACAGATACATTCACACTCCAATGTTTCAGAGAAGCTATACTCGGCGAGTATAAAACGGGTTACAAGCTAGTTACTTAAGAATATACGATGAAACACCAGCAATGCCAATGAACAATTTATGCTACTTGTTAGGAAATTAAAGGCGTTACGCGTTGTGTAATGTGCTGGCGATTTATACCAATTTGCTTAATTTCAATTGCTATAAAACAATAATGCCAGCAAAAAAGCTGGCATTATTGAATCTAGACAGTGGTTGGATTAGCGATTGCCACCAACGATTGCAGCTACTGCAGCAAGCTCTGCAGCTTCTTGGTGTTGCTGCTCTTCACGGTCGATAATATCAAGCGAGTCAGTTGTGACAAAACCTTGCTCAATTTCACGTAGCGCGATTACGGTTGGCTTGTCGTTTTCAGCATCAACCATAGGATCTTTACCGCCTACAGAAATTTGGCGAGCGCGACGCGCTGCTACTAAAATCAAGTCAAAGCGGTTACCAATTTTATCTACTGCATCTTCTACAGTTACGCGAGCCATCGAAGCACTCCAAATTCAGTTCATTATGCAAAAGGCTAGTTTACTGTATGTCTAGCCTTTCGCCAAGTATTGATGGTTAAAAAGTAATTATTTTAGCAAGTCGGCGATAAGCGCTTGATGACGGATAGACTGTGCTTGTTGCTCAAGTCTTGCGGCAATAACAATATGTTCAAGTTCACCGCGTGCTTGCTCAAAGTCATCATTGACAAGAATATAGTCAAACTCGTTATAGTGTGAGCTTTCTGATTTCGCTTCAGCCATGCGACCTGCAATTACTTCTTGAGAGTCTTGACCACGACCATTTAAGCGCTTTTCTAGCTCCGCAGTTGAAGGAGGTAAAATAAAGATAGTCTTTACTTCAGGCATCAACCCACGCACCTGACGCGCACCCTGCCAGTCGATATCTAAAAACACATCAATACCAGCGGCAAGCTGATCTTCTATCGCTTGTTTTGAAGTGCCGTAGTAATTTTCGAATACTTGTGCCCACTCAAAGAAATCGCCTTTATCGATCAGCTGCTTAAATTCATCAACCGAGACAAAGTGGTAATGTACGCCATTTTCTTCGCCTGGACGAGGAGTACGCGTAGTGTGAGACACCGACACTTTAATATCGTCGTGCTTTTCCAATAACGCTTTGATTAAACTTGATTTACCCGCACCAGAAGGCGCAGAAAGGATAAACAGATTACCGCGTGTAGGTGATGTCATAGTCATTCTCAACAATTAGTACCGGCCGAGTGGTATTGGTTTACTCAAGTCTGCCGCAGAGCTAAAAGCGGGCATTATACCGAGTAACGTATAAGAATACACTAGGGATGAGAATAAGGAAAAGTCGAGGAATAAATTCAGCGCTGTGAGTAACCCAGAAACCTATCACTGTGCTAAATTTATTCCTCTAAAACAGAATGTTATTTTGTCGTGTAAAGCAGCGCCTACCAAGGCATTCACCCAGTAGGAGCGAGTTCATCTCGCGATCTCTTAACCGCTCGCCGCGTAAAGCATCTCCTACCAAAGTATTCACCCAGTAGGAGCGAGTTCACCCTCGCGATCTGTTTAAAGCAAATCGGCTACGCTGCTACGTACTTCTTCAGGCCATACCCCAACTTGTACCTGACCAATGTGCTGCTTTTGCAACAGCAACATCACTAAACGCGATTGGCCAATACCACCTCCTATGGTTTGTGGTAATTCACCCGCAACTAACTGTTGGTGCCAATCTAAGCTCAAGCGTGTTTCGTCATCGGTTAATTTAAGCTGTCTTGCTAGCGAATCAGGACAAACACGAATGCCCATTGACGAGATCTCAAATGCGTCTTCTAGCACCGGGTTCCACACCAAAATATCACCGTTAAGCCCTTGATATTTATCGCACGTTGGCGTTGACCAGTCGTCGTAATCCGGTGCGCGAACGTCATGAATCTTACCGTCCCCAAGCTCACCACCAATGCCAATTAAAAATACCGCGCCATATTCTTGGGCAATCGCTTTTTCACGTTGCTTGGCTGTGAAATCTGGATACATAGTGCGTAACTCTTCGCTGTGCACAAAGGTAATTTTCTCAGGGAGGAATGCCGCAATGCCAAACTCATCCTCAACCACTTTTTCCGTTGCTTTAATTGAGCGATAAAGGGTTTCTACCGTTTCTTTTAGTTTTGCCAGCGAACGCTCACTGTTTTCGCAAATCACCTTTTCCCAGTCCCACTGATCCACATAGACAGAATGGATTGGCGATAGCTTATCTTCGTCTGGACGTAGCGCTTTCATGTGCGTATAGAGGCCTTCACCTTTAGCAAAACCATAATCGCCTAGTGTTTTGCGCTTCCACTTAGCAAGTGAATGCACTACCTCAAACTGCGCATCTGGTAGCGTTTTCACTTTTACCTGTACCGCCTGCTCGTGGCCACTTAAGTTGTCTTGAATACCGTCGCCCAAACGCGCCAAAATAGGTGCTTGTACTTCAACTAAACCCAATTGCTCGGTTAGCTGTGCTGAAAATACTTGTTTTACTTGTGCTATCTGTTTTTGTGTCTCTTGATACTTGCTCAACATGGTTAGGTCCTCATTCCCGAATTTGTCGTTTTGTTGAGTCTATATTTAAAGAAACCGACACAAACATCAATAACCCGCAACAAAAACACCTTTACATAATTATTTTCATCAAAAATATGCTATAAATTTTATATAAACGACAATTGTTAATGGATATTTACATGGAAAATTATGAGATCGACAATCTGGATAGATCCATCCTTCATGCTTTAAAAGAAAATGCACGAACGCCCTACGCGGAATTAGCAAAAAGATTTGCTGTTAGCGCCGGTACCATCCATGTTCGGGTCGAAAAAATGAAGCAAGCAGGGATCATTGAGGGGACTCAAGTGAGCATTAATGCCAAACGACTTGGTTATGATGTCTGCTGTTTTATCGGAATAAACTTAAAACATGCTGGCGACTATCCGGGAGCCATTGCACGTTTAAAAGAATTTGAAGAAGTTGTTGAGGCTTACTACACCACAGGCAATTACAGCATTTTTATCAAAGTAATGGCGCGCTCCATCGACCACCTTCAAGATGTGCTTATCAATAAAGTGCAAACCATTGAGTCTATCCAGTCAACCGAAACACTAATCTCACTGCAAAACCCAATTCAGCGCACCGTTATGCCCTAGCTTCTTTTTTGTTATAATCGCGGGAATTTTTTGATTAGAGTAGTAAGTAGATGGCTGAGAATAGATTCCATCGTGTAAAAAGCGTATTAGATAGACGCCAAACCGACCTCACAGTATGCCTAGATGAAGTACATAAGCACCATAATCTGTCAGCGATTGTGCGCACCGCAGACGCGGTTGGCTGTCACCACGTACACGCGGTATGGCCACAAGATCAAAGACGGTTAACAAACAATACCTCTGGCGGCAGCAAAAATTGGGTTGAAACCCATATGCATGAGCATATCGACCAAGCTGTTGCGACAATTCGTGAACAAAACCCAGGTGTACAATTATTAGCTACAAATCTTAGCGATAGCGCCGTTGATTTTCGTGAAATTGATTACACCAAACCTACCGCTATTATTGTCGGGCAAGAGCGTTTAGGGATCTCAGAGCGCGCACTTGAGCATGCGGATCAGCACATCGTGATCCCAATGCAAGGTATGGTGCAATCACTCAATGTGTCTGTTGCTGCAGCGCTTATTTTATACGAAGCGCAGCGCCAAAGAGATGCAGCAGGACTGTACAAACGTACAGATATGATGGATCCTGTGGTAAAACATAAGTTACTATTTGAAGGATGTCATCCAATCATTGCAACCCGCTGTCGCGAAAAAGGGCTACCTTACCCGGCACTTGATGAGCACGGTGAAATCGTTGCAGACGACGCTTTTTGGGACATTCTTAAGTTTACGCAGAAGAAATAAATAACGCGGATCGCGCTAGAGGATTAGCATGTCGACACCAAATTTGGCCACTTATCCAATCACCGAATTAAAAGGCGTAGGCCCAAAAGCGGCCGAGCGTTTGGCCAAACTTGGCATTCAATCGGTGCAAGACATGTTATTTCACCTTCCGCTGCGCTATGAAGACCGTGCGCGCACCTATCCTATCTGCGAGCTGCAAGCGCATAGCCATGTCAGTATTGAAGCCGAGATTGAACGCAGCGAAATCACGCAAGGCAAACGCCGCATGTTGGTGTGTTATGTTAATGATGGGACGGGGCGGATCGCGTTGCGCTTTTTCAACTTTAATGCGGCACAAAAAAATGCCATGCAAGCGGGCAAAGTGATCCGCTGTTTTGGTGAAGTTCGCCGCGGTCATTATGGCTTTGAAATGGCGCATCCAGAATACAGCATCAAAGAGACTCGCTCTGCACCGAGCGATCCGAGTCTAGCGACGCTTACCCCAGTTTATCCTACCACCGAAGGATTAAAGCAACTGAGCATTCGTGCAATTGCCGATCAAGCCGTTGAGTTACTGCGCAAATATGATGTACCAGACTATTTACCAGCTCAATATCGACCATCGCAGCAAAGTGTAAAAGAAGCGCTGTTATTACTCCACCGCCCACCACAGGAAGTGGATTTAGCGCAATTAGAGCTTGGGCAACACCCCGCGCAAGCACGCTTAGCGTTTGAAGAGTTATTGGCACAAAACCTCAGCTTGCTTAAGCTTAGGCAAAAAGGCCAAGCGGTAAAAGCGGTTGCACTAGTGCCCACCAATCCACTTGAAGCCCAGTTTTTGTCATCCTTGCCATTTGCCCCCACCAATGCCCAAAGTCGAGTAGTGGCAGAGATCAAAGGTGATTTACAACATCCCTACCCCATGATGCGATTGGTGCAAGGGGATGTTGGCTCAGGAAAAACGCTTGTGGCAGCGCTTAGTGCGTTAACGGCTATCGCGCAGGGTTACCAAGTAGCACTGATGGCACCCACTGAGATCCTATCCGAGCAACACGGCATCAACTTCCTTAATTGGTTTGAACCTATGGGCATAGAAACCGTATGGCTGGGTGGTAAAACCAAAGGCAAGGAACGCACTCATGCGCTTGAGCGTATTGCTTCAGGGCAAGCACAGATGGTGGTTGGCACCCATGCGTTATTCCAAGAGCAAGTACAGTTTTCTAACCTTGCGCTTATCATCATCGACGAACAACATCGTTTTGGTGTGCATCAGCGCCTAGCGCTGAGAGAAAAGGGTAAGTTTGGCGATTGCTATCCGCATCAGTTAGTGATGACCGCAACCCCAATCCCGAGAACCTTGGCAATGACGGCCTATGCAGATCTTGAAACCTCAATTATCGACGAGCTACCACCGGGCAGAACACCAATCACGACTGTCGCCGTGCCAGACACCAGACGCAATGAAGTGATCAAAAAAGTACAAAAAGCCTGTGTTGAAGATAAGCGTCAAGTTTACTGGGTATGTACGCTGATAGATGAGTCGGAGGCGTTACAATGCCAGGCCGCAGAAGACACCGCCAAAGCACTTGCCGAAGCCTTGCCAGAACTTAATATTGCGCTGGTACATGGTCGCATGAAAGCCCAAGAAAAGCAGACCATCATGGACGAATTTAAACAAGGTCATACCCATGTGCTGGTTGCCACAACCGTGATTGAAGTTGGCGTGGATGTACCCAACGCTAGCCTTATCATCATTGAAAACCCTGAGCGCTTGGGTCTGGCACAACTTCACCAATTGCGCGGCCGTGTTGGTCGCGGACAAATCGCATCACATTGTTTACTGCTTTACCATGCACCGCTGTCGGTCACTGCGCAAAAGCGTTTAGGAGTGCTTAGAGAAAGTAACGACGGCTTTGTCATCGCCGAGCGCGACCTTGAGATCCGCGGCCCGGGTGAAGTACTTGGTACAAAACAAACTGGATTGGCGGAGCTAAAAATTGCCGATCTTAGCCGTGATAAACATTTATTACCGCAAGTGAGAAGCCTCGCTTTTACCGTGCTAAAAAACCACAGCGATATTGTTGACCCGATTATCTGGCGCTGGATGGGTGATAAGAGCGAGCTGGCAATGGCGTAAGCCTGAAGCGTAATTATTACTGTGTGTAGATGAGCTCAATTTCACCATCAAGCCTTCTTCCTGTCGGAGTAAAACCTAATGCTTGATAAAAGTTCAACGCGTTTTCGGCCTCTGTATCCATGGTTGTAAGCGACAAACCAACTAACCCTATTAACTCAGCATACTGTTTGGCAAAACACATAGCGGCTTTACCATAGCCTTTAGATTGTGACGCTTCATCAATCATCAAACGCCATATGTATAAGTGTTGTGCCTGAAAGTGCTCATTGTCATCCCCAACCAAGCGAGGATCAATAAGCGCAATCATACCAACAGGCAAGTCATCATCGTACATACCAAAACACACGCTATCTTCATTAAAGCTATCCTCAATGATCCACTCGGCGTTTGATGCAATTAGATGTTGTTGTGAGTCACGCACTTTTAACTTGAGCATGTCATCTGCTACATCACTATTTACTTTCAAAAACTGTAATCTACTCATTCGATTTACCCTATTACCTGTTTCGCTAGTTAGTGTACCTACTATAGAAATATCTGCATACTTTATTTGGCCTTCACCTCAATACCCAACGATGGTCGCGCTACGCTTGCTTCTTTTATCAAAGCTTGGCTACCATCTCGCTACATCAACTAAAAAGACTCAAAAATGAATCCTTTACTACGCGCTGCATGCGCCTCCTTTGCCGCTTGCGTGGCATCAATCGCCTCTGCAAAAGCAGTTTTCCCAGATATACCTGAGCAGATTAATCCATCTGCCAAATATGTTTTTTACTCTCATGGCTATATCGTTGAAGGTGATAATGAAACGCCTATTCATAAGCGCTGGGGGAAATATGACTTTCCAGCCATCAAACAAGCTTTAAGTGATGATGCCTATACGCTAATTGCTGAGCACCGCCCTAAAGGCGTCGCACCAGACGCGTATACAAAAACCTTGGTTAGCAAGGTTCACAAATTACTGGACGCGGGCGTCAGTGCTAGCAACATTACACTCGTGGGGTTTTCTCGCGGTGGCGCGTTAACGATAATGGCAAGTGATGCATTAAAAAACGATGCTATTCACTACGTGGTACTAGCAGGCTGCGCTGGACTTATCAAAAGTAAAACCGAGATTCAACTCTATGGCAAGGTGTTGTCCGTTTACGAAACCTCAGATCAAGTGGGTTCTTGCGATTTTGTGAAAGCACGCTCTGCAAACCTCAAAAGCTTTACAGAGCTTTCGATTTCAACCGGTAAGGAACACGGCGCTTTTTATCTCCCGAGAGACGAGTGGTTAAAGCCCGTTAAAAGCTGGATTTTAAACCACTAAACTATTAGCACGTCGCTATAACAATGACGCGCCGTGCTGAGCCTTCCTTCAGAACCAATCTATACACAAAATTCCTATTTTGAAAACCAAACTCTGTTTACTTATTGCACTTTTAAAAATGCTCTCTATAATTGAACCTTATTCGAATATCATTCGAATAAGGTTCAACCTCTAAGGAGAAACGATGGCACCGGCACCTAAATATGATAAAGAAACCCAGCAACGCATGATTTTAAACGCTGCGGAACAATGCATTAATGAGTCTTCAGTCACTGACTTTACAATGGCAAAAGTCTCTTTGCTTGCAGGGTTGTCTATGGGCTCAATCTATAAATTTGTGCAGACCAAAGAAGACCTAGTAATGGCGCTGGCCTATGAGTCTTTTACCCATACATCCAGTGTTTTTAAGCAAGTGTTATCCTTACCACTTAGCACGCCAGAACGCATGCTCGCAGTGTGTCTTATCTCGCCACAAAAACTAAAACGCTTCTCTTTTGATTATGAATTGCAGTCCTACTCTACCAATGAGGCAGTGATTAAAAGGGCTTCTGAGTTTTGGACTAATAAAATTATCGAATCCTGTGGTGGCTGTGAAAACGTGTTTAAACAAGCGCTGATTGATGGCATTGAAGCAGGTGAGTTGCAAGCTACACCAGATCTACACGACATGGTGGAAGAAATCATCATCACCGGATGGGCGCTTACCGTAGGATATGAGCAAGTACTGCGCTTGCAACAAACTAAGCAAATTGTTGAGGGCACGGCTTCATTGCTCGCACCACTTGAGCTTAATGACCCTGTTATTCGCAGTACCGTGCGATTACTTAACAGTTATCCATGGCAACAGCCTATCACTCAAGATTCGCTGGTACGCATAGAGAAAGAATTGCAAGCGCTCGAGCTTCGTTAACTTAAGGAAATCACAATGAACATCAAACGTTGGCTTATGGCCGTTGTCATCATTCTCATCGTTATTACCAGCCTTGGATTTGTGAAGTTTACACAAATCCAAGCGGCAATCGCCTTTGGGGAATCTTTCCCAGAGCCCTCGGCTTCGGTCAAAAGCACGTATGTATCAACCACTGAGCATATTAAATCGGTTAAGGTTGTAGGTCAGCTCCATGCCAAGCGCACCGTTACCATTAGTAACGAGTATCCCGGTCTTATCACTTACGTCGGTTTTCAGCCCGGTGAGCAAGTAGCAGCAAACCAAGTATTACTGCGCTTAGATAGCAGCATTGATGAGGCGAATCTATTAGCGGCTAAAGCTCGAGTAAAGCTTGCTAAATCAACCTATCAACGGGTTGCCAAATTACTAGAACAAAAACGGATCAGCCCAGATGAGGTAGACAAAGCCGAGGCTGAAGTTGCAATTAATCAGGCAGACGTAAAACGACTAACCACATTAATCGAGAAAAAAACCATCCGAGCACCTTACCCGGGTCAAACGGGGTTAGAGCAATATCAGGTTGGTCAATTACTTGATGCCAATAGCGAAATCACTTTCCTGGTTGGGTTAGACGACAGCATTTGGGTGGATTTCAAAATTCCACAAACCTTACCACAACCTGACTTAGGCGAAGACGTTAACGTAGCAATTTCTAATACCAGCGGCCAAAAGCCTGCTCGCGTATCAGCCAAAATGCCAATGGTCGATGTCGCATCGCGTCAACAAAGTTATCGTGCTGAGCTACAAAACAGCGATGGCACACTCAGCCACAACCAAATGGTGTTAGTCAATGTACCAACCGAGGTCGTGAGCGCCGCAGTAGTGCCAACCAATGCGATTACTCGTAATCACTTTGGGGAATTTGTTTATGTACTTGAAAAGGACGACAGCCAAAATTGGCGGGCAAAACCGGTAAAAATCACATTAGGCGATAAGGTCAACGATCAGCAACTTGTGCTATCAGGCCTTAGCGGTGGTGAATTTATTGCTGCTGAAGGCGCATTTAAGCTACAAGAAAACTTACTGGTTTATACCGATCAGGTTGCCGCTGTTGATGGCAATAACGGAGGCCAGTAATGAGCGCATTACACGAAAATAAGCCGTCTATCATGGATATTTTTGTTAACCGGCCGGTACTGGCGATCGTGGTGTCATTGCTTATTGTACTAGCGGGTTTTAATGCCGCCCGAGATATATCGGTGCAGCAATATCCAAAAATAGAAAGTGCCTCACTGGTGATCAACACTGTCTATACGGGCGCTGCCGCAGACGTCGTAAAAGGCTATGTTACTGAGCCTATCGAGCGAGTGGCCTCTACCGTTCCGGGTGTCGACTATGTAGACTCGATAACTACCTCGGGACTTAGCAAAGTTACCGCTTGGCTTGAACTTAATCACAGTACCACCGACGCCTTGGCTGAGCTGACTACCCGATTAAACCAGATTAAATTTGAGTTACCCAGCGGAGCGGAAGATCCAGCCATTCAAATCGTACGTGCCGACAGCCCATATGCGGTATTCTATCTCGATGTAGAATCTCAAGGTCTGCCACGTAATAACGTGAGTGATTATTTGATCCGTAATGTTGTCCCTTCTATGTCTGATATTCCCGGTGTCCAAAAAGTGACGCTGGAAGGTGGCCGCGATCCCGCTATGCGAATTTGGCTCGATACCGAAAAACTCGCTATCTATGGCGTAAGTGCCAGCGATGTATTTACCGCGCTACAAGCAAACAACACCATTGCCACCTTAGGTTACAGTGAAAATAACAGACAACGCATCGACCTGATGGCCAATACCTCGTTAAAAACGGTAGCTGATTTTAACAACCTAGTGGTAAAAGAAATCGATGGCACGCAACTCAAGCTTGGTAACATCGCCACGGTAGAACTCGGTGAAGCCGAAGGCATGGTAACCGCACGCCTTGATGACCACGATACGGTATTCTTAGCGGTGTGGGCATTACCGGGTGCCAATGAAATCGATATTGGTGATGCGCTGTATAAAAAGATTGATGAGATTAATACCATCTTACCCGACGGCATGCATCTAAGAATTGGCTACGATGGCACGCTTTATATGCGTGATTCCATAAAAGAAATCTTCACCACGCTTGGGGAAACCGTCCTACTTGTGGGGATTGTTGTACTCGCGATGATGGGCTCGTTTAGAACCGCCATGGTGCCGCTGGTGACTATTCCTATCTCTATTTTAGGCGCAATCGCGGTGATCTCAGCAATGGGCTTTTCACTCAACCTACTGACCATTTTGGCTATCGTGCTTTCTGTTGGTTTAGTGGTGGATGATGCCATCGTGGTGGTTGAAAACGTTGCACGTCATATGCGCGAAGGCAAACCCAGATTACAAGCCGCGCTTATCAGTTCACGTCAATTACTCGTCCCAATAATTGCCATGACGCTGACCCTTGCTGCGGTCTACGCGCCAATCGGATTTTTAACAGGTTTAACGGGGTTCTTATTCAGAGAATTCGCGTTCACCCTAGCCATTGCGGTATTAATTTCTGGACTGGTTGCTATTACCTTATCGCCCATCATGAGTGCTTACGTTAATCCCGAAGGCGGTAAAGAAGGTAAATTAACGCAAAAGGTCAATGGCTATTTTGATCGATTACAAGCGTTCTACTTTCGAGCACTCGATACCTTGTTTAAGTGGCGTCCACAGGTCTTTTTTGTCGCTATCGTGTTCTCTTTATTGTCGGTGCCGTTTTACCTGTTATCACAAAAAGAGCTAGCGCCCATCGAAGATCAAAGCAGTATCCAAGTCGTAGTGGAAGCACCACCTGAGTCTTCTCAAGCTTATACTTCAGCGAAAATGAATGACACAGCCGAAGTCATGAACGCCACTGAAGGCGCTGAGTTTACTTGGCAGATTATTACGGCGGCAGCAGGTTTTGGTGGTGTAGAGCTTGCACCATTTGATGAGCGAGAAAATTCAGTACACGACTTACTATACGATCTATACGGCCGGTTAGGCAGCGTGACTGGACTAAGTTTATTTCCTATTCTACCAGCATCGCTTCCTACCGCAGGACAGTTTGATGTTGAAGTAGTATTCCGTGCCAGTGACGACCCAACTGCGATGAAGCAGTACGCTGATGAGATTATTCAACGCGCTACCGCCAGTGGCAGCTTTATGTTCGTCAATACCGACCTAAAAATCGACCTGCCGCAAGCCGAGCTTGAAATCGACCGAGAGCTGGTTGCTGACTTAGGTCTCAGTTTGTCGTCGGTAAACGAGCAACTTAGTATTTATATGTCGAATAATTTTGCCAACTACTTCAACAAAGAAGGTAAAGCCTACCGCGTCATTCCCATTGTGGGCGATGGCGAAAGGTACAATCCTGAGAACATTCTTAATATGCAAGTAAGAACCGATGCTGGCGATCTTATTCCGATTTCAGCGTTTGCTACCTTGCGCACCTTTACAAGCCCTAGAGTGCTAGGCTCATTCAACCAGCAAAACTCGTTTAGAATATTGGCAGGCACACTACCACACATTACCAAAGAGCAAGCGCTCACACAGGTAGAGGAAATTGCAGCAGACGTTTTACCTAGTCACTACTCAATTGACTACGCTGGCGAATCAAGACAGCTAAGAAAAGAAGGCAATACCATGGTTGGCGTACTTTTGTTTGCCATGATAGTGGTGTTTTTCTTACTGACGATCCAGTTCAACAGCTTTAGAGATCCGCTCGTGGTACTACTCGGCTGCGCACCGCTGGCACTCGCAGGTGCATTGATGCTACCGTTTTTATCACTCACAACAGTCAATATTTACAGTCAAATCGGCCTAATTACGCTCATCGGTTTAATCGCCAAAAATGGCATCTTGATTGTTGAATTTGCGAACCATTTACAACTTGAAGGTAAATCGAAATTTGAGGCGGTAAAAGGGGCAGCGGCCACACGTCTAAGACCTATACTGATGACTACAGGTGCAACCGTGCTTGGTCACTTCCCGTTGGTCTTAGTAACTGGCGCAGGCGCAGAAGCGCGCAACAGTATAGGTATTATCTTAGTCGCAGGCATGCTCATTGGTACTTTCTTCACTTTGATTGTCTTACCGCTGCTTTATGAAAAGCTAGCCAGCGATCACCGTGGCGAAGCCGAAACTATTGAAACCTATCCTGAAGCACCGTTAGTAGGCAAAGTCAGTATGACGTGATAACTGGCTAACAATCAAAAGGACACTAAGTGCCATACTTAGTGTCCTTTTTAATTGGTAAAACCTTTCTTTTGATAAGCTACAATTAATATCAATCTATAGCCGCTTTTGAGCGTTATTTGGGCTAACAAACCTGTCCGCATGCCCAGCCGGAGCTCCATGCATATTGGAAGTTATAGCCCCCGAGCCATCCAGTGACATCGGTTACTTCGCCGATAAAGTACAGGCCTTTTTGTTTTTTAGCTTCGAAGGTTTTTGAACTTAGTTCGTCGGTATCTACACCGCCTAACGTAACCTCTGCGGTGCGATAACCCTCTGTACCATTTGGTTTTATTTTCCAGCTGGTGAGAGTTTCAGTGAGCTTTTCAATCTCAGTGTGGCTGAGTTGGTTGGCGTTTTTATCTGGGATGCTACCGTCGCTGATTAGGGCTTCAATAAAGCGCTTTGGTAAAATGGTCGAAAGCAAGTTCTTGAGGCTCTTTTGCCCTTGCTCACTGCGCCAATCATGGAGTTGTGCTTGCACATCTAAGTCAGGTAGTAAATTGATGCTAACAAACTCGCCTGCTTTCCAAAATGAGCTGATCTGCAAAATTGCAGGGCCAGATAAGCCTCTGTGAGTAAAGAGAATATTTTCTCTAAATTGGATACCGCTTGCGCTGGTCACTAGGCTATCTACGCTAATACCAGACAAACCATCAAAGCGTGCTTTGTCGTGATCATGGAGTGTAAATGGTACAAGCGCTGCCGTGGTTGGTAACACCGTTAAACCAAATTGCTCCGCTATTTTGTAGCCGATTGGCGTTGCGCCAAGTTTTGGCATGGTTAGGCCACCAGCGGCGATCACCACTGACTCGCAGTTAAAGGTTTGAGTCGTGGTTTTGACTAAGTAGCGACCATCAGCTTGGTGTTCAACCGCAAGGACTTCTTGACGTAAGTGAAGTGACACGCCCGCCCAGTCACATTCTGTAAGAAGAATATCCACAATGTCTTGCGCGCTATTGTCACAAAACAACTGCCCAAGTGTTTTGTGGTGGTATGCAAGACCGTGGCGGTCTACCAGTTCAATAAAATCATGCTGGGTATAGCGGCTCAAACACGACTTTACAAAGTGTGGATTTTTACATAGATAGTTAGCAGGTGAAGCATTTTCGTTGGTAAAATTACAGCGGCCACCGCCACTGATCAAAATTTTACGACCAGGCTTTTTTCCCATATCAACCACTGCAACTTGTCGCCCTCGGTATCCAGCCTGTGCAGCACACATCAATCCTGCAGCGCCTGCGCCGATAACGACTACCTCTATTTGTTGCATAAACTCACTCAACTTTTTATCTAAGATTTCTACACTTACCGCTTTGCCAACAGTTTAGCTTTTAACGGCAAAATCGCGACCAAGCGAAAATTATACCTAGATTCTTTATCCAATCACAGCTGCGAATATCAATAGCCACTCGCATACCTTTTAAACACTTGTAAACATTATGTCAGCGCTATCATTTCTCACACCTTCAAAAACAAGAAAATACAACTAGCACATCCCAGAAAACCCACCCTTTAATACTAAAAAAGTATCCACTCTATTGGCTACAAAAGCTTCACAAAGTTAAAAACACTATTTTGTTTACAGTCATTTACAATGTAACTGAAATTTATTCGCCCTCTCACAAAAGTGAAAAATATCGATTAAAAACAATACAGTAAGAATTTTTTATAGCCATTTATCCATCCACATATAACTAAAAAATTAGTGCAAATAACAAAACAGCGCTTTCTTTTTTTTAACTAGGAGTTTACTTTCACTGACCATCAGCTTTTTATTAACAGCTGAACAACAAGTTAGAAACTAGGGAAACATTATGACAATCAATAAAAACTTTAAGCGCGCTGCACTAAGCGTCGCAGTGAGCGCATTATTCACTGCAACAGCAGTTACAGCCGCACCAGCACAATCAATCGGCCAAGATGCAGCGCTTGCAGCAACGGCACAAAAACTATCATCACAAAGCACGCTTGGTACACAGTTCATCATCAAGTACAAAGATGCGGGTTCGCAAATGATGGGCCTTTCAGCTGCGGATCTTGCTCCAGCTAAAATGCAACAACGTGCAGAAAGCTTTGTACAAGGCTTTAAGAGCAGTAAAGCGAGTGCTCGCGCTCAATACGTACGCCCAATGGCACTTAGCAATCACCACGTTATGCGTGCTGACAAAAAGCTATCAGCAAAAGAAGCACAAGCATTCATGAACGAAGTGATGGCTTCTGGTAATGTTGAATACATCGAAATTGACCAAATGCTAAAGCCATTTGCAACGCCTAACGATCCTCGTTATAACGATCAATGGCATTACTACGAAGCTGCTGCTGGTATTAATGCCCCAGCTGCGTGGGATAAAGCAACAGGTCAGGGCGTTGTTGTTGCTGTACTCGATACAGGTTATCGTCCGCACCTAGATTTGAATGCGAATATTTTACCTGGCTACGATATGATTTCTGATACTTTTGTCGCGAATGACGGTGGCGGTCGCGATAGCGATGCTCGAGATCCTGGTGATGCAATTTCAGCAAATGAGTGTGGCTATACTCACGGTGCACAAGGTTCAAGCTGGCATGGTACGCATGTAGCAGGCACCGTTGCAGCAGTATCAAACAACGGTGAAGGTGTTGCCGGTGTTGCGTATGACGCTAAAGTAGTACCAGTACGTGTTCTTGGTAAATGTGGTGGTTTAACTTCTGACATCGCTGATGGTATTATCTGGGCGTCAGGTGGCTCAGTATCAGGCATTCCAGCAAATGCTAACCCTGCCGATGTTATTAATATGAGTTTAGGTGGCTCGGGTGCATGTAGCTCGACGACGCAAAACGCAATTAACCAAGCACGTAACAACGGTACAGTCATTGTTATTGCGGCAGGTAACGACAACGATAACTCAGCAAACTACAACCCTGGTAACTGTAATGGCGTGGTAAACGTAGCATCTGTGGGTCGTGATGGTAGCCGTGCTTATTACTCAAACTATGGCGCAAACATTGATGTTGCAGCTCCAGGTGGCGCGCAAAGTTTTGCGAATGACCCTGAAGGTATCCTATCTACTCACAACTCAGGTTCTGGTTCACCTTCGAATGATACTTACCACTACTCACAAGGTACATCGATGGCAGCACCTCATGTTGCAGGTATTGCTGCGCTTATCAAGCAAGCTAAACCATCAGCGACACCTGATGAAGTAGAGTCAATCTTAAAAAATACGACTCGCAGTTTCGCTGGTAGCTGTTCAAATTGTGGTACCGGTTTAGTTGATGCTTCAGCAGCTGTCAACGCAGCACTAGGCGATGTTGTTACACCTCCTACAGGCAATGCGCTCGAAGATGGTGTAGCGAAAACAGGCTTAAGTGGTGCAGCTGGTAGTGATCAGTTCTTCACTTTCGACGTGCCTGCAGGTAAAACCAATGTTACTTTCACCATGAGCGGTGGTACTGGTGATGCTGACCTTTATGTAAAACTTGGCAGTCAACCAACTTCAAGCAGCTATGATTGTCGTCCTTATGAAGGTGGTAATGCCGAAGTTTGTAGCTTTGACGCACCTCAAGCTGGTACATACCATGTAATGATTAACGGCTATAAAGCTTATTCAGGCGTAAGTTTAGTTGCGGCAACTTCAGGTTCTAGCACAGGTGGCCCTCAAGCGGGTGGCGGTACCGTTGAAGATATTTCAGCTTCAAGTGGCCAGTGGGTTCACTACACAATCGAAGTGCCTGAGGGTATGAGCGACTTCACCGTGAAAACATTTGGTGGCTCAGGTGACGCTGACTTATTCGTTAAGTTTGGCTCTCAGCCTACAGCAAGCAGCTATGACTGTCGTCCATATGAAAATGGTAATACCGAGACTTGTGTAATCACTAATCCGCAAGCGGGTACATGGCACCTAAGTGTTAATGCTTACCGTACGTTCTCTGGCCTAACGTTAGACGCGCAGTACAAGCCATAAGCAAAATTTAGTAGGCTCTGATTGAGTCTTCTTTCCCCAACGAGAGGCCGCATTTGCGGCCTTTTTTAATAATTTTGTAGAGCGGTTCAGCTTACAGTAGTCGAGATAAATCTCAACCTACAAAACACGCTGATGGGAGATGTATGGACTCCTCCCCCTTAACGGGAGAGTACGGTATAAAGATATTGCAAAACACTTTTACCAAATAAGGAGTCCATACATGACACAGTCTAATTTAATTGCTATCGACTTGGCAAAAA
>NZ_JAKRFX010000027.1:0-51935 GCF_022347825.1 Pseudoalteromonas sp. OF7H-1 | reverse complement strand
AGAAGGCACAAGGGCGCGAATACATCAAAGAGGCCGAGGTAGCACCTCATCAAGAGCCCGGATATAAGCACGCAATCACACTAATAATGCTAAAAGTGGCTTGTACAATTGGAGGAGTCCATATAAGGTGGTTTATCCGCCGATAGGTTGCAATGAAGTTCCGGCAAAAACCATGTACATAAAAACCCGTTACAGTAATGCAGCGGGTTTTTTGCTGTTTGGGGTATAGAGATTTGATAGATATAAAACCTCGCAAGCCAATCAACACATCGCGAGGTAAACTCGCTTCTACCACCGAATACACAGCATTGTGGGAGTGCACGCATCCATGCGTTTATTTCCTGAGTTGCTAAACTGCGTTTTTGGACTTGATTATGAAAAGACGACTGTTTTATTGCCGTTAATGAAAAGCTTATGCTCGCAGGCTAATTGTAACGCGTTACAAAATACTGTTTTTTCAATGTCTCTACCGATTTTTGCCATCTCTTCAGCATTTTGAGCATGGCTAACTTGCGTGACATTTTGGGCAATAATAGGTCCTTCATCTAATTCATCATTAACAAAGTGAGCGGTAGCGCCAATAATTTTCACGCCACGCTCAAATGCCTGATGGTAAGGTTTTGCACCGATAAAGGCAGGCAAGAATGAGTGGTGAATATTGATAATTTTCCCGTCAAAGCGTGATACAAATTCCGGTGTTAAGATCCGCATATACTTTGCCAAGCCAACAATATCAGGATCATATTGTGCGATTAAATCGGCCATTGCACTGTCGTGTTCAGCTCTACTCAACCCTTCATGTGATACCAGATGAAAAGGAATACCAAAGCCTTTAACAAGGGGTTCCAACGTATCATAGTTTGCGATAACGGCTTGTACTTCAATATTGAATGCTTGTTCGTATTGTTTAAGCAACACGCCACCTAAGCAGTGCGCTTCCTTCGTCGCAAGTAGCACCACTTTTGTTCGTTCTTGCCCGTATAGGTTTAATTTGGCGCCAGTTGGTAATGACTGACGAAGTTGTGTCAGAAAGTTATCACTGGGTGTGCCTGTGAGCTCTGTACGCATAAAGAAGCGCTGTCCTTCTTTATCTACAAACTCATTATTACGCGTGATGTTTAGGTCGTGCTCATGACAAAGGCTAGTGATCTTCGCGATCAGTCCGATGTCATCTTTGCACTCTGTCGTTAGTATGTAACTCATTTCCTCATTCCAATTCGTCTAAGCGAACTTTCAGAATACTGCGAATTGGCAGTGAGATAAATGCTTAACGACAAAAAACTTTGCGATTGCTATCGTATTCAACAGCTGTCTGTACGCTCACCGCCCATGGTTGAGCAGTGCCTTGAGTTTTGCTGGTTTTACTGGCTTAGACAGGTAATGGATCTGCTCACTCTTAGCGGCGACTTTTACTTCTTCATCCCTCACGGCGGTAATTAAGATAGCAGGAACCGTATCTTGCCACACGGTGCGTAGCGATTTGATCAAAGAGATCCCATCACAGTTATCGTTAAGTTGGTAATCCATTAAAATAACATCTGGTGCGGAATTATGTTTTGCGTAAGCAAGCGCATCTTCTACTTTGTAAAACAGCTGATAGTAGCAATGCCATTTATCTAGCAGGCTCGCCATGGCTTCTAGGTTTTTCGGATCGTCATCAACCGCGATGACATTAAGTTGAGTTTTGCTTTGCGGTTTTTGGCTAATATCTTCTTTTACTTGGAGTAAATCCACATTGCCATAGGGTATGTCTATGGCAAAGCGGCTGCCTTGATTGACAACCGAGTTCACAGAAATTGTGATGGATAAGAGATCGCATAGACGTTTTACAACACCAAGCCCAAGCCCAATACCTTTATTATCGCCTGCTTGAATACGATAAAAATCGTTAAAGATCTTATTCTGCTCATGGTTTGAAATACCTGGACCGGTATCCCACACTTCAAGCCTTAAACTATGTTTACGGCGTCGACAGGCGATGAGCACTTTGCCACTGTCGGTATATTTAACGGCATTGGAAACCAGGTTTTGAATGATCCGGCGCAGGTAAGTGGTGTCACTGTGCACAATGCTGTGGGAGCTTCTCACCTTAAGTTCTAGACCTTTCTCTTTTGAAATGATGGCATACTCATTTGCCAGTGGTAGTAAGATATCGTCAATGTTAAAATGCCTAGGGGTTGGTTTCATTGCACCTTGTTCAAGTTTTGCAATATCCAAAAGCGCACTCATCAGATGTACGGTGGAGTCTAGGCTATCGGTGAGTTTTTCAAAGTTACCCTGATCTTTACTTATTAGATTGTGGGTATCAATCGCTGCTAAGTATAGGCGTGCGGCATTGAGTGGCTGCAAAATATCATGACTCGCAAGCGCTAAGAAGCGGGTTTTACTCTCATTTGCTTGTTCTGCTTCTTTTTTAGCTGCCATTAACGCCTGCTCTGTTTCGTGACGATTGGCTATTTCCGCTTTAAGATCCATATTAATAGTGCGGATCTCTTGGGTTCTGGCTTCAATACGGTTCTCTAGATCCATATTGATTTCTTCCAGTGCGTTTTGCGTCGCAATATGCGTAGTGATATCTGAAAAACTCGTCACAAACCCGCCTTCAGGCAGCGGGTTCCCCGTCATCTCAAATACTTGGCCATTACGACGGTGGCGAATAAAGTGGTGAGGAGTGCCATTTTTCAGATGTTGAACTCGTTTATCGACGTGTTTATCAATTTCACCAGGACCGCATTCACCGCGCTCGGCGTTAAATCGGATCACTTCCTCTATCGGTTGTCCGACTTCTAAGAAACCATCTGGGTAGGCGAACATCTCGTGATAACGCCTGTTCCATGCAACAAGTTTTAGATCTTTATCAACAACCGAAATCCCATGGCTTAGGTTTTCTAATGAGGTATAAAGTAGGTTTTGGTTGAACTGTAGTGCTTGTGTGGTTTCATCAAAAAAGTTAACCACCTCTTCAAATGCCATTTGGCGACCCGATGACACGGTACGGATCAGAGCTTGGGCAGATGAAGCACCGAGCACTCCCGTGAGTGCGCGCTCGCAGAATGAGATAAATTCAGGAGCTGGGTACGCGTCATTATCTTCTAAAATATTATTTTGAGCATAGTGCCCGAGCAGTTGCTGACTACGCTGAACGCCCAAGAAGGTTTGTAGTAGCACTTTAAAGTCATACACGGTAGCGCGAACTTGTTTATTCAAGCGTTTAGAGAGAGCAGCCTGATCTTTAGGGTTTACGAATGCCGCGGCCTGAATACGGTCGATTAGGCGCTCCTGTGCACCGATAGAAAAGCTAATATAGCAGCTAATGTTAGCGAGCAGTGCAAGTAAAGTTCCTCGGGTGATAAGGGTCTGACGCATTTCATAATCAAGTAATCCTCCAGCTTCCAGAATTGGAAACATAAGAAATAGCATCCAGCAGATAAAACCCGCGATGAGCCCCGCATATACGCCATACGCATGGCCTTTACGCCAATAAAGTCCACCGACAATCGCAGGCAATAGCTGAGTAACTAATGAGAAGGCAACTAACCCCATATTCGCGAGAGCTTCACCATGACCAAACCATTGCTGGTACATATACGAAAGTAATAAGATGGCGGCGATAACAAAGCGTCGAACTAAGAGTATTTGACTCTTAAAACTGCTGTTTAGAATGTTCTTCTTAAATTTACGCTTGAACAACAAAGGCAATACCACATCGTTTGATAACATGGTGCTAAGTGTGAGAGTCGCAACGACTATCATGGCCGTTGCCGCTGATAAACCGCCGATAAAGACAAATGTAGCGAGGATCGGATGCTCCATCATGATAGGTAAAGCAAGTACGAAACTATCCGGTGCGGCGCCATAGCCAATATCGGGGTGGATAGCGGCGGTAGCGATTGGGATGATCATGGCTGCTATCAATAACAAGTAAAGCGTAAATGCCCAGCGTGCGGTTTTTAAGTGTGAAGTATTGTGGTTATCTACTACTACAACATGAAATTGTCGGGGCAAACAGACGATGGCAGCCGCTGCCATAAGCGTTTGTCCAACGAAGTTGAAGTTAAAGAAGTCAAAAGATTGCCAATGTTCGCTCAATGCTTCAAATGAGTCTGGAACTTGAGCTAAAGATTGCCATGCAAGCACGGCAACAATACCGAGTGCGAGTAACTTAACGATAGATTCAAAAGCAACGGCCAACATCAACCCTGAGCGATACTCAGTCACATCTACCTTTCTAGTGCCAAAGAAAATCGCAAATAATGCCATGATCAAGGTGCCAGCTAATGCGAGCGCAGTGCCAGATACTTGCTCATCCTGCTGTAATAACAAAAAGCTACTACTCAAGGCTTTGAGCTGGAGTGCAATATACGGAATGGTTGCCAATAGGGCTATCATCGTTACCATGACGGCCGTAGTTTGGCGTTTACCGTATCGTGCCGAAATGAAGTCGGCAATGGTGGTGATATTCTGCTTTTTACTGACCAATATGAGTTTGCGCAAAAACCCCTGACCGAACAAAAACAGTAAAATGGGCCCTAAAAGAATGGGGAAGTAATGCCAACTACTGGTGGCCGCAGTACCTACCGAGCCGTAATAAGTCCAAGAAGTACAATAAATCCCTAAGGAAAAGGCATAAACAAACGGATGATGACTAATTTTGAGTGCGCGGGGGGTGGTTTTATCTCCCCAGTTGGCGAGCCAAAAAAGTACACCAATATAAGCAGCGGCAACAAGGAGTAAAATGGCAGTCATAATGTTTGTTATAGTTTTTGGTATTAATATCGTCATACTTTAGCAAACAAATGGCACCCATAGTCTAGTTTGCTCTATAATTTTATTTGAGATTTATATCTTATTTAAAATCAAAGTGTTATAGTTTTGTTTGGTGAGTAAAGAGGTTCATTCACCATTCAAGTTAGACTAATGTCTTACTGTCGTACCCACTCATTGAAAATACATCTTCATCCAACCTGTTTTGATTTATCTATTTGTTTATAAAGACTTTTTAATTCTAATGAATACCACGTATTTGCAGTTTACGTAAACGTTAACTTGGCGTTACGACTAAGGTCTCAATTTCAACTTACTAAGCCGTTGCTACTCTCATTAAGGTCTATTAACACAACTTGCTCCATGTTGGAGCGGGTGATAGGAGATTTAAAATGGCTTTTAAAAGTGAAGAACAAGCGAAAGCATATTGGTCAGAAAATCTCGCCTTGATGTTTAAGCTACTCGCTATCTGGTTTGTCGTTTCATTTGGATTCGGCATCCTGTTAGTTGATGTGCTCAACGAAGTTCGTTTTTTTGGATTTAAACTCGGATTTTGGTTTTCTCAGCAAGGCGCAATTTATACCTTTGTTGCGTTAATTTTTGTCTACGTTTCAAAAATGAATGCGTTGGACAAAAAATACGGCGTGGATGAGTGAGGAGCTAATCGATGGATGTTCAAATTTTAACTTTTATTATCGTCGGCCTTAGTTTTGCGCTTTATATCGGTATCGCTATCTGGGCGAGAGCTGGGTCCACGAATGAATTCTATGTTGCTGGCGGCGGTGTACCTCCTGTTGCAAACGGTATGGCAACTGCAGCAGATTGGATGAGTGCAGCGTCCTTTATTTCAATGGCGGGGATTATTTCCTTCGCTGGTTACGACGGCGGTGTTTACCTTATGGGGTGGACCGGCGGTTATGTATTACTTGCCCTGTGTTTAGCACCTTATTTGCGTAAATTTGGTAAGTTCACGGTACCAGATTTTATCGGTGATCGTTACTATTCTCAGGTTGCACGTGTGGTTGCGATCCTGTGTGCTATCTTCATCTGTTTTACCTATATTGCCGGTCAAATGCGTGGTGTTGGTGTGGTGTTCTCTCGTTTCCTTGAAGTGGATATTGAAACGGGTGTTTACATTGGTATGGTGATTGTATTCTTCTACGCGGTACTTGGTGGTATGAAGGGGATCACTTATACACAGGTCGCTCAATATTGTGTACTTGTCTTTGCTTATTTAGTTCCTGCTATTTTCATCTCACTGATGATGACGGGCCATTTACTACCACAAACTGGTTTTGGTGCAACGTTGGCTGATGGCTCGGGCACCTATCTACTCGACAAGCTAGATGGACTCAGTACCGAGCTCGGTTTTGCGCAGTACACCGAAGGCTCTAAGAGTATGGTTGATGTGTTTGCTATTACTGCTGCACTTATGGTTGGTACTGCTGGTCTGCCACATGTAATCGTTCGCTTTTTTACCGTTCCTAGAGTAAAAGACACTCGTATTTCAGCCGCTTGGACCTTAGTGTTTATCGCTATCGTATATACAACTGCACCCGCTGTTGCTTCGTTCGCTCGTGTAAACATGATCGATACTATCAACGGTAAAGATGGTAGTGGCACGGTATATGAAGAAGCACCACAATGGGTGAAAAACTGGGAAAGAACAGGCCTTATCGTATTCAATGATAAGAATGGTGACGGCAAAATGCAGTACTCTGCAGGCAAGATTGATGATCCTGCAAGTGCAAACGAAGTGAAGATTGACCGCGATATTATGGTATTGGCAAATCCAGAAATTGCGAATCTACCTGCGTGGGTGATTGCATTGGTCGCTGCAGGTGGTATTGCTGCGGCGCTATCGACAACCGCTGGTTTGCTACTGGTTATTTCAACATCGGTATCACATGACTTGTTGAAGCGTACCATCAAGCCGGATATCAACGATAAACAAGAATTGCTGGCTGCGCGCTTAGCGGCGATGGTCGCTATCGCAATCTCGGCATACTTTGGTATAAATCCGCCAGGGTTTGTCGCCTCGGTGGTTGCATTTGCCTTTGGTTTGGCTGCGGCGAGTTTCTTCCCTGCGATTATTATGGGGATATTCTCTAAGCGAATGAATAAAGAAGGTGCGATTGCTGGCATGGTTACGGGTATAGGCTTCACTGCAGCTTATATTATTTACTTTAAGTTTGTCAGCCCTGAGCTAAATGCCCCTGCAAACTGGTTGTTTGGGATTTCTCCTGAAGGGATCGGTATTGTAGGTATGCTAGTGAACTTCGTTGTAGCTGCACTGGTTATGAAGGTAACCGCGGATACACCTGAAGAAGTCAAAGTGATGGTTGATGGGATCCGTAACCCTAAAGGGTCTAGCGCTGCTCACGCACACTAAGCAATGCTAATCGAATTTGCCCAGCCAGTGTGCTGGGCAAATTTGTTTTTGATAGTGCAAAATTGTAGACGATTAAAAGGACAGTTAGGTATGACGCCAGAAATTCAAGATGTCTTTCAGTTTGTTTATAAACAAGCCCCGTTTTCTGAATTGCCCGAAGCGGCTGCCAGCTACTTTTCAAAACATATCGAAATTGTTTATCTTAGCCAGACGAATCAACAAGATTGGCTTCAAGATGGCAAGCCAAATCTATATTTGCTGCGCTCGGGTGTGGTTGATCTTATCTCAGCAAAAGACGAAGTCATTGGTCGTATGAGCGAGGGAGACTACTTTGGTTATCCTTCTTTATTAACCGGTGATGCCATTCAAAATCGCATCGAAGTTCAAAAAGATGGCTTGGTTTATATTCTCAATGAGCAGAACTTTGATTTTTTGCGCCGAGAATATAAACCTTTTGAGCAATACTTTGTTAGAGCACACGCTAACCGACTACTTTCTTCTCGTTATAAACAGCAAAGCGAAACTTGGTCAGAGCGGAAAATATCTGAGCTAATGACTAAAGATGCGGTTACTATCGCGCCGACAGCGAGTATTCGTGAAGCTGCCAAATTGATGAGCCAGCATCGTGTTTCATCAATTATGGTCACGGAGCAAGCGCGCTTGGTTGGCGTTGTGACGGATAGAGATCTGCGCAATCGAGTTCTAGCGCAAGACAAAGATCCCAGTGCTCCACTTGCTGAGATCATGACGGAAAAGCCAAAACATATTTTTGAAAACAATCGTGTGTTTTCGGCCCTGCATTTAATGCTTAAGCACAATATTCATCATTTACCTGTGTTAAATGAAGCGTATAAACCATTGGGCATGCTGACCAGCACCGATCTGCTGAGACAGCAAAAAAGTGATCCAGTGCAACTTATTGGCAGGATCTATAAAGCACAAAATCTTCTGGCTATCAAAAACTGCGCTCAGGAGATCCCAGATCTATTGCGTCAATTTTCCTATCATATCGAAGATATTTCACTGATTGGCAAGCTATTAAGTGGCCTCACTGATGCGCTAACATCAAGATTAATCTATTTATATCAACAGCAGCATGGTGCCGCGCCATGTCGCTTCGCGTGGATCTGTTTTGGCTCTCAGGCACGAGAAGAGCAGACCTTACATTCAGATCAAGACAATGGTTTATTGCTACCAGACAATATCAGCGAAAACGATCGTCGTTACTTTGCTGCTTTAGGCGCGTTTGTCTGTGAGCAACTCAACGAGTGCGGTATTCAATCTTGCCCGGGAAATATCATGGCTAGTAATGCAGATTGCCGTGGCACAGTTGCCCAGTGGACCGCCAAATTTAGCAAGTGGATCTTGTCTCCTACGCCAAAAGCGATGCTTAATTGCAAGATCTACTTTGATATGCGTTTTATTGATGGCGCCAGCGATCTCTATGCGACCCTGCGCCAATCTTTGGAGCAGATCAGTCGAAACGAGTTGTTTTATGCGGCAATGGCGACAGACATCAACGCAAACTCGGTACCGATCGGGATCTTTCAACAATTTAAGCTGGAAAAAGACAAGAGCAAACATAAGTATTTAGATCTGAAAAAGCGTGGGGTTGCTATTATCAACGATGTGGTTAGGTTGTATGCGCTAAAAGTGGGGGTTGCAAGAGCTAACACCTTAGAGCGCCTAGAGGCACTGACTAAAAGCCCATTGCTTGCTAAGTCGGATATCGACAATCTAAAAGACTGTTGGCGATTCTTAACACAATTGCGGTTAAAGACCCAAATTAACCGTGAAGGATTACCTGGAAATTGTATTAACCCAGAAAACCTCTCTTCTCTTGAACGCCATCAACTCAAAGAAGCATTTTATTTAGTCAAACAAGCACAGCAGGCGAGTGCGTTTAAGTTTGCTCGAGGGAGTTTATAAGCAATGAACTGGTTTTCTCACTCTGTTGCTAAGTGGCGCTATAAACATCAGCCGTTTGCGCAAGCCGAGTTGGTGGTGCTAGACCTTGAGCTCACCGGGCTTGATCCAAAGCGCCATGAAATTGTGTCGGCTGGTTGGTTGCCGATTAAAAATATGCGGATCCAGGTGAAAGATGCACAGTATCATTTGAACAGTGAAGTGCGAACGCTTGCACAAAGTCCAGTTTTTCACGGTATTGATAGTAGTCAATTGGCAGATGGTGAGTCCTTACAAACTTTGTTGCTGGCGCTTCAGCGCGCGCTCCACGGTAAAGTGTTGGTATGTCATAACGTACAGATGGATTGGGCGTTTCTTAAGGCGGCATTTCAGCGCTTTGAGCTAAACGTAAGACCTGCTTTGTTGTTAGATACCATGCAGATAGATAAGCGTCGTGTGTTAAAGCAAGGCTATCCGTTGGCGCAAGATGCATTAACACTAAACGCTTGTAGAATGCGTTATGGTTTACCTCCTCACCAATTGCATGATGCGCTTAGCGATGCTTTAGCGACAGCGGAACTACTGTTGGCGCAATCTCAGGCCATTTGTGCTGGCGGTAAATGTAAAATTGCGGATTTAACTTGAGTTAAAAAATTGCCCTAGCCCCTTACACATTTCACTCAGGTCGATTACAATAGCGCCATCAAAACGAAGGGGAACTTTCGTACTTGCGACTTCATGGATTTTCAATTTAATGACAATCAAGCTTGCAATTAATGGCTTTGGTCGAATAGGGCGTAATATCGTAAGAGCACTCTATGAGTCGGGTCGTCACCACGAAATACAAATTGTAGCCATCAATGAGTTGGCGGATCCTAAAGGGATCGCGCATCTTCTAAAATACGATACCTCACATGGGCGTTTTGCTTTTCCAGTTTCGTTAACAGAATCTTTTTTGGAAGTAGCTGAGGATAAGATCCAGTTATTTTCAGAGCCAGATCCAAGTCACCTGCCTTGGCGCGCGCTGGATGTTGATGTGGTGCTCGATTGCACTGGCGTCTATCATTCTCGTCAGCACGCACTTGCGCATATTCAGGCTGGGGCAAAGAAAGTATTATTTTCACATCCTGCGGATGCTGATGTTGATGCGACGGTGATCTTCGGTATCAACGAAGAAATACTGTTACCTGAGCACACCATTGTGTCTAACGGCTCATGTACAACAAACTGTATTGTTCCGGTAATTAAAGTGCTAGACGATAAGTTTGGTGTTGAGTCCGGTGCTATTACTACTATTCACGCCTCTATGCATGATCAACAAGTGATTGATGCTTATCACAGTGATTTGCGTCGTACGCGTGCGGCAAGCCAATCCATCATTCCTGTTGATACTAAGCTGGCTCGCGGTATTGAACGTATTTTACCTAAGTTCCAAGGTCGTTTTGAGGCGATCGCGGTACGGGTGCCAACAATCAATGTTACGGCGATGGATCTGAGTGTGACGCTCAATGAAAATGTCACAATTGATGCGGTAAACTCAGTTCTAAAGCAGGCTGCTGGTGGCCGTTTAGAAGGGGTACTGAGCTACACTGAAGAGCCGCTAGTGTCGGTTGATTTTAATCACGATCCACATTCTTGTATTATAGATGGTACGCAAACTCGAGTGAGTCACAAGCGCTTGGTTAAGCTACTAGTTTGGTGTGATAACGAGTGGGGTTTTGCTAATCGTATGCTTGATACCGCTTGCGTGATGATGCGTGGCTAATCATTTGTTTCAGACGCTGTTATAATCAAATTGTCTGCACAAAATTAAAACAATAATTCAAACCGAGGTAGCAAACGATTGCTGCCTTGTAGATAACAAAATGTATCGTTCTTTAAGGAGATGTCCAATGTCAGTCATTAAGATGGCGGATTTAGATTTAAACGGCAAGCGTGTGTTGATCCGCGAAGACCTAAATGTGCCAATTAAAGATGGCAAAGTCGCGTCGGACGCGCGGATCCGTGCTGCACTACCTAGTATCAAATTAGCGCTAGAAAAAGGTGCTAAAGTGATGGTGATGTCTCACCTTGGTCGTCCAACTGAGGGAGAATATGATGCACAATATTCTATGCAGCCGGTTGTGGATTATCTTAATGATGCGTTATCTCAAGATGTACGTTTAGTGACTGACTATCTTGACGGCGTGGATGTACAAGACAATGAAGTTATCGTATTCGAAAACGTGCGTTTTAACGTTGGCGAGAAGAAAGACGATGAAGTACTTGCGAAAAAACTAGCAGCGCTTTGTGATGTCTACGTGATGGATGCCTTTGGTACTGCGCACCGCGCACAGGCTTCAACACATGGTGTTGGCTTGTATGCTGAGGTGGCTTGTGCAGGTCCATTGCTTGCGGCTGAACTAGACGCACTTGGCAAAGCACTAGATAACCCAGCTCGTCCTTTGGTGGCCATCGTTGGCGGCTCTAAAGTATCAACCAAACTAACCGTGCTTGATTCATTGTCTAAGGTTGTTGACCAACTCGTGACTGGTGGCGGTATTGCAAATACTTTCATTGCTGCAGCGGGTAACCCTGTCGGTAAGTCGCTGTACGAAGCGGATTTGATCCCTGAAGCGAACAAGCTAGTGGCCGCTGCTAGAGCGAATGACGGTGATATTCCTGTTCCGACTGATGTGGTTGTAGGTAATGAGTTTTCAGAATCTGCTGTTGCTACCATTAAAGATGTAAGCGAAGTTTCAGACGAAGACATGATCTTCGACATCGGTCCTGATACAGCAACTCAACTTGCTGATATCATTGCAAATGCTGGCACTGTGGTTTGGAATGGCCCTGTGGGCGTATTCGAATTTGACCAATTTGGTAATGGTACTGAAGCGATTGCCAATGCTATCGCTAAGTCGTCAGCATTCTCAATTGCTGGTGGTGGTGATACGTTAGCTGCTATCGATAAGTATGGTGTTGAGCAAGATATCTCTTATATTTCTACAGGTGGTGGTGCTTTCCTTGAATTCCTTGAGGGTAAAACGCTTCCTGCGGTCGCCATGCTTGAGCAGCGAGCTAGAGACTAAAATTGATTGAGGTAGCGTTAAGCTGCCTCTTAATATCAGGTAAACATCACTCTCTCACATACTTGATGTTTACTTGACGACGCGTAGCGTCCGGTTAGCCAACAAATAAAGTGGTTAACTTCATCAGTTTAAGCTGGTGTAAACATATTATCCGTTCAAACCGATAGCGGTGGCTATCAACAATTGGAGAAAAGCAATATGGCTTTAATCAGTATGCGTCAACTTCTCGATCATGCAGCTGAGCATGGTTATGGCGTTCCGGCATTTAACGTGAATAACCAAGAGCAAATGCGTGCGATCATGGAAGCTGCGGACAAGACAAATAGTCCGGTTATCGTGCAAGGTTCTGCTGGTGCACGCAAATATGCTGGTGCACCATTTATCCGCCACATGATTTTAGCGGCTGTAGAAGAATGGCCTCATATTCCAGTTGTAATGCACCAAGATCATGGTACTTCACCTGCTGTATGTCAGCGCTCAATTCAACTTGGTTTCTCATCAGTCATGATGGACGGCTCTCTAATGGAAGACGGTAAAACGCCTTCAAGCTACGAGTATAATGTGGATGTTACTCGTCGTACCGTTGAAATGGCGCACGCGTGTGGCGTGTCTGTTGAGGGCGAGCTAGGTGTACTTGGTTCTCTTGAGACTGGTGAAGCTGGTGAAGAAGACGGTATTGGCGCTGAAGGTAAATTAACAGAAGATCAGCTACTAACAGATCCTGAAGAAGCCGCAGACTTCGTCAAGAAAACCAATGTAGATGCGCTTGCTATTGCATGTGGTACATCACACGGTGCTTATAAATTTACTCGTCCACCAACGGGCGATATCTTAGCAATTAACCGCATCAAAGAAATCCACGCTCGTATTCCTGATACTCACTTAGTAATGCATGGTTCGTCTTCAGTTCCGCAGGACTGGTTAGCAATCATCAATGAGTTTGGTGGTGAAATCCCTGAGACTTACGGTGTACCGGTTGAGCAAATTGTTGAAGGTATTAAATTCGGTGTTCGTAAAGTTAATATCGATACCGATCTACGTTTAGCATCAACAGGTGCTATTCGTCGCCACCTTGCGCAAAACCCAAGCAATTTCGATCCACGCAAATTCTTAGCTGAAGCGACGAAAGCGATGACTGAGATCTGTATTGCGCGCTACGAAGCGTTCGGTACAGCAGGTCAAGCAGCTAAGATCAAGCCAATTTCACTTGATGATATGCACTTGAGATATCTAACAGGTGAGTTAGATCCTAAAGTGAAATAACTTACCGGATCAAAATTTGACTAAGTAAAATTGTGCATCGCACTTTGATACCTCAAAAAGCCTCTGAAATAGAGGCTTTTTTGTATCTGATCCTTGATTGGAAGCCAATGTTCAATAGCGCTTGCAAGGTGAAAATATACTTAGATCGCCATTTTACTAGCGAGGTAAATAACCTGAGCTGCGGATAATTAATGTCTTTCTAGCAGCCAGTTTTAGCGCTAACTGCGTCCAGCTATTGGTGCGTAAATTCGCCTTGTTTTCCCTAAAACTCTCTGGCTAGACAAGGAAAAAACTAAGTTGTGGCTTAGTAACAATAAGTTGGAACATTTCTTATCCAAACCTCAGGTTAAATAGGGATCAGATCTTTACTAACAAAGATCATTGTTTGACTAAGTGGATATATTTCAAAACCTCAGATCAATAAGTTAGCTTCGCTTAGATCATTTTTATACCAACTTGATCCAGCGTGAAGCAGTAAGAAGTTAGTAAGAAAATGATCTTGGGGACGATCTTGTTAGTAAAAATCTGATCCTGACAGTGGATGATCCCTAGCAGTTAATAAAATACTGATCCCGGAGTCAGTTTCTTGATCTCCAGCTAAAAGTGTCTAACTTTAAAAATACGAGATCTGTTCGCTGCGTCCTCTCTGTCTGGCTTCGGCATCTCAAACCTTGTTGTACTGCGCCCAAATACTATCCAAGGTGATCAAAGATGAAAATGAAATACCTACCATTTGTTGCTCTAAGCCTTTGCTCTATGAGTGTTTGTAGTTATGCAAACGAAGCTGTATCTCTATACGGTAGAGCTCATGTCGGTGTACAGAATTCTGATAAAGATGGTGACAGCGATACTTCAATTGAAAGTTATAACTCTCGCATGGGATTAAAGGGAGCTGCAAAGCTGCAAGAAGGACTTGAGATTTTTTATAAATATGAATTCCAAGTTGAGATCACGGATCAAGACAAAGATGGTAAATCAGGTGATAACCTTACAGCACGCTCTCAGTATCTTGGGGTTAAAGGGAGCTATGGTCAGCTCCTGATCGGCCGTGATGATACACCGATGAAAAAGTCGCAAGGCAAAGTGGACTTAATGAATGACTTTTTTGGTGATATTAATTCGTTCTTTGTTGGTGAAAATCGCCTTGGTGACACCGTGCAATATACGACTCCAGCGATCAATCATTTGCAGTTTACGGTGAGTTATATTGCCGAAGACAACAGCAAACAAAATGGTGAAGATGGCTTATCTTTGTCGGCAAGTTACGGTGATAGCAAACTCAAGAAAACCAATGTATATGTTGCTGTTGCCCATGATAATAAAGTCGCGGGACAAGACATTAATCGCGTGACGGTACAAGGAAAACTAGGGGACTTTAAACTCGGCGGTATGTATCAACAAAATGAAGCGATAGATAGTGATGAGGAAGTAGACAGTTTTATGGTGAGTGCTGCCTACCAAATTGAGTCATATACCTTACTGGCTCAATATCAAGATTCGGATGGGGCAGCAGGTAAGCTGAAGGACTCTGGCAATGCAGCCTCTGTGGGTGTGGAAAAAAGTTTAAGTAAACAAGCTCGTATGTATCTTTGGTATTCGAAATTTTCTTTGGATAACAACGAAGATCACAACACGATGGCGGTCACATTGAGGTATGACTTTTAATTTACAAAAGCGTATGGCTATTTACAAAAGGCGTGCTGATTTTGCGGTGAATTGCGGCGTCGCTTTTATTGTATGGCTTGGAGGTCTTAGTCTATATTTCGAAAACACTATTTTGAAACCAATGTTTAGCATAAAATATGTTTAAAATCATATGACTATAAATAAATAAGGTATTCCCTTTGTAGCCAAAAAAGAGATTTTTTTGGCTTGTTTTGCGTTTACACGTTACACTTTCATAAAAATGTCACAGTTAGTCATAATAATGACATCAACAACGTCGGTAACGAGAGAACATTGGGAATGTCACGTAAAGTACTTGTAGTTGATGATGAAGCACCTATCAGAGAAATGTTGGTGTTCGTACTAGAGCAAAATGGTTTTCAAGCAATTGAAGCGGAAGACTATGATTCAGCGGTTGCTGCTATGGTAGAACCTTATCCAGATATGGTGCTACTAGACTGGATGCTGCCAGGAGGCAGTGGTATTCAAATTGCTAAAAAGTTTAAGCAAAGTGAATATACCCGTCAGATCCCAATCATCATGCTAACGGCAAGAGGTGAAGAGGAAGACAAAGTTAAAGGATTAGAGGTTGGTGCGGACGATTATGTGACAAAGCCTTTCTCTCCCAAAGAGCTAATGGCTCGTATCAAAGCGGTAATGCGCCGAGTTTCGCCTACGTCGCTAGAAGAAGCGATAGAAGTTCACGGATTACGTTTAGACCCTATTTCTCACCGAGTGACATCTGCAGGCACTGAGTTAGATATGGGGCCAACAGAGTTTCGTTTATTACATTTCTTCATGACACACCCTGAACGTGTTTATAGCCGTGAACAGCTGTTAGATCACGTATGGGGTACTAATGTGTACGTTGAAGATCGCACTGTAGACGTTCATATTCGTCGCTTACGTAAAGCTATCGCACCGCTTGGTCATGATCGCTTAGTGCAAACCGTACGTGGTGCAGGTTACCGCTTTTCGAGTAAACTGTAATTAGTATTCCAAGAGGAACTGAATTATTTGGTTCCTAAATGGATTTAGTCTATGTATCGAGTGATTGATAAGCAGGCGTTAACAAGACGCCTGTTTTTGTATTTCCTACCATTAGCCTTAATTGGCTATTTAGTCAGTGCACCTTTTCTGTTTCTTTTCATCGGTGCTTTCGTCTTATTAGTTTGGCATTACAAACAACTCTATCGTTTGAGCGACTGGCTGCTCAACCAACGTAGTTTTAATCCACCTGAAGGTAAGGGCGCTTGGGAACAAGTGTTTGAAGGGATCTATCAGCTTCAACAACGTAATCGCAAAAAGCGTAATGAACTCGCTGAACTGATCCGACGTTTTCGAGAGGGCGCTGAAGCTATCCCTGACGCGGTCGTTGTACTGCAACAAGATCTCAGTATTGTGTGGTGTAACCAATTAGCCTTGAAAGTGTTAGGTTTGCAATGGCCTACAGATCATGGCCAAAGATTGGATAACCTTATCCGAGATCCTAAATTTGTAAAATACATGCATGAACATCGCTTTGATGAAGCATTAGAGCTTGAGACCGGGCTTGCACATGAGCAAGTGTTGGAAATACGAGTAATGCCTTATGCCGAGCAGCTTATGCTAGTGGCGCGTGATGTTAGCCGACTAAAGCAATTAGAGCAGATGCGCAAAGACTTTGTTGCAAACGTATCTCATGAGCTAAGGACGCCGCTAACCGTCATGGCTGGCTATCTAGAGATGATGGATAGCGATAATATGCCACCCCCCGCAATGTGGGCTAAAGCACATGGTACTATGATAGATCAGTGTAAACGGATGGACAGTCTGGTAAATCAGCTTCTTTCCTTGTCTCGAATCGAAGGGGCGAGAAAGCAAGACAATGACAAAGCCGTGAATATTCCAGCGATGCTTGACCTTATTCATACCGAAGCGAAGTCACTTAATCAGGAAAAGGGCCATGAGCTCGTTTTTGATATTGATCCGACTTTGGATATCAAAGGGGCTGGGGATGAGTTACGCAGTGCTTACTCAAATTTAATTTTTAATGCTATTCATTACACCAAACCCGGTGGGCATATTCATGTACGTTGGTATTTAGAAAACGACTTGCCGACGTTTAGTGTCGTCGATAATGGCGATGGTATCGCGCCTGAACACATTAACCGACTAACTGAACGTTTTTACCGTGTGGATAAAGCACGAAGCCGAAAAACAGGCGGCTCGGGCCTTGGTTTAGCAATTACTAAACATGTGTTGTCTCGCCATGACTCAGCTTTACATATTGAAAGCAAAGTGGGTGAAGGCTCTCGCTTTTGGTTTGCTTTCCCCAAACAAAAGCGAATTTTTATGACAAATGATGAAAGTCATAAAAGTGTAATTTAAGGGTAATTTTATTGTCATTTTATCGCTGCACAATGAGCTGCGTAAAATAACTGGGACCAACAACTGGAGTGACCCCAATGAAATTTAAAAGCTTAGTTGCCGCAATGGGTGTGGCTATTACTACATTAGTTTCTACTCAAGTATCTGCTTTAGACGAAAAGTTACCAGAGTATAATAAAACCAGCGGTATCTCAGGAAACTTCTCTTCTGTAGGTTCTGATACGCTTGCCAACATGATGACGTTTTGGGCAGAAGAATATAAAAGAATTTACCCTAACGTAAATATCCAAATCCAAGCTGCTGGTTCTTCTACTGCGCCACCAGCACTAACGGAAGCAACGGCAAACTTCGGCCCTATGAGCCGTAAGATGAAGTCAAAAGAAATCGAAGCTTTTGAAAAGCGTTATGGTTATAAGCCAACAGAAATCCGCGTAGCAATTGATGCGCTAGCGGTATTTGTACACAAAGATAACCCAATTGAAGGCTTAACAATTGAACAGGTTGATTCAATCTTCTCTTCAACGCGCAAGTGTGGTTCGGCAGCACAGGCAAATCGCTGGAGTGATGTTGGTCTAACGGGTGATTGGGCAGCAAAAGATATTCAGCTTTATGGTCGTAACTCAGTATCTGGTACTTATGGTTACTTCAAGAAAAAAGCACTGTGTAAAGGTGACTTCCGCAATAATGTTAACGAGCAGCCAGGTTCTGCGTCTGTAGTACAGTCTATCTCGTCTTCAGTGAATGCGATTGGCTATTCTGGTATCGGTTATAAAACGTCAGGCGTACGTACCGTACCACTAGCGAAAAAAGGCACGAACTACGTTGATGCAACATTAGAAAATGTGGCACAGGGTAAATACCCACTGGCTCGCTTCCTATACCTATATGTGAACAAGCACCCTAATAAAGAATTAGCACCTATCGAAGCTGAATTCTTGAAGATGGTATTGTCTAAAGAAGGTCAAAAAATTGTTGAGAAAGACGGTTATGTTCCTCTTTCTAGCGAAATGGCGACACGTGAATTGAAAAAGTTAGGTTTACTTTAATCAATTACTCAACCCGCTAATTACTTGTTGTTATTGATGCCGCTCATTGAGCGGCATTTTTTATTTTCACACTTCCATGTTCCCAGATTGAATAATTTGTTTAAATCTTCATCCTCAAGCGGCAAAAAAGCTGGAAATATTCTATATTTAGTTAAAATTTATAATAAATCAGTCGATAATGAACTCGTCTTACTTCAAAAGGTGTATATATGAGTCTAGGTACTGCTTTTGCTGATCTTAGTATCACCAAAAAGATCCACGCAATTACGCTCGTTGCGGTTGTCGCTTTTGTGGTTATCGTGTTTGTTAATTACAACGCTATTAGCTCTAATCAAAGGGCATTAAATGAATTAGAGGAGCAGACATACAAAATTCTTAACCTCGCTACAGAAAACGCAAATAAGCTGCAGAATTTAGATGAGCTATTCACTCAAGCTGTAACCTTCGGGGATGCTGAATTACTAGATAAAGCAAAAGAATATCAACAGCAAATCCAAGCTAACCTGCAAAAAATTGAGTCGGTACAAAGCGGCTTTATGCCTTCAGATAATAGCGACGAACTTGCACAATACGGCAAAATTGCGCAACAAATTGCTGGGGGAATGATAGATGGTACAGCCGATTTTTCCCGTATCCAAGAAGATGCCAAAAAGAAAACTGAAATCTACGAAGGCCTAGTTGCAGATTTTACCAAGGCTAAAACGAACGCGAATGATCGTTTTGTTGAATTACTTCAAAATACCGAAGAGCGCTCAGCAAACGCGCTCACGATAATGTTGATTGTGGCCGTTATTTCTTTACTTGTGCTGGTTTTCTTAGCGGTTGTGATTGCAAGAGGTATTGGCAACTCTGCTAAGGATGCGGCGCAAAATCTGAAACTATTAGCGCAGGGGCAGGGTTCTTTGTCTACTACGCTCAATGTACGCTCTCACGATGAAATTGGCCAAGTATCTATAAACTTCAATGAGTTTGTTGCGTTACTAAAAGGGGCGGTTGTCGAGGTGATGAGTGTCGTCGAGCCTTTGATGAAAGACTCAAGTCGTCTAGTTCAGGGGATGGAAAAAGCAGAAGGGGCAACGAATCAACAAACGCATGACGCGGAAGTGGTACGTCAATCTATGGAAGAAATGCGGTTAAGTGTGGGTGATATCTCTCACTCGGCGTCACAGGCGTCTGATGCTGCCCAGCTGGCCGAACAAGAAGTTGAGCAGAGTAAGCGCCAAATTCAGGTGTCAGTTAACGAATCACAAGCGTTAAGTGAAGAAATTAATCATGCAGCAGAGACGATCAATAAGCTAGCTGATGATACGCAGAACGTGACGCAAATATTAAATGTGATCACATCAATTGCAGAGCAAACCAATTTACTAGCCTTGAATGCTGCGATTGAGGCGGCTCGTGCTGGTGAGCAAGGTCGAGGTTTTGCGGTGGTTGCCGATGAAGTCCGCGAATTAGCCTCAAGAACAGCAAAGTCGACCAATGAGATAAGAGAACTTTTAAATGTGTTAACAGAAGCGGCAAATCAAGCGGTGAAAGCAATGACAAGTGCAAGCAGTATGGCAATTAATAACGCTGAAGCTGCAGCACAAACCGGGCAGTCGATTGAGCAGATAGCAGCACAAATCTTGTCAATTAATAGCATGAATGGTCAAATTGCTGCGGCAACGGAAGAGCAGACCTCGGTAGCAGCTATGGTAGTAAATAATGTGACATCTATGCACCAGTCTTTCCAAGACACAATGCAAGCGTTGAATGAAGTGCAAGACGTTGCTGAAAATCTCCATGTACTGTCCGACAACTTGAAAGATGCAACCTCAAAATTTAGAGTCTAGTGGCTTAATTTGTAAACGATAAATAAAAACAGCCACATTAAGTGGCTGTTTTTATTTGATAAGGAATATTAGGGCCTGTTTATCTTTCAAGTTTGCTTTTGCAGCAGTTTGATTGGTATTTATACAAGGCAGAGCCTGCGTAGCATAGTCATTCTATGTGGGTCAGGCGAGAACACAGTAGAAATGCCAATCAAGCGCTGCCCTTTGGGTTCACCTGAGTGCGCTTTGTTCATTGTTGCTCAACCTTTGTCTAGATCACTAGGCGGCAAGTCGAGCGTCGCGACCAAAAAACACTCAGAAGAACAAAAATCAAACAGCAAAGGTCAACAGGCCCTAGTATTTACCAATCACTTTGACGGCTCCGGTTACTTTACTTGCATCAATATAACCGATTGCGTCTGCATTGCTCGAAACAAAATCGATTACCGCTTGATCGCTATCTAGCTTCTTCGGAGGTGTTCCTTTACCGGTGAATACTAATTTAGACCAATGGGCATTTAGTTGAGAGCTCGATTTACCAATCACTTTGTCGTTAAACTCGTCAAATACAGCATTACCATCCTGATTCACAGGGGTCGCACTACTACCATCGGCAAATGATTTGCTTTTGCCAAGGAATAACTTTTTGATAGTACCGTCATCCACAGTAGATGCATTTGCTGAGTTCACGATAACGGCAACATCTGCTAAAGCTGCTTGGCTGGCTAACAGTAGCCCTAAGGTCATTATTTTTTTAATCATATTAGCCTCCGTTAGAATACTAAATCGATACCGAAGCTCAACAGTTCAACTTTTTGATCTGTCAATGTGTTATCGAATTGGTTTAGTTCAATCTTGAATGCTGCTGACGGATGGAAGTCATAACGTGCACCAATACTCCACGTTTCTGATTCTGCACGAGCACCTGCAAGCGCACCATTAACAAGTGTTCTTAAATAAGGTGCATTTGGATTGGTTGGATCGGTCGTGACAGGAATGGTTACACCATTTGGAGCGGTGATGGTGAGTGGGACAGAGTTAAACTCGTCATTCTCATTCTTATCTTCATTGTGTTCGTAGGTTAGGTGGACTGTCCATGCATCAATACGGTAACCGAGGGAAGCGTAATACTGCTGTTGTTTAGCTAGTATGCTGTTATCCACTTCAAACTGAGTGTATTCTGCATCGAACAAGATATCGTTATAGTCGATAGCAATACCAATCGCGGCAAAGTAAGCATCATCCTTATCGACAGCAATATCATCCGCTTGTTGAGTTAGCCCATAGCCAGTTAACCCTGCCAACAACCCCGATAGTTCAGGGCTATTAGCTGCACTAATGCTCGCTTCGGTAGCAAAGTAGGCCGCACGCGCACTAAACCAATCTCTGCTTAGTGTCCAGTTAATACCTACTGTGTTGTTCAACTCAGCTTCATCTGAGTAGGTAATAGCAACAATGTCGTCATCTACGCTGCCTAAAGCTAGCTGTACAGTGCTTTCCCACTCCCCTAATGTCGAATTATGGATATAACTCAATCCGTTATAGGTGCTAAAGCTTAGGTTATATACAGATTGAGGTGGTTTAACCCAGCGGTATGCATAACCCACATCTAAAAAGTCAGAATAGCGATAGAATGGTATACGCATTTTACCTGCGCTTATCTGTGACGAGTCTGAAATCGCATAAGTTAAGTATGCCCATTCAAACTCGGCATCAAAGTCATTCTGACCACGGCCTACGATCTGTGCTGTGGCAGTTAGACTTTCTTGTAGATCGGCGGAAAGTTGTAGGGCGAATAAACTACGGTTTTCCATATCAAAATCATTGTCATAGCCATATAGTGTGTCGTCACTATCTAGCGTTTGACCACCAATAATGGAAGCAAAACCATTAATTCTGATCTCAGCGGCGCTGTGAAAACTCACTGTCCCAAGCGCTATCGCTAAAGCAATTGCTGACTTTTTCATATTGATTCCCATTTTCTTTGCAAAGAGTCGTGTCTGTAACACTCATTAAAAGCGCTGATACTGAGCTCAACAATAGTGTTACTTTTGTCTTAGAGATTAGAATAAAAACCAGAAATAACAAGTTATTAAGAAAAGTTAGTGCTCACTGCTTGCATTGTTTAAGAAACCAAGTCTTGAGCCAAGTTAAGTTGGTGTTGTATGTCTATCTCATCAGACCAGTTTATTGTATCGCAAAATATTCTAAAAAGGTGAATAAAAAATAACGGCGGGAATTAGAAAGTGCTTGTATTTAAAAGAATATTAAGGGAATTTTTTTGCCAAAAAGAGCAAACTATCGTTTGCTCTCGGTAATTTTTTCAGCCTGTACTTTGCAGGCATTATACTGCTCAATACATTTATCAGTGCATATCTGTAAAGACATTGTCTCTGGTGTGTTTTGCATCTCACAGCTGCGTTCGCATTGATAGTTCTGCTGTGCACACTGATTCAACTCAGGTGAGATAGAGTTACTGCACCCCAATAGGGTGGTAGAAAATACTAATAAGGCGAACGCAATTTTCATTATTATTCCTTAGACTGTGACTTGAATATTATCAATCAGTCTGACTTTGCCAAGAAAAGCTGCGGCAAGAATGACGAGTTGATTATCTTCGAGTGTAGCAGGTTTCAAGCTATCTTTTTGACAAATGTTAAAATAATCCAACTTTAAACCCGCATTATGCAGCATTTCTGTTGCATTTTTTGTTACCTTCGAAAAGTCTTTTTCGCCATTCTCTATAGCGCCAGCTGCTGCTTTTAGCGCTTGAAAAAGTACTTTAGCAGTATCTTTTTCAGATTCAGAGAGGTAACCATTACGTGAGCTCATCGCCAGTCCAGAAACTTCTCTTTGAGTCGCAACACCAATCACTTCAACAGGAATAGACAAGTCTTTCACCATTGTTTTGATGACCTGTAATTGTTGAAAGTCTTTTTCACCAAAGCAGGCAAAATCAGGTTGCACTAAGTTAAACAGTTTAGTGACAACCGTTGCAACGCCACGAAAGTGTCCAGGGCGTGTACCACCACAGTGTCCTTCAGATACTCCCGGCACATCAACAAAACTCTGCGCATTTAGGCCGTTAGGATATATGGTCTCAACGGTAGGCGTAAATACAATATCGGTTTCTAGTTCTGCAAGGCCTTGCTTGTCTTGCTCAAGCGTACGTGGGTAGCTGTCGAGGTCTTCGTTCGCACCAAATTGCATTGGGTTTACAAAGATACTGACAACGACTTTATCCGCTAGGGTTTTCGCTTTTTCTACTAAGGAAAAATGACCACGGTGAAGGTTGCCCATCGTTGGTACGAAGGCAATGCTCAACCCTTGTTGGCGCCAAGCTTTAGTCTGGCTTCGTAACGATTTAATCTCAGTAACTGATTGCATGTTGTACTCTAACTCAATAATAACAATACCAACCCAAACAAAACGCTTGGATCAGACTCAGCGATAAGCATCGCTCATCGCAAATTTAATTAAATTCGTGATCAGGCCCTGGGAAGTCACCTGATTGCACGTCTGCACAAAACTTTTTCACCGCATCTGGCATGTTGCCAGTTTCGAGCAGGAAGTTCTTCGAAAACTTAGGAATATAGCCTGCAGAAATACCGACCAAGTCATGCATAACCAAAATTTGGCCATCGGTCTCTTTACCAGCGCCAATACCAATGACCGGAATTGCCACGGCGTCGGTAATACGTTTAGCCAGTGCTGAAGGCACACATTCAATCACAATCATTTGAGCACCAGCACGTTCTAACGCTTGTGCATCGGCTATCATCTTTTGCGCTTGTGCTTCTTCACGACCTTGAATTTTAAAGCCGCCAAACACGTGCACTGATTGTGGGGTTAAACCTAAATGACCACAAACTGGGATCCCTTGCTGAGTAAGCAGTGCAATGCTGTCGTAAAGCCATTCACCACCTTCAAGCTTAACCATATTAGCACCAGAGCGCATCAAGGTAGCTGCATTCTGACAGGCTGACTGCGGATCTGAATAGCTCATAAAAGGCATATCGGCGATAACGAATAGCTCTTTACTACCAGCTCTGACACAACGGGTGTGATAGGCAATGTCATCCGTGGTAACGGCTAAAGTGTCTTCACCACCTTGTAAAACCATACCCAGAGAATCACCCACTAAGATGACATCTACGCCATTATCGTGAAATAACTTTGCAAAACTTGCATCGTATGCGGTGAGGGCTGTTATTTTTGTTCCTTCACGCTTCATTTTGGCAAGTGTTGAGACGGAAATTTTTGCCATGGTAAACCCCTTGGATTGGTTTATTTGAGGATTGCTAATCCGTTAAGTGGTAACTTTTGTGTTAAAGAGCTAAGCTCAGTGCCATCAGGTAATTTGAGCTCTGGCGCTATCTCTTGTAGTGGATAGACGACAAATTCTCTTTCTTTCAAGCCGTAATGCGGTACCGTAAGTCTATCGCTGTTAATGGTGTCGGTATTAAAAAGCAGAATATCTAAATCGAGCGTGCGCGGTCCCCAGCGCTCAGCTTTGCGTACACGACCATGTTCAAGCTCTATTTGTTGCAACACATCGAGTAAAGATTCTGCTGTTAATGATGTCGCTAGTTTTGCTACGGCATTCACATAATCAGGTTGATCTTGAGGGCCCATAGGTTTTGAGCCATACAGGCTAGAGTGCTGGACAAGCGAGAGGTCAGGATGGGCGGCGAGCACATCGAGTGCTCGCTGTATTTGTGCCATCGGTTCGGATAGGTTTGCACCCAATCCAATGTACGCAATATTCATTTAATCTTCTTTTGGTTTTCTTTTTGGCTTACGTCTATTATAACGACGCTTAGGCTTGCTTTGGTTACCTAAGTTGCGCACCATGTCTTTTTGGCCGGTGACATCATTCTTGAGGTAGTCAGTCCACCAAGCTGCAAGTTCTTCTTGCTCTTGCTCACCACTTTCAACACGCAATAATAGGAAATCATATGCGGCTTTAAATCTCGGCTGCAAGCTTAGGCGGTAAGCACGCTGGCCTGAACGTTTATCTAGGCGTTGTTGAATATGCCAGATATCTCGGGCACCTAAAGTAAAGCGTTTAGGCACAGCAACGTGTTTAGCATTTTCAGCAAGGACGTGATTAATGGCTTGCATAAAGGCATCATATTCATTCATACCTTCGGCCGCGAGCGCTTCGCTTTTAGCTAAAATCGGGAACCATAAAAGTGCTGCATAGATAAATGCAGGGGTTACTTTTTTATCCGCGTTGATACGGCTATCCGTATTGGCAAACATTTGCTGAATAAAGCGACGTTCAAAGTCATTATCAGGCTGTGCTAGGATTTTATCTAACGCCGGGAATAATTGTGCAAACAAGCCGTATTCACGCATCTGAAGAAAGTTTTCTTCCGCTTTACCATTTAAAAATAGCTTTAGCGTTTCTTCGAACAAGCGTGCAGCTGGAATATGCCCAAGTAACGGCGCTAGTGCTTTAATCGGAGTGCGGGTCGGGGTAGCAATCTCCATATCCAGTTTGGTTGCAAAGCGGATAGCTCTCAGCATACGTACCGGATCTTCGCGATAGCGAGTTTCAGGATCGCCAATCAGCTCAATTTTACGTGCTTTAATGTCAGCAACACCGCCGGCAAAGTCGCGTAAAGTAAAGTCATTGATCGAATAATATAGCGCATTGATAGTAAAGTCGCGGCGCTCGGCGTCTTCTTCAATACTGCCGTAGACATTGTCGCGTAATAGCTGCCCGTGTTCGCTGGCTTGACTTGTCGTGGCACAAGAATCATCACTTTGATGGTGGCCACGCATGGTGGCAACTTCAATAATTTCACGTCCAAAAACAATGTGCGCAAGGCGGAAGCGACGACCTATTAAGCGACAGTTACGGAAGAGCTTTTTGATTTGTTCAGGTGTTGCATTGGTAACGACATCAAAGTCTTTAGGCTCTATTCCTAGCATGATATCGCGTATACAACCACCAACTAGGTAGGCATCATAGCCACCGTCTTTTAAGCGATAGAGTACTTTGATAGCGTTAGGGCTAAATTGTTTACGAGATATACCATGCTCGCTGCGAGGAATTATCGCAGGTGTCGGGCTGGCCATTTTCACCGTCTCATCGCCTTTTCCAGTTACAAACTGGCGGCAAAAGTTTACAAGCTTGGAAATAATAACTCGTCTCCTGAGCAATCAAGTTTTCTATTCTAGTCGTTGTGAACCACTGCTTTTGTCTTAAAACAGGTCGCATTTAAGGCTCGCTATCATATACTCAAATGAGACTAAATTGAAGTACTTGAAAACAGTGGGCGAAAAGCAAAATCGCCATTTTCTAGAGAGTCTAGTTGAATTTCCTGTACTTTAGGAACGCTATCTAGACTAAAAATATCACTAGCGTGAGTCAGTAATGCGTCAACATCTTGATAATTATGGAGAGAATCAACCGGCACATGCAAATAACGCAGCGCGGCATAAAGGGTTGGTAACGGGTTCTGGTTATCAATAGCTGGAGCATGATTCTGCTTAGATAACTTAAATCCGGGCTCTGCGACAGCCAATGGGACGTGAGCGTACTCAGGTGATGGCTGATTGAGTTGTTGAAATAAACTAATTTGTCTTGCTGTGGGTTCTAGCAAATCGGCACCACGCACGATATGACTAATCTTTTGCTCTATGTCGTCAACGACCACCACCAATTGATAAGCAAATAAGCCGTCGCGGCGTTTAACGATGTAATCTTCATGCGCAATTGCAGGGGGAATGACAACCATGCCTTGTATTGCATCATTAAATTCAGTAACTGGACAGCGCTGCTGTAGGCGCAAAGCATTATCTTGCCAACTTAGCGCTAAAGCTCGGCAATGATTGTTATAAAACCCACCCATTGCTTTAATTTGCTTTCTAGTACATTGACACGCATACATAAGGGAGTCTGATTTTAGTGTCGTCAAATAGGCCTGGTATAGGGCATGGCGCTGCGATTGATAGACAACGTCTTCATCCCAGTAAAGGCCATATGCTTCAAGAGTGGTTAATATATTGTCGGCAGCACCCGCAACTACACGCGGTGTGTCTATATCTTCGATGCGAACGAGCCATTTACCTTGATTGACTTTTGCATCTAGATAGCTACTCAGGGCGGCCACAAGAGAACCGAAATGAAGCGGTCCGGAAGGCGAGGGAGCAAATCGACCGCGATAGCTCCCAGTTTGCTTTAAGCTTGGGGACACAGGGCTGAGATTATCCTCTGCCTTGTTGTTTTTCTTTGATTTCTGCGAGAGATTTACAATCAACACAAAGATCAGCTGTTGGACGCGCTTCTAAACGGCGAATGCCGATTTCAATACCGCACGACTCACAATAGCCGAAATCATCATCTTCGATAAGTTGAAGTGTTTTCTCAATTTTCTTGATTAGCTTACGCTCGCGGTCGCGAGTACGCAGTTCAAGAGAAAACTCTTCTTCTTGCGCTGCACGGTCCACAGGATCAGGAAAGTTTGCCGCTTCGTCTTGCATGTGTGTCTTAGTACGGTCTACTTCATTACGTAGATCGGCACGCCATGCTTCTAATATCGCTTTGAAATGAGCACGTTGTGCTTCATTCATGTATTCTTCGCCTGGCTTTTCTTGATAAGGTTCTACACCGGCTTGAGCCAATAACCCTAGTTTTTTCTGGTCTGGCATACCATTCTCCTAAATCCTTAATACATAACCCCAGCTTTCGCCGGCGGGTATAAATAGCAAAATCTTTACCCCTTAGCAAACACTTTTTTACTGCAAATGTCAGCCACTTTTTTCAATGTTTAACTATTTGGGGGAGAAAACTATCACGGCTATATGTGGGCAGCATGAAAAAAGTCAAGCGTAATCAAAAGGAATTTCTTCAATTAATTGTACTTGGTTGTCGTCAATATGCGCTCGATAAGCAATGATTTCTACTCCATGAGAAATTGCTTCTTTTACTAACGCTGCATATTTTTGATCGATATGACTGGCTGGTTTGACACAATTGATCCCTGTATGGAGCGCGGCAAACAGTAACACCGCACGATGACCTTGCTGTTTAATGTGGATTAATTCTCTAAGATGTTTTTGACCTCTTAAGGTTTCTGCATCAGGGAAAAAACCTTGCTGTTGCTCAAGCAAAGTCACCGACTTTACTTCAACGTAGCAGAATTGCGAGGATTGTCCATTTTCGAGGTTGCTCAACAAAATATCAATTCGGCTATTTTCAGCCCCGTATTTCACCTCAGTTTGAAGTGTTTTGTAGCCTTGCAGTTGCGTTATTCTTCCTTGCTCAATGGCCTCTACAGACACTTTATTCGCCACCGCTGTATTTACACAAATAAAGTGACCATCATTATCTTGCGTCAGCTCCAACGAATGAATGTACTTCCGTTTAGGGTTATCGCTGGTGGAATAATAGGCTGTAAATCCCGAGTCTGCACAATTGGTCATTCTACCAGTATTGGCGCAGTGTACGGTGAATTCGTCACCACTTGGGGCGCGTAAATCGACAAGAAAGCGTTTATATCGTTTGAGCAAGGTTGCTTGCTGTAATTGCCTAGAAAACTTCATTGGTCGCTTTAGGTTGGGTGTATTTAGTGGCTAGTGTACACTTAACCACACTTACAAGCACAAGAGTGAAAAGAGAATGTCAGAGAAATTTATTGTACGACTGAGTGAAGACGCAAAACCAGAGTATTTATCTGTTGGTGCGGCATTGTCGTTTGAAAAGGACGGTGCTTTTATCCATTTACAACAAGACGAAACGCTGAAGAATATTCAAAAAGCGGCTCGTAGCATCGCACAACAAGGGATTAAACAAGTTCATCTAGAAGGTGACTTGTGGTGTACTGAATCTCAATGGGCTTTTTATCAAGGGTTTGTGTCACCAAAAGCGTTAGATGGTGTGGTGTTTGTTGACAACGACCAGTCAGATCTAAAAGAGCTTGATGCATTAAAAGCATCGGCAACATGGATGCGTCAGATGATCAACGGCACGGCCGAAGACATTTATCCTGAAAGCCTTGCTGGAAAAGCGGCTGAGTTTATTCAGTCATTGGCACCTGAGCATGTTAGCTATCAAATCATTAAAGGCGACGCGCTGTTAGAGCAGCAATGGATTGGTATCCACGAAGTGGGACGCGGCAGTGAGCGTCCACCAGTATTGCTTGAGCTTGACTACAATCCGACGGGTAATGATGACGCTCCAGTTAGCGCTGCGCTTGTGGGTAAAGGGATCACGTTTGACTCAGGTGGTTACTCAATTAAGCCAAGTGAAGGCATGCTTACGATGAAGTGTGATATGGGCGGGGCGGCAACCGTAACCGCGGGTTTAGCGCTGGCTATTCAACGTGGTTTTGACCGTCGTGTTAAGTTGTTCCTATGTTGTGCTGAGAACCTTATCTCAGGCCATGCCTATAAGTTGGGTGATATTCTTACCTACAAAAATGGTACCACAGTGGAGATCGTAAATACGGATGCAGAGGGCCGCTTAGTGCTTGCTGATGGCTTGATGGCTGCTGGTGAAACAGGCGCAGAGCTTATCATTGACGCCGCGACATTAACGGGCGCTGCGCTCGTTGCTGTAGGCCAAGAGTACAATGCGTTATTTGGTTTAGACAAAACACTTGTTGGTGATGTGCAGCAGTTCGCGAGTGACGAATTTGAAGCCGCGTGGCCATTGCCTCTAGAAAAGTGGCACCAAAATAACTGTCCATCGCCTTATGCGGATACAGCTAACAGCCGGGCGCAAAAAGGTGGCGGCTTTGGTGGTGCATCAAATGCAGCGGGTTTCCTGTCTCGCTTTGTACCAAACGAAGGTCAAGGTTGGGTGCATATCGACCTTGCAGCTTCTTTCCAAAATAGTGCTGGTGGTCAATGGGCTGCAGGCGCAACGACCTTAGGTATGAGAACCGTAGCGAGAACGCTCCAAGAAAAAGCGTAATCATGCTGATAGCCGAGTGTATTCCGCGAGACAGTGGAATACACTCGCTTGTTACCACGTTTAAGACAAGAGTGCAGCAGCGAGCCGCACAAAGTCTGATGAAGTCAGTATTCCAACCAATTTGTTTTGCTCGTCTACCACAGGCATACAGCCATGGCGATTATCGACAAAAAAGCGCACCACATCTTGTAGTGATTGACTTGGGCGCACGCTCGCAAAATCGGTCGCCATAATATCTTGTACTTTTGTTTGCTTTTCTTTTCTTGCAAGCGCATTTGCGCCATAGGTTGCCATTATTCCCATTACCTTGGCGATCATAATCTTTTGCGTGAGCATACCAACCAAGGCTCCTGCTTCATCAATCACTGGAATGTGACGGACATTTTTTTCTTTCATTAAATTATGCGCATCTTGCAAGGTATTTTCAGCAATCACTGCGAACGGATCTGGGGTCATTAAATCAGCTACGGTTTGGGTCATCTGCTACTCCTTTTCACTCCATATGCTTATGTTGAGTTTAGCCTGATCTGTTTGGCATGTATGGAATTGAGATCAAGTTTTGAACTATTTCTCGAAGTACTCCTCTTATGAAGATAACAATAAGAAAGGATAACTCAATGAAAAAGTTACTGATGTTAGGTGCTGTTGCGAGCTTACTTTGCAATTCGGTTTTCGCCGCTGAGCGAAGTGTTGAATATGGTGAGATTAATCAAATTCTAGATTTAATCGCCAACAAAGCGCAGTCGCAATATATCTTGTCTAAATTTACTGTGGAAGTGAAGCAGCCTGATATCGCGCTAGAGGATGTTAAACTTTGGCTGGAGCAAGATGACAAGATCATTGCCAACGGTATCATAGACAAAGACGGCAATATTGATTTACCTATTCTCCCGCAGTCACGTGCTGATCAAGTTAACTTAGTGATCAATCAAGAAAAAGATGCCGTTGCGATTATGGTCAATACGGATATAGCGCCGCTGACTAAGCAGCGGGTTATGTATCGCGATTTGTTTATCCTTTTAGAGGATATGGACGCTTTTGTTGAGTTGATGGCAGGTAGCTTGTCTTGGCTTGCTCCAAGCTTTGATGAACTAGAGTTTACATTTACCGAACCTGCATCAATCCAGTTTGTGGATGCAAAAGGTAAAACCCAAAAGTTTGTGACGGATGATGAGTTTAAGATCCAAATCCCTAATAAGAAAAAGTGGATGAAGCAAAATCCATCCTTGCAATTTAGTGCCTTACCAACGCAGTTTGCGCCCATAGATTAGGGAAGAAAGTCCGTATGCCTGCTAGCAGGCGGGCATATCCTTTTCCATCAGGTAGTTAGTTAACACTTCGCCTCGAACCTTCACTTGTTGTTCCTTTATCACTTGGAAACCAAAATGTTCAAAGAAAGGTTTAGCCGTTTTACTAACATGGGAAAATAAGCGCGTTGTGTTGGTTATTTTGCTGTGTTCTAAGAGTGCGAGCATAAGTGCTTTACCTATGCCTTGGCCTTGATGTTCTGCATGGCAAAAAAAGTGATCAATAAGACCGTCAGCTTGGATATCGGCAAAGCCAACAATTTTACCATTTAGTACGGCGACAAGGGGCTGATTGCTCCTTAATCGGTCTTGCCAGCTTTTATCGACAACGTCGCTATGTGCCCATGCATTAACTTGGCTATTGGAGTAATGCTGTATATTTACCGAGCGTATTGTGTCAAACATAAGCTTGCGTAACACGGCTTCTTCGCCGCTTTGAAATTGTCTGATGATAATCATTGTTAATCTTTATTCTTGGAGCCTTAATTGCCCGGAAATAGCGTGTTGCTCAGCAATCTCTGCAAGTCGTACGTATTTTTGTTCAACCAGTTGAGACACGGGAACCAGTTTGGCATCAATACTTTCAAGCTCAGCTAACTTGGCTGCAAGAAAGGCGGCGGTTTCCTTATATGGGTGTGCAATGATAATAACATGCTCGTGATTATCAAGTAGCTTAAGCATATGTTGCCACTGCTTGTTGAGCGCCTCGGTGGATATATCATTGTCTAGAAAGACCTGTCGAGCGACGTTTTTTACGCCATAAAGGTTGGCCGCATATTGGGCTTGGCTGTGGCTAGTGGTGCGGCTATCTAAAAAGTATAATCCGCGCTTTTTTAGTATTTCCATTGTCCATTTCATTGGCTCTATTTGTTCGGTTAATGCTGAGCCCATGTGATTATTTACGCCTTTAACCTGAGGCAGTGTCGATAGCGCATTGCCAAGTGTCATTTGCAACTGCCACTTTTCCATGTCGGTGGTTAATGCGCCCGGGCCAAGGGCCTTTTCCGTGTCTTGTGCCTGCATTGGCACATGTAATAAAAGCTCGCGTTGTTGACGGCTGGCTGCAAAGGCAAATTGTTGAGAAAAAGGCGTATGAGGCAGGATCGAAAAGGTGATCCCACCCGGCAAAGACAGTAACTCTAAGTCACGTTGGTGATTGCCAATGTCGTCTATAACAATGGCAAACTGTTTTGCTGGCACTGCAAAAGTCATGCAGGCCAGTATTATCCCGATTATTTTTTTTAGCACACAAATTATTATTATAGTTTACAGCCCTACAGGGCTGTTTTTTATTTACTGTGATTGAACTAACGCCAGCGCCTTAGGCCAATGCGAGGCAAGCTGCTCAATACCTGTTGTTTTGATTGATTCTTCACCAGTGATTATAGCGCTTTTATCCAACAGGGAAAGCGCTTGTTTGGTAAAATATACATCGGGCTCTATGCCTTTACCTTCAATTGATGTACCTGCTGGTGTGTAGTATCTCGCTGTCGTTAACTTTAATGCAGTAGTACCATTGCCAATTGGGATCAAGGACTGAACCGAGCCTTTACCATAGGAACGTAAGCCAACGACTAAGGCACGTTTATTATCCTTGAGTGCGGCGGCTAAAATCTCGGCCGCTGAAGCGGAATTATTGTTGATTAATACCAAAATAGGCGCACCATTTAAAATATCTCCCCGCTTTGCAATGTAAGCCTGATTGGCGTCATAGAAGCGGCCTTTGGTCGTGACAATTGTGCCACTATCTAAAAAAAGATCTGAGATTGCCACTGCACTATTAAGTGTACCACCGGGGTTGTCACGTAAATCAATAACCAGCTTTTTCAATGGACTGCCTAACTGTACTTGTAGTCGGTTTATGTGTCTTGCAACATCATGATAGGTGTGATGATTAAAACTGTTGACGCTTAAAAAACCGGTACCGTCGTTTAAGAGTTTACTGGCGACACTTTCAATGACTATCTCTTGACGTTTAAGCTCAAGTGCAACTAACTCGTCTTGTCTTAATACTACTAAATTGATGAGATTTTTATTTGCAGCTTTGAGTAGGGCAGACACTTCTTCTATCGATTTACCCGCGACATTAGCGCCATTGATTGAGTGGAGTTTATCACCGCTCTCTATGCCTGCTTGAGCTGCAGGTGAGTTGGGCAGGGTATCCAAGATAATCACGTAATTATCTTGCTCTTCGACTTCAATACCAAGCCCCGTGTAGCGTCCATTTGCTGCACTGAAGATGGATTCTAAGTCTTCCTCGTTGAGGTATTTAGAGTAGGGATCTAAATTGTCAAAGAGGCTCGACAAGTTGCCCGCGTTGTAGCGACTGAGAGGCAAGTCTTCAACATAATAGGTGTGAATATGATATAGGATTTCATCGATTTCTTGAGCCGAGAACTTTTGTGTAGACGCGTGACTAAAAGCGCTAAAACTTAACAAAAGCAGGAAGCTTAATAATGCAACATAGCGCGCTGCAAGCGCGTAAAAACGGGTTTGTCTATTCATGTGCTGCTCCTCATCAAGGTGCAGCACGGGTTATTCAGTTAACTGGATCTGCACCATTTTATCGGATCTACAGCGCTTCCCTTATGCCGTATTTCAAAGTATAGACCAGGATCTCTTTGTCCGCCGCTTTGTCCTACCAAAGCGATCACTTCACCACTGCGAACTTGATCGCCAACATCGCGAAGCAGCGTTTGTGCGTGGCCATATAGACTCATAAAACCATGACCATGATCGAGCACAATAACCCAGCCAAAGCCATTTAACCAATCTGCATACACGACTTGACCGGGAGCGACACTCGTAATTTCAGCCCCTTCTTTTGCGCCAATGAGGACGCCCTTCCAGTTCATGCCAGCATGCTTGCTTTGGCCGAATTTATACTTAATTCGACCTCTGGTCGGTAAACTCATTTTGCCTTTTAGTTTGGTTAGTCCATCCAAGCGTACTTCGGCTTCTCTTTGCGCTTTGGCAAGCTCTTCTAACGTTTGGATTAAGGTTTGCTCATTTTCTTTTAAATAAGCGATAGCAGAGCGTGTTTCACTGAGTTTGTTATTTAGGTTTGCAAGCTGGTTTTGACGTTCTTGCTGCGCCTTATTGAGCACTTCTAAGCGTTCATTCTGATGGTTTTGTAGCGCTTCTAAGCGTGCTTGTGTTCTTGCTAACTCAGCTTGAGTCTGTGCCAATTCTTGGCCGATAGATTTGAGCTGTTCGAGTTGTTTAATGCGCGCTTTATTTAGGTAATCATAATAGGCAATGGTGCGCTCTAGCTTTGTTGCATGCTCTTGATTAAGTAACATTCTAGAATAATCATGAGAGCCCGTCATGTAGGCACTTTTTAGTTGAGCCGCAAGGATCTTTTCAAATTTTTTCTTGTCGTTTAACAGCGTGATTTCTTGCTTTTTAAGTTCGGCCTGCTCAGTTTGGTTTTCTTTGATCCCGATTTCTGTGAGTGAGATAGCTTTGGCACTTTTGGCAATATCAAGTTCGAAGGCTTTGAGCTTTGCTTCGTGACTGTTAATTTCACCGCGCTGCTTTTCTAATGCTTGTTGGCTCGCTTTAAGCTGTTGCTGAACTTCGCTTAAGTCTTGTTTGGTTCTAGATTCGTTGGCAACAGCGCCCGCTGTTGCCATAAGTAGCGCCGCACCGAGAAGTGCGGCATAGTGAAATGTCGTTTTTAACGGCATACAGGCAGGCCGTTATTTTAAACGCATAATTGGAGTGCCTGTCATCTCGCTAGGCTGCTCCATACCAAGTAAATGCAGCATTGTTGGTGCAACATCGCTTAGGGCTTTTCCTGCTTGTGGCTCTGCATCACGACCTACATAAATAAATGGTACAGGCTCACTAGTGTGTGCTGTGTGAGCTTGGCCCGTTTTCGGGTTTTGCATTTGCTCAGCATTGCCGTGGTCTGCTGTGATCAGAGCTTCACCACCGGTTTCTTCTAACGCTGCAACCACACGACCGATACACTTATCAACGGCTTCACATGCTTTAACTGCGGCTTCGAATACACCTGAGTGTCCAACCATATCACCATTCGGGTAGTTACAGATAATGACGTCAAATTCACCGCTATGAATGGCTTCAACTAACTTATCCGTTAGCATTTCCGAGTTCATCTCTGGCTGCAAGTCGTAAGTGGCGACTTGTGGAGAAGGAATAAGCTCACGTTTTTCACCTTCAAAGAGATCTTCGCGACCGCCGCTAAAGAAGAAAGTGACATGGGCATATTTTTCCGTTTCTGAAATACGCAGCTGAGTTTTGTTGTGCTTAGCTAGCCATTCACCTAACACATTGACAAGTGCTTCAGGCGCGAAAGCGATAGGGGCTTTAATATCGGCAGCGTACTCAGTCATCATAACAAACGCACTTAGGTCCGGTGCTTTGCGTTTTTCGAAGCCGTTAAAGTCAGCATCGACAAAAGCACGGGTCATCTGGCGCGCTCGGTCTGCACGGAAGTTCATAAAGATAACTGTATCACCATCATTGATAGTTGCAGCGGGTTGCCCAGCTTCGGTGATCACAGATGCTTTAACAAACTCATCATTTTCATCACGCGCGTAAGCTGCTTGTAGCGCTTCAACACCATTACTATAAGTAAAATCAGCGTCGCCACTTACCATCAGGTTATAAGCCGACTCGACGCGGTCCCAACGATTGTCACGGTCCATAGCATAGTAGCGGCCAATAATAGACGCTAGGCGGCCACAATTGAGTGACTGCATCAAGGCTTCCATTTTCTCAATTGACGCTTGTGCGCTACGAGGTGGTGTATCGCGACCATCCAAAAATGCGTGCAAATAAACGGTTGCACCGCGCTCAGCTGCTAATTTAATTGCTGCAACAATGTGGTCTTCATGGCTGTGAACGCCACCTGGGCTCAATAACCCCATTAGGTGAACGGCTTTGCCCTTTGCCACGGCTTTGTCGATATTCTCAACCAGAGCTGGATTGTGCTCAAATTCACCATCGTCAATCGCTTTAGTGATCCGCGTGAAGTCTTGATAAACCACACGTCCCGCACCGAGGTTAACGTGGCCAACTTCGGAATTCCCCATTTGTCCATCCGGTAGACCAACATCAAGGCCTGAACCTGAAATCAAGGTGTGCGGAGCAGAGCGCCATAGTTCATCTAATACTGGGGTATTGGCTGCTAAAATAGCATTGCTCTCGCTTTCTTCGCGATAGCCCCAACCGTCTAAAATCATTAATACCAATGGCTTTTTCTTAGCTGTCATTTGCGCTCCTGAAATCCTGAATTAGGCACGATGTTGATGTCTTATAGCAAACGCTGCAAGGTTAGATTTACTAACTTGGGCTACAGCGCTGCGATAAGCTTGCTCTGGTTGCTGGTAAGTAGAATACCTGTTTTTGTATGAATATTCAGCCCCACAGTGATGAATTATCAACTTTGAGATTGATATTTGCTCATGTTGAACAAGTCTGTTTTGTCGAGAATAAAGCAGGTATACTTGCTGCCACTTTATCGTTTAATAATTTTTGGTTGATAAATTAATGGAACAATACGTTGCGTTTTTAGGTAACCATCCGGTACTTAGCATCATTTGGGTTGTGTTAGCCGCGATGTTAGTAAGTAGTTGGTTTAAGAGTCAGTTTTCTAAAATTAGACAAATTAATCCCCAGCAGTTGACTATGCTTGTTAACCGCCAAGATGGTCAGGTACTCGATATGCGTGCAGCAAAAGAGTTTAACCAAGGTCACATTGCAGGTGCTGAGCAGGTGAATGCGGAAAAACTCAAGCAAAAAGATTTTGCTGGTCTTGAAAAACATAAATCTAAGCCCATTATATTGGTCTGTAACACAGGTATGACGGCATCTGCTGTTGCTGATAACATGCACAAAGCTGGATTCGAGCAAGTGTACGTATTATCAGGTGGTATTGGCGCATGGCAAAGTGCGGGTTTACCAATCTCTAACGGAAAATAACTGAGGTCTATGATGAGCCAAGTCGTAATTTACACCAAAGACTATTGTCCTTTTTGTCATCGTGCAAAAGCACTATTAGATGCAAAAGGTGTCACATACACTGAGTATGATATTGGCGCACAGCCTGAGCTTCGTGACGAGATGATCGAAAAAGCCAACGGTGGCTATACTGTGCCACAAATCTTTATCGCTGAGCGCCATATTGGTGGTTGCGACGATATGATGGCGCTTGAAGCGACAGGCGAACTCGATAAGCTATTACAAGCATAAGATTGATTGAGCTTTGGCTCAGCTTACTTTTTTATAATGACTGCTAAGAATTAGCAGGATCACAACAGAATTTAGGAAATTATCATGGCAGAACAAAACCAAGCAGCAGAACAACAACAAGAAGGCGCTCAGTTCAACATTCAACGTATCTATACTAAAGATGTATCGTTTGAAACGCCAAACTCACCAGGTATCTTCCAAAAAGAGTGGACACCAGAAGTTAAGCTAGACATGGACACACGTTCAGCAAAGCTTGATGACAACGTTTTTGAAGTTGTTCTAGCGCTAACGGTAACGGCAACTATTGGTGAAGAAACTGCATTCCTATGTGAAATCCAACAAGCTGGTATCTTTGCAATTGCAGATCTTGAAGAAATGCAAATGGCACACATGCTAGGCGCATTCTGCCCTAACATCCTATTCCCATATGCGCGTGAAGCGGTAGCTAGCCTAGTTAACCGTGGTACTTTCCCACAGTTAAACCTTGCGCCAGTTAACTTTGACGCATTATTCGCTCAGTATATGCAGCAACGTGCGGCTCAAGCACAGCCTGAGCAAACTGCTGACGCATAATTGATGAGTACAGCAAAATCAGCTGTAACTGTATTGGGGGCGGGGTCTTATGGCACCGCCCTTGCTATTTGTTTTGCCCGAAATGGTCACCAAGTGACACTGTGGGGCCGCAATAGCGAACACGTTGAGGCGCTAGCAGCTGAGCGCAAAAACCAACGTTATCTTCCTGACATCCAGTTTCCAAACACGCTTGAACTTGAGGCCGATTTAGAAACGGCTGTTAAGTCTAGCGAGCGTATTTTGGTGGTTGTGCCAAGTCATGCGTTTGCAGACACCTTGAAGAAGATTAAACCTATGCTACTTGAGAATGCAAAAGTAGCTTGGGCAACCAAGGGGCTTGAACCAAATACTGGGCGATTATTGCAAGAGGTTGCATTGGATGTGTTAGGTGATGATGTGCCGCTGGCGGTGCTAAGTGGACCTACTTTTGCAAAAGAAATGGCCGCAGGATTACCTACTGCTATTTCAGTGTCTTCGATTTGTGCAAAGTTTCGTGAAGAGCTCGCAGAGCTGTTGCATTGCGGTCGCTCGTTTAGGGTGTATAGCAACGAAGACTTTATTGGTATTCAGCTCGGTGGTGCGGTCAAAAACGTTATCGCAATTGGCGCGGGCATGTCTGACGGCTTTGGTTTTGGTGCGAATGCCAGAACGGCGCTTATCACCCGAGGACTCGCTGAACTTTGTCGTTTAGGATGTGCGTTAGGCGCGCGCTCTGAAACCTTTATGGGTATGGCAGGGCTTGGTGATCTCATTCTCACTTGTACGGATAACCAGTCGCGTAATCGCCGTTTTGGTCTTGCACTTGGCTCGGGAAAGTCGGTCGATGAGGCGATGTCGAGTATAGGTCAGGTGGTCGAAGGCTATCGCAATACCAAAGAAGTTTATTTACTTGCTAAACGCACTGGTATTGAAATGCCGATCACTGAGCAGATCTATCAAGTGCTTTATGAGCAAAAAGATGTGAAAGAAGCCGCAATGGCGTTGCTTGGTCGCGAAAAGCGAGCTGAGTGATAATCGAATAGAGAGGCGTAGCTACCTCTCTATTACTCTCCAAACTTAATGTTATAGCGACGTTTAAACCACAGTAAAAATGGGATTTCAATCACGCTAAATGCGACAATCGTAAACACCACCCAATTACTCTTAAAAAACACTAACGAAAATTCGATATCCTTACCATAGTACAAACTTCCAGACACGACTAAAGAAACCGCAGTAACCAATAAATCTTGTTTGCTGATACTGGCGAGACTTTTCTCTTTCAACTTTGGGTAAACGAATACGTAGGCCACAAAAAGTAGAATAAAGTTGAGTAAAATAAGCGTTAGCTCAGGTGACATGATTACCTCTATGCCTTGTGTGTCATTCGGCACAAGATAACATAATTTCTTAGCTTAATGCCTCGTGGAAACGCTTTTTATCTGATACTGAACAGGTATAATGGTAAATCCAACTTTTGAGGTGCACATGATCTCCAAGAATCAACAAAAACTACTTCGTGCTTTAGGGCAAAAAAAATATCGCAAACAACATGGCCTGTATTTAGTACAAGGTGAGAAGAATGTGATTGAGTTAGTTGATGCTGGGTTGGCTGTTGAACAGCTGTTCGCGACCAGTGAGTTCATGACAAAGTATAAATCCAAACTCGTTAATATTGCCTGTGTAGAAGCAGAAGAAGATGTGCTGAGTAAGGTGAGTACTTTGGTATCAAATAATGCGGCGATAGCGGTCGTTGCAATGCCGCCAGCAGAAGAAATCAATACTGCTGGGCTGGTGTTGGCATTAGATGGAGTCTCAGACCCGGGTAATCTCGGTACCATTATTCGTCTTGCTGATTGGTATGGATTAACGCAGCTTGTGGTGAGCGAAAACTGCGCCGATCAATTTAACCCTAAAGTGATCAGTGCCACCATGGGCTCATTTGTGCGTGTTAATGTGGTGAGAACCGATCTCGAGGCCTTTTTAAAGCAATATCAAGGTGAGTGCTATGGTGCATTCCTTGGTGGTGAGAGTGTGCATCAGTGCCAATTTAGTCGTAATGCCGTGTTGGTCATGGGCAGCGAGTCTCATGGTATTAGCGATACCATCGCGGCGCACATCAATAAAAAGGTGACTATTCCTGCGTTCGGTGGTGCTGAATCATTGAATGTAGCGATGGCTACCGGGATCATTTTGGATAATATCAAACGCTGTCATTGCTAACTCATAGATCTTACTAATGAATTGCCTTATTCTCAAAAGTAACCGCGAACAACAATAATAAGCTATGCGACTGAGTAGCATCAAACTGGCCGGCTTTAAATCTTTCGTAGAGCCAACCAAGATCCCGTTTCCTGACCAGATGACATGTGTGGTTGGGCCAAACGGCTGTGGTAAGTCTAATGTTATTGATGCAGTGCGCTGGGTACTGGGAGAAAGCTCTGCGAAAAACCTCCGTGGCGATGCCATGACGGACGTTATTTTTAATGGTTCAACCAAACGTAAACCTATCTCGCAAGCTTCTGTAGAACTGATTTTTGATAATACTCAAGGCCGGTTGCCCGGCACGTTTGCAGATCGTAATCAAATTGCCATTAAGCGCTTAGTAACGCGCGATGGCCAATCTCTTTATTTTTTAAATGGTAGTAAGTGCCGTAAGCGCGATATCACGGATATCTTTTTAGGTACTGGCCTAGGTCCTCGCAGTTACGCAATTATCGAGCAAGGGATGATCTCTCGCTTGATCGAAAGTAAGCCGCAAGAGTTAAGAGTTTTTTTAGAAGAAGCCGCCGGAATTTCAAAATACAAAGAGCGTCGACGAGAAACCCAAACTCGGATCAAGAGTACCCGCGAAAACATGGAGCGTTTGCTCGATGTTAGGCAAGAGCTACAGAGTCAGCTAGATAAACTGGCACTTCAAGCACAACAGGCGAGCGAATATAAGTCTTTAAAGTCGCAAGAGCGTGACTTAAAGTCGTGGATAGCAATTTTAAAGTGGCAAAGCCTTGAGCAAAAGCAGGCAATCAAAGCCAAAGAAATTGCCAAACTCAACGAAAAATTAGCATTTTTTAATGAAGCTCACAGTGGCCATGACAGCATTTTAGCGACGCTAGAACATGAAATTAAGCACTTCAATGATGGCTATGAGCAAGCACAACATAGCGTACACCGAATTGAAACCCAGTTGGCAACGCTTGAGCAACAGAAAGTCAATCTAACAGATAAAAAGCGTCAGCTTATTGAGCAGTCCCAAATACTGAAATCACAACAGCAAGAAGTGATTGAGGCGCAAGACGAGCAAGCCGAGTATGTGGCGAGCAGCGCTGAAAAAGTCGCTGAAGTTTCTGAACGACTTGAAATTGCGCTATTGCAACTGGAAGAAATTCAACTCGCAAATGAGCAAAGTGACACAGAGCAAACTCAGTTAGAAGCGCAGTTTAGTGGCGCACAGAAGCAGTACCAACAAATACATGCTCAGGTACAGCAAGGGGCAAGCCAATTAGCGCAACAACAGCAAGCTAAACTGCACGTAGATAAGCGTCAGGCTGAGCTGCTGGAACAGGCCGAAACGCATCACGCATCTATGTTGGAAAATGACTTGGCTGAAGCTCAGGATGCACATCATCAGCTAGTTCAAGCGATGGCAAAATTACAAAGCCAAGCTAGTAAGTTGCAAGGCCAAGAGCAAGCCAATAAAGAAGAAATCTTACAGGCGCAGACTCATGCTCAAAAAGCGCTTCAGGCGCTACAAGAAGTGCAATCTGAAATAAAAGCGTTATCACGCTGGGCAGAGGAAACGTCGGAGACTTCAGCTGCGACTATGTTATCGCAACTTGTTGTTGAGTCTGGGTATGAAGAATGCGTGGAAGCGGCACTGCTTGGGTTGACGCATTTAGTCGTTGAGCAAAGCGAAATGAATACGCTATGGCCCATTGAACTCGAAGTTCCCGTTGATTCCGTCGCGACAAAAATAAGCTCAGGACTGTTCCCCAGCTTTTTAACGAAAATAAAATTATGCGCTGAATCTACAGACTTTAAATCGTGTGAACAATTTCTTCTCGGCGTGACGGTCAGTGGCGTTATTGTGGGGGATAACTTTAAGGCCAAGGCGAAAAGCAATGAAGAGAGTGGCGCGTTAAAACGCTATGCCCAATTGCAGTCATGCCATACTCAGCTTCCTCATTTGCAACAACTCGCTGAAGAGGCTGAACAGGTTGTAGCGCAAAAACACATTGTTCTTGAGAACACGCAAGCTGGCTTATTAAAAACACAGCAATGCGTTCACGAAAAAGCCCAAGCGATCGCCAGCCATAAAACCAAAGTTGAAATGCTGGATGAGAATCTGAGCGCTTGGCGTGAGCAAGGACAAAAAATTCAAGAACAGCTTGATGCCATTGCTCAAGAACGAGACGAGGTCATCGAACAACTTGAACTTTATACTGAACAGCAATTACAACGTGATGAGTTGCTAGCGCAAGTACAACAAACACAACAACTGGCCGAGGCTAAGTTGGCCGAGTTTAAACAACATAGTCAATCTCGACGCGCCGCATTACAAGACGCGCAGCAATTAGTTCATACTACTAAACTTGCGTCGCAGCAGGCAGAAAGTGAACTACAGCTCAGCAATTCTAAGTTGGAACACTTGCAACATCGTCGCGATGAAATAAACCAACGCATCAAACAAACACAAGAAGACATTGTACTTTGTGAAGAGCCACTCGCGGAGGCACATGAAGATATAGAGTTATTGCTCGCCCAACATCTAGAAGCCAAAGCACAAAAGCAAACGATGTTGGATACGCTTAACCAAGCCAAGGAAAACCTCTCCCAAAAACAAGCGGCATTAAAAGATGCACAAGGCGAAGTGAGTAAACTCAATGAGTCTTTGCAACAAGTGAAACTTGAAGAGCAAAGCTTGATGATAAAGGCGCAAGCGGCACTTGAACCTTTGCAGGAGCTTGGTCGGACGCTAAAAGCGGAGCTGGCGCAATTACCTGAAGACGCAAACTTGGGCCAGTATCAAGCCAATTTGAATCGAGTCAGTAATGATCTTGGTAAGTTAGGGGCTGTAAACTTAGCCGCAATTGAAGAGTTTGAAGAAGCGAAGGCACGTAAAACCTATTTAGATACACAGCTGGATGATCTCACTAATGCGTTAGAAACGTTAGAGACGGTGATCAGAAAAATTGATAAAGAGACCAAAACCCGCTTTAGTGCCACCTTTAATCAAGTGAATGAAGATTTAGCCGAGTTGTTTCCTAAAGTGTTTGGTGGGGGGAATGCATATCTAGAATTGACTAGCGATGACCTGCTAGAAAGTGGTGTTTCTATCATGGCAAGGCCGCCAGGTAAGAAAAACTCGACAATTCATCTGTTAAGTGGTGGAGAAAAAGCGCTGACCGCATTATCATTGGTGTTTTCAATATTCAGGCTTAATCCAGCCCCATTCTGTATGCTGGATGAAGTAGATGCACCGCTTGATGACGCAAACGTAGGGCGATTTTGTCGTTTGGTTGAAGAAATGTCGCAAACAGTGCAATTTATTTATATCAGTCATAACAAGGTCGCTATGGAAATGGCGGGTAGACTGACGGGGGTAACCATGGCAGAACCCGGGGTGTCGCGCATGGTTGCCGTAGATATAGAACAAGCGGTGCAAATGGCACAGGCATAACAACAAAAAAGGTGAGCAATGGCCACAGAGTTAAGATGGGCATTAATCGTGATCAGTGCGTTGGTCATAGGCGGGTTACTCATACATGGACTTTGGTCTGTTCGTAAGAAGAACAGCGATAAAGCTTCAAAAAAGGAGCCCAATGAACTCAAAGAGCAAACGCCGAATCATGATAAAGAGTCTGACGAACCTGAAATTGGAGAGATGACCTTTAGTGCGGTGGATGACGAGCCTGCGACTGAGGGCATTATAGCGACGGAAGAGCCTGAAACTGAGGTGCAAACCGAGAGCAGTGGATCTGAAGAGGCTGAGCCTGAAGAGAGTGCATTAGAGCCACAAGACTTTATTATTCTTCACGTTGATATGCCTGAAGGCCTGAAAATGGCAGGTTCAAGGTTGTTACCAACCGTGTTAAGCCTTGGATTTAAATATTCTGATGAGGGCTTCTTTAATCGCCATTTAGAGCCGTCCGGAAATGGTCCTGTGTTATTTAGATTGGTAAACATGTACAACCCAGGTACGTTTGATATCGATAACATGGAACAATTTAGCACCGCTGGCATTAGCCTATTTATGACCTTACCTTGTGAAGGCGATAACTTGGCTGCATTTAATATGCTTCACAGTGCATCGAAAAAACTAGCTGAAGAGTTTGGCGCAACCGTACTTGATAAAGACCGCGAACCGTTAACGGTTGAGGCCGTGCGCGGTTATGTTGAAAAAGTGCGTGAATTCGCCGCTTAATCGCTACTTAGAATCATTTTTAAGCCACTGGCATCCGCTGGTGGCTTTTTACGTTTAGAGGTTTAAATGTCAGACAACATTGAAAGCCAAGTTGCAGCACTTAGGCAGCAACTCGAAGATTACAATTACCAATATTATGTTTTAGATAACCCAAGTGTGCCTGATGCGGAATATGATCGTGTGATGCGCCAGTTGATGGCGCTTGAGCAGCAGCATCCTGAGTTACAAAGTCCTGATTCCCCATCGCAGAAAGTGGGTGGTGAAGCGCTTAGCAAGTTTGAGCAAGTAACACACAGAGTACCTATGTTGTCGCTTGATAATGCCTTCGACGAGAGTGAATTTACGGCATTTAATCGCCGTTTAAAAGAGCGCCTACTGACAAGTAAAGATGTTACTTTTTGCTGTGAACCAAAGCTCGATGGCTTGGCGGTGTCTATTTTGTATCGTGATGGTGTGCTCGTTCAAGCGGCGACAAGGGGAGACGGTCAAGTTGGGGAAAACATCACTGAGAACGTCAAAACCATTCGCAATATTCCGCTGAAACTGCGTGGAGAACATATTCCGCATGAAGTAGAAGTGCGTGGTGAAGTTTTTATGGATACTGCGGGTTTCATTAAGCTAAATGAAAAGGCGCAAGCGAAAGGTGATAAGACCTTTGCAAACCCAAGAAATGCGGCAGCGGGAAGTCTGCGCCAATTAGACTCAAAAATTACCGCTAAGCGTCCGTTGATGTTTTATGCTTATTCTATGGGCTTGGTTGAAGGCGGTGAACTGGCCAACGAGCATTATGCGCAGCTACAGCAATTACAAGGTTGGGGCTTGCCAATGAGCCCTGAGACAAAGCTTGTCGATAATGCACAGCAAGCTTTGGCTTATTATCAAGATATCATGACGCGCCGTGCTGAGCTTCCCTATGAAATTGATGGCGTAGTGATCAAAGTGAATGATAAAGCGCAGCAAGAGCAGCTTGGTTTTGTTGCTCGCGCGCCGCGTTGGGCGATTGCATTTAAGTTCCCTGCACAAGAAGAGATCACTCAGCTGCTTGATGTTGAGTTTCAGGTCGGTCGTACTGGTGCTATCACGCCCGTTGCACGTTTAGAGCCTGTTTTTGTTGGTGGTGTTACGGTATCGAATGCCACGCTTCATAATGGTGATGAAATTGCGCGGTTAGGTGTAAAGATTGGTGATACCGTTATTGTACGCCGAGCTGGGGATGTGATCCCTCAGGTAACTCAGGTCGTTTTAGATAGGCGTCCTGATGATGCCAAAGAGATTGAGTTCCCAGATACTTGTCCGGTGTGTGATTCTCATGTTGAACGTGTTGAAGGAGAAGCGGTTGCGCGTTGTACTGGCGGTTTAGTGTGCCGTGCACAACGTAAAGAAGCAATTAAGCACTTTGCATCGAGAAAGGCCCTCGACATAGATGGGCTTGGCGACAAAATAGTTGAGCAGTTAGTTGAGCGAGAGCTTATCAAGACGCCTGCTGATTTGTTTATCTTAAAGCAGGGCCATTTTGAGTCTCTTGAACGTATGGGGCCAAAGTCTGCTAAAAACTTGGTTGCGGCACTTGAAGAGGCAAAGCAAACAACGTTAGCCAAATTTTTGTATTCGCTTGGGATCAGAGAAGTCGGTGAAGCGACAGCACAAAACTTGGCAAATCACTTCCTGACGCTTGAAAAAGTGATGGCCGCCTCCATTGATACTCTACAGCAAGTAAGTGATGTTGGTGTTGTTGTTGCGCAGCACATTCATAGCTTTTTTGCCGAGCAGCATAATCAAGAAGTGGTAACTGCATTGATCGAAGTGGGTGTAACTTGGCAAGATGTTGCAGCACCGTCAGAGGATACACAACCTTTAGCAGGGCTAACTTATGTATTGACTGGAACCTTGAGCCAATTGAACCGCAACGATGCTAAAGCGAGATTGCAAGCGCTTGGCGCTAAGGTCGCGGGTAGTGTGTCGAAAAATACGGATGCAGTTTATGCCGGCGAAAAAGCAGGCTCTAAGCTCACTAAGGCACAAGAACTAGGTGTTGAGGTGTTCGATGAAGAGGCGCTGATCGCACTGTTAAACAAATACGAGTAGTAAAATGAAATCAGTAACACGATACGGCCCTGAATACTGGGATAAATATGGCGTTTATCGTACGCCAATCGCTTTTAATTTAGCGCTGGTTGTGTTGCTCCGCCCGTTGCTTATTTGGGTGTTTTCTGCACTTGCGAGACGCCCAGACTTGGATTTGATGTCGTTATTCTTTGAGTCTAAGTTTCACTTTTTTGTCGCGACAGGGATCGCTTGTATCGCGCTCATACCAACCGTTGTGTTTTCTCTTAGGCGACCAACAAGCTCTCCAAAGCTGGCAGCCGTCTGGCGTTATATGCGTTTGCCACTTATATTAACAGCAGTACTCGATTTAGCGTGGTTGATCCTGCAAGCTGGGAAAACCCATTATAGTTTTTCTCCTTATATTGCCGTACAAATTGTGTTGGTGAGTTGGGTACTTTTATATTTAATTAAAAGCCGCTATCTAAGTTGCTTTTTTGGCGATTGGCCACTTCCTGTTGAAGAGCAAAAGACAGAAGTAAACAAGAGAGAGAATTGAGATGTTAAAGTGGTTAGACATACTAAACTTTGCCAGAAATGGTAATCCTGTTGCTCCTCGCCGAGTTGAAAAATCGGACCAGCAATGGCAATCAGAGCTTGCTCCAGAAATTTACATGATCACCAGGAAAAAGGGGACTGAACGCCCGTTTAGCTCACAAAGTTGTCAGCTTTTTGAACCTGGTAAATACTACTGTGTATGCTGTGGCGAGTTGTTATTCGATGCCGAAGAAAAGTTTGATAGTGGCTCTGGTTGGCCCTCGTTTACACAGCCTGCAGCAGTGGAAGCGGTTGCGTATCATGGCGATAAGAGCCATGGAATGACGCGCGTCGAAATCACTTGTAACGTGTGTGATAGCCACTTAGGTCACGTATTCCCTGACGGCCCTGAACCAAGTGGACTGCGTTATTGTGTTAATGCCCTTGCAATGGAAAAGAAATAGCTCAATTGCAATAAAACAAGTGATTACTCAAAGTCGAGTTTCATTTCATTTAGTTTAGCTTTGAGTTTACCGTAGCGGATCTGCTGTTCACTATCCAACTCAGACTGATTTAGCAAGGTAGTACAACGCTTTGCTAAATTGGAATTAAATGTACTTCCTGACTTAGCGCAACTATCACTCATACATTGCAGTAAATTCAGCGCTATTCCCGAGTTTTTAGGCATAATTCTAAATGCTTGAGTGAATGCCTCCAAAGCGGTTTCATATTGTCCTTTGTTAAACTGTGTGACCGCATGGTTATTGAGCTCTCTTGGGCCCATGGTGATCTCTTTTTTCTCTTGCTGCTGCTGATATAGATAGTGCATTGTGATGGGATCTGCGCTTGAGTTGTGGCGCTCACAGTGTGCAATAACTTGACTAAATAGCTCCTGAGCTTTGTGGTTTAATCCCACCTCATGTAGTGCTTTTGCTTTGTCTAAAGTGGAATCTACCGAGCGAATAACGGGTTCATCTTCTAACTGTTCTAGCAGTTGTTTCGCTTTTTTATGCTCATCTTTTAGATAATGGACGCGGGCGTTGAGGACATCGATTTGCGCTTGGGTTTGTGCGTTTGGAAATTGGTGCTTTAAATCACTCAAGTATTGTTGTGTCTGCCTTGTGAGACGAGTAACTTGGTCTGATTGATCGGTACTCAGGGCAAAGTCTATTCCAGCTCGTGCTGCATTCAAATACACTTCGGGTTTGTCATGGATCGAGTAGCGCGCGAAACTTGCGATATCTTTATGTGCTTTATAGCTGGCTTCATAGTCGTGATTAATTTGCGCAACTCGACCAAGTGACTGTTGCCTATTTATGTTTCTGGGTGCCATCTCAATTGCTTGCTCTAACAATTGTTGGGCATTCTCATATTGGTTTAGCTTTATTTCGAGTTTGCTCAATAAATCGAGCGCAGGAAGACGAGTTTCCGGTCGCTCGATTAAGGTTTTTAACATCTTTTGAGCAATAACATCTTCATTGTTGGTAATGAGCGCCTCGACCAAGCCTAGCTTAGCCCATGTAAACTTTTGCAGAGCCAAAACCGACTTGTAAAAAGACTTAGCTTCTTCTAGTTGATTAAGTCTGAGTAGAAGTTCTCCTTTTAGCTTTAGGAGTAGGGAAGTGTAGTTATGATCTTTGTTGTCTAGTTCTAGATCTAGCGCTTTTAAGGCCTTTGAATAGTTCTTATCGTCTACAAGCAAGTTTATATGCCTTAAAGCCTGTTTACGCTTTAAAACTCGTTCTATACGGTTTTGTAGTTCTTTTATTGAAAAGGGCTTAACTAAAAAGTCATCGGGTTGGAGTTCGATAATACTATGGACTAACTCGGGGCTAGTTTCAGAAGAAATAAAAATAAAAGCGGTACTTGAGCGAATTAACTGTTTGGACCGTAACTCTTCATAAAATTGATAGCCATTTTGCTTTTTTGCTAAACCAAAAGAGCATACGATGAGATCAAACTTATTGATAGTGCAAAGCTCTTTTGCACTGTCTGCACTTTCTGCAAATTTTAAATTTCTGAAATCTAACTGTTCTAAAGATTGTTTCATATAGCTCAATGCTAATGGTTGATCTTCAACGATTAACATTTTGGCATTTTGAATAGATGGAGCTGACATAGAAACAATTTTTAGACAATGGCTTTGCTTCTAGTCTAGTACTTAGGTGTAGTTTTGAAAACAAAAATTAACTCATTTTTAGTAGGTTAGTCTATTTAGCTTATCCCAACTATTTACTGAGGTTAGTGGCAAAATTGTTAAGGATATAACTAAAATTTGGGAGGCTAAGAAGAGTAACTAATTAGTTAATAAATGAGAAAAACGAGGTTGTTTCTATGGGCTTTATGGCAGGTTTAAATTTATTCAGTTTGATGTGCTGTTTGAGTATGTGACAAGTAACAATGACTATAAATAAAGTGAAAAAGTGTCTTGTACTAGATTTAAAGTTATGGTTTTAGCCTTGCTTAGATTTAGCGTGATGTTTTGTATCGGCCACTCTATCTAGAAAATAAAGTGGTGGGTTGTACTGGACTTGAACCAGTGACCCTCGCCTTGTAAGGGCGATGCTCTCCCAACTGAGCTAACAACCCGAATTGTGTTTCAATTTATACTCTTGAATCGAGTTTAATGTCCAATTCTAATCTAAGAGTAGAAATGGTGGGTTGTACTGGACTTGAACCTGTGACCCTTGCCTTGATCAGGCTTAGTGCGATGCTTTGCATCGATCACTCTATCTAATAAAGAATAAAGTGGTGGGTTGTACTGGACTTGAACCAGTGACCCTCGCCTTGTAAGGGCGATGCTCTCCCAACTGAGCTAACAACCCAAATTGTGTTTCAATTTATACTCTTGAATCGAGTTTAATATCCAATTCTAATCTAAGAATAGAATTGGTGGGTTGTACTGGACTTGAACCAGTGACCCTCGCCTTGTAAGGGCGATGCTCTCCCAACTGAGCTAACAACCCAAATTGTGTTTCAATTTATACTCTTGAATAGAGTTTAATGTCCAATTCTAATCTAAGAGTAGAAATGGTGGGTTGTACTGGACTTGAACCAGTGACCCTCGCCTTGTAAGGGCGATGCTCTCCCAACTGAGCTAACAACCCAAATTGTGTTTCAATTTATACTCTTGAATAGAGTTTAATGTCCAATTCTAATCTAAGAGTAGAAATGGTGGGTTGTACTGGACTTGAACCAGTGACCCTCGCCTTGTAAGGGCGATGCTCTCCCAACTGAGCTAACAACCCAAATTGTGTTTCAATTTATACTCTTGAATCGAGTTTAATATCCAATTCTAATCTAAGAATAGAATTGGTGGGTTGTACTGGACTTGAACCAGTGACCCTCGCCTTGTAAGGGCGATGCTCTCCCAACTGAGCTAACAACCCAAATTGTATTACAACGTCTGCCGTTGTGGGGCGGTATTATAGGTTTAGTTTGAAAAGAGTCAACACTTAACTTTAAAAAACTATACTGTGTGATGTTTTTATGTTCAATGCTTTAAGCTCTTCATTATAGAAGAGGTGAGGGGTCTTATATTTTTGGTCCAAGAATCTCTTAACTTGGGGGAAATAGGTTGCTGAGCTTTGTATGCTATAGCGCGGGATCAAGCTGGATTAGGTACCATGCTGAAAAAGAAAAGAGCCGTAAATCACTCTGGCCTAATTGGATGTAAAACAAAAACGCAGAGGTGCGGTAACTATGCGTTTTAAATTGTGTAATAAATAATCCAATTCAAGGTGTTAGGCTTGCAAAGGGGAGCTGTTTGGTTATATTCTACGCTTCTTGATTTAAAATGAATCAGTTAGAAAAAACTTTCATAAAAGTTGTTGACTTTATTTTTGCTCCTGCATAGAATGCGCCCCGCACTCAGCGATACAGGCTAGCAGTTCAAGTCTGACTATTATGGGGCTATAGCTCAGCTGGGAGAGCGCTTGCATGGCATGCAAGAGGTCGACGGTTCGATCCCGTCTAGCTCCACCAATTTATCGTTAGTGCATATGTCCTAGTACATAATTCAAATGGCAACGCCTCGAGTGCGAAGTTGTTTGATATTGTGTCCCCTTCGTCTAGAGGCCTAGGACACCGCCCTTTCACGGCGGTAACAGGGGTTCGAATCCCCTAGGGGACGCCACTTATTTTGGTAGGTAACTCGGTTAGCAAGAGGATAAACAGCTAAATAAAGTCCTAGTGACACAGAAAAACTTTCTGTTTTTTGATAAGACCATTCGCCTCGCAGGCTCGGTCTCATCTAACGCAGAAATAGCAAATCGATGATTTGCAAAACAATTTCTGCGTCCCCTTCGTCTAGAGGCCTAGGACACCGCCCTTTCACGGCGGTAACAGGGGTTCGAATCCCCTAGGGGACGCCACTTACTTCGGTAGGTAACTCGGTTAGTAAGAGGATAAACAGCTAAATAAAGTCCTAGTGACACAGAAAACTTTCTGTTTTTGATAGGGCCATTCGCCTCGCAGGCTCGGTCTCATCTAACACAGAAATAGCAAATCGATGATTTGCAAAACAATTTCTGCGTCCCCTTCGTCTAGAGGCCTAGGACACCGCCCTTTCACGGCGGTAACAGGGGTTCGAATCCCCTAGGGGACGCCACTTACTTTGGTAAGTAACTCGGTTAGCAA
>NZ_JAKRFX010000026.1:0-58486 GCF_022347825.1 Pseudoalteromonas sp. OF7H-1 | reverse complement strand
GGAGGAGTCCATATAAGGTGGTTTATCCGCCGATAGGTTGCAATGAAGTTCCGGCAAAAACCATGTACATAAAAACCCGTTACAGTAATGCAGCGGGTTTTTTGCTGTTTGGGGTATAGAGATTTGAGATATAAAACCTCGCAAGCCAATCAACACATCGCGAGGTGAACTCACTCCTATCACAGTATCAGCACAGTGCAACATGGTAGGTGGTTTACCCACCGATGGCTTGCAATGAAGTTCCGGAAAAAACCATGTACATCAAAACCCGTTGCAGTAATGCAACGGGTTTTTTGCTATTTGGGATATAGAAAACCTCGCGAGATGAACTCGCTCCCACCACAGTATCAGCATAGTGCAACATGGTAGGTGGTGGTTAGTCAGCCCTAAATCTTAATAATCTATTTCTTATTGCGTAGAGTCGTAGGTTATGCTCTGAGGCACAGACTTCACTTCTTGTTTAATGGTGCTCTAATTAATGCTATTAGCAAACACACTTAAAATATGTCGAATAAAGAAACATTTGCGATTTTTTTTGAGCTGTATATACTTACAGTAAATAAACCACTGTATGGAACACCAGTTAATGCGTCCTCTAACAAAACGACAAGAACAAATCTTTGAATTAATAAAAGTATTCATAAAAGATACTGGCATGCCTCCAACTCGTGCTGAAATAGCTGATGCTTTGGGTTTTAAGAGTGCAAATGCAGCGGAAGAGCATCTTAAGGCGCTTGCGAAAAAGGGAGTTATCGAAATGGTCCCTGGCGCAAGCCGAGGGATTCGACTTGTAGAGGATGAATCCGAACAACTTGGTTTACCTATTATTGGCCGTGTTGCTGCTGGTGAGCCTATTCTGGCAGAGCAACATGTAGAGAGCCACTGTAATGTAGATGCGAGTTTTTTTAAACCTAATGCTGATTATCTTTTGAGAGTTAATGGTATGAGCATGAAGGATATTGGCATTATGGATGGTGATCTACTAGCCGTTCACAGCACTAAAGTGGCTGAAAATGGCCAAGTGATAGTAGCTCGTGTAGAAGAGGACGTGACAGTTAAACGCTTTGAAAAGAAAGGAAAGAAAGTCTTATTACATGCTGAGAATGAAGAATTTAAAGCGATTGAAGTGGATCTAGAGCATCAAAATTTCTCCATTGAAGGGTTAGCTGTCGGCGTTATCCGAAGTGCTGACTGGATGTAGTTTATGAGAGCGAGTGTAGCGTTAAATATAAAGTTGCGCTTGCTTTAACTATATTTTGTTTAAAAAGTGATAATTAACTTTTCTAACTATGTGAAAGTAGGATGATTATAGTGACTTTAATCATTTAGTAATATTTTTAGTTTTCTGATATTTATACACTATTTTTCATCATTCTTTGTTTTACCCCCTATAGTCCCCAGTTTTGATTCTAAAGTCGGTCTTCTCAAAAATCTTGCAATTTGTTTGTTTTTTGACTAATTGGTTAATAGTCGTGCAGTAAGTCTATGTACAAATAGACAATATGACAGTCATCCAATAATAACAAAAGACAACCGCGAGTTGTCTTGAAGGAGACGTCAAATGAAAATTTGTCGATTAGTTGTAGCATTCATCGCAGTGCTAATCGCCATGCCCTCACTTGCTAACAGCGCTTACAATATGAGGCAAGGTGTTACAGACATTAGTCATCAAGTGTATGAGCTTCACATGACCATATTTCTAATATGTTGCGTCATTGGGGTTATTGTATTTGGGGTTATGTTTTGGGCGCTTATAAAACACAGAAAGTCAAAAGGCGTTGTTGCAGCGCAATTTCATGAAAGCACCAAAGTGGAAATACTTTGGACAGCAATTCCTTTCCTGATACTCATTGGTATGGCAATACCAGCCACAAAAACGCTTATTGCTATGGAAGACACGAGTAAAGCTGATCTGACCATTAAGGTCACAGGCTCTCAGTGGAAATGGCACTATGAGTATATGGGGCATGATGTTGAGTTCTATTCTTTGCTCTCTACTCCGAAAGATGAAATTAGTGATCTCAAAGAAAAAAATGAAAATTACCTGCTTGAAGTTGATAAGCATTTAGTTATTCCCACCGATAGGAAAGTTCGCTTTTTGATGACCTCAGATGATGTCATCCATTCTTGGTGGGTGCCCGATTTTGCGGTGAAGAAGGATGCCAATCCGGGCTTTATAAATGAGGCATGGACAAAGGTAAACGATGAAGGAATTTACAGAGGCCAATGTGCTGAATTATGTGGCAAAGATCATGGCTTTATGCCTGTCGTTGTCGAGGCCGTAAGTCCCGATAAATTTGATAGTTGGCTCAACGATGCTAAAGCTGAAAAAGCAAAAGCAGAGGCTGAGTCACAAGCAGTTGCCCAACAAACCCTTTCGAAAGAAGAGTTAATGGAGGTTGGTGAACAAACTTACATGGCTTATTGCGCAGCTTGCCATCAACCAACCGGGCTTGGGCTACCAGGTGTCTTCCCTGCAATGAAAGGGAGTAAAGTCGTCACTGGAGATATTAAAGCTCATATAGATATTCTACTTTTAGGTCGCCCAGGAACTGCGATGCAATCTTTCGCAAAGCAATTAACAATCAAGCAGATAGCGGGGGTTATCACCTATAAAAGAAATAGTTGGGGTAATGACACCGGCGATGTTATTCAGCCAAGCGAAATACAGCGTGAGATAGATGCATTAGAGGAGGGTAAGTAATGAGTGCCATCGTAGAAGAACATTCACACCATACAGCTCCAAAAGGCTTAAAGCGCTGGCTGTTTACTACCAATCATAAAGACATTGGAACACTGTATTTATTGTTCTCACTAACCATGTTTTTGATTGGTGGTGCTATGGCGATGGTGATCCGCGCCGAGCTTTTCCAACCCGGGTTACAGCTTGTAGATCCACACTTTTTTAATCAAATGACGACAGTGCATGGACTAATAATGGTATTTGGCGCAGTAATGCCCGCATTTACAGGCCTTGCCAACTGGATGATCCCAATGATGATTGGTGCTCCTGATATGGCGCTACCGAGAATGAATAACTGGAGTTTTTGGATACTCCCTTTTGCGTTTGCAATTTTACTGATGTCGTTATTTTTGGAAGGTGGCGGGCCTGCTTTCGGTTGGACTTTTTATGCGCCACTATCTACAACATATAGCAATGACAATACTGCATTTTTTGTTTTTGCGGTCCATATAATGGGCATTAGCTCTATTATGGGTGCTATCAACGTTATCGTGACCATCGTCAATCTTAGAGCTCCAGGTATGACATGGATGAAGTTGCCTTTATTTGTCTGGACTTGGCTGATAACTGCATTTCTTCTGATTGCTGTTATGCCCGTACTCGCTGGCGCTGTGACTATGGTATTGACTGATAAGTTCTTTGGAACGAGCTTTTTTGATGCAGCAGGTGGTGGTGATCCTGTTATGTTCCAGCATATATTCTGGTTCTTTGGTCACCCTGAAGTGTATATCATGATATTACCTGCCTTCGGCATAATCTCTACGATAGTACCGACATTTTCAAGAAAGAAACTGTTTGGCTATGCATCAATGGTTTATGCAACCGCTTCAATTGCTCTGTTGTCGTTCGTCGTTTGGGCTCATCATATGTTTACTACGGGCATGCCTTTAGCTGGTGAGTTGTTTTTTATGTATGCAACTATGCTCATATCAGTGCCTACTGGCGTTAAGGTTTTTAATTGGGTAGCTACAATGTGGCGAGGTGCTATTAGTTTTGAGGTACCCATGCTTTTTGCCATTGCGTTTATCGTACTTTTCACAATTGGCGGATTTTCCGGTTTGATGTTAGCAATTACGCCTGCAGATTTCCAATATCACGATACCTACTTCGTTGTCGCGCATTTCCATTACGTGTTAGTTACGGGAGCTATATTCTCAATAATGGCCGCCGCATATTATTGGTTACCAAAGTGGACAGGGCACATGTTTGATATCAAATTGGCTAAATTTCACTTTTGGCTCTCCTTGGTTAGTGTGAACGTATTGTTTTTCCCAATGCACTTTGTTGGTCTTGCTGGCATGCCAAGGCGGATCCCTGATTATGCTCTACAGTTCGCTGATTTTAACGCGATCATTAGTATCGGAGGGTTTGCATTCGGTCTTTCTCAACTGTTGTTTGTTGCAGTGGTTTATAAATGTATAAAAGGTGGAGAGCAGGCTTCTGGGAAAGTATGGGATGGGGCTGAGGGATTAGAGTGGCAAGTACCATCTCCGGCTCCTTATCATACCTTTTCAACGCCACCGGAGATTAAGTAATGCAACATGGTCGCCTGCTTAAGAAGCTTATTTTGTTGACGCTAGGTATGTTTGCTTTTGCCTTTGCACTGGTTCCTCTATATGACGTTTTTTGTGATGTCACAGGCCTAAATGGTAAGCCATCCATGGAAATCGCAAAGCAGAGCGAGTCAATTGCACAAAGTCGACAAGTAGATGTGAGCTTCACAACGCATAGTCAAAGCCAGGCGCCATTTAAGGTCGATGCAGTCGAGCATTCGGTTAGAGTTCAACCCGGTAAGCTAACCGATGTCAAATTCATTGCAAAAAACTTGAGTGATAGTGAGCGTGTGTTGCAAGCGATCCCTTCAGTGTCTCCAGGGAAAGCGGCAAAGTATTTACACAAAATGGCCTGCTTTTGTTTTGATCAGCAACCAATGAAAGGCAAAGAAGAAGTTGAGTTTGTCTTGAGGTTTTATGTAGATACGGAGCTCCCAAGTGATGTTGAGGAACTCACACTTTCATATACGTTGTTTGATATTACAGAGCGAGTTAGCAAACAAGACAGTGATGGACTGAGTATGCTAGCTTCTCGAGAGGAGTTCAAATATGAACCATGAACAAGAAAAATATTACGTGCCTGAGCAAAGTCCATGGCCAATCGTCGGGGCTTTTGCACTTTTCTTTATCGCTGTTGGCGCTGGCCTAACGATTATTCAACTTAAATCAACCAGTAATAGTGGAGTAATGCTACTGCTCGTGGGTATTGCTGTGCTGATCTATATGATTTTTGGTTGGTTCAGGAATGTGATCCAAGAATCTCAAACTGGATTATATTCTGCCCAAATGGATCGTTCGTTCAAGCAAGGAATGGGATGGTTTATCTTTTCCGAAGTTATGTTTTTTGCTGCTTTTTTTGGTGCACTTTTTTATGCACGAATGATAGCTGTGCCGTGGTTAGGCGGTGCAAGTAATAACGCCAGCACCAACGAGGTTTTATGGCCTCAATTTGAAGCTGTATGGCCATTGCTCACAACTCCAGATGGAACTGTCACTCAAGCTATGGGTTGGCAGGGACTTCCGCTGATCAATACGATTATTCTATTAGCATCATCAGTAACCCTAAGCTTTGCTCACGTAGCTTTAGAAAAAGAGCAAAGGGCGAAAGTGAAGGCATTCTTAGGATTAACAGTACTACTTGGCGTCGCATTCTTAACCTTGCAAGTGGAAGAGTATATTCACGCTTATCAAGATCTGGGGCTAACTCTCCAGTCGGGGGTTTACGGTAATACATTCTTTTTACTGACAGGATTTCATGGCTTCCATGTCACACTTGGTGCGATTATTCTTTTCGTTATATGGATCAGGGTGTTGAAGGGTCACTTTACCGCTAAGAACCACTTTGCTTTTCAAGCTGGGGCTTGGTATTGGCATTTTGTTGATGTTGTTTGGTTGTGCCTGTTTGTATTTGTTTATGTGTTGTAACAACGGGTGAAGAGTGTAGTTTTATAAAGCCAAATTGAGCAGCAAGACAGATTAGAAGTACGACAGCTATTGATGCATAAACTCTTTGTTGCAATAGCCTCGCCATCGACTCTTGTTGCTCTGACTTGAGCATGACTAGCATAGCTCTAAATAGATTTAGAAAAACGAGTAGTAGCAGTACAACAATAATAATTTTAATCATAAGGGGTGTCCGATGGATTTAGGTGCACTTTTTAAAGGTAGATCAAAACCCCCCATATTGGCAGCATTAATCGTTGTTCTTTTATGTGGCTCGCTCTCTTATTGGCAGTGGCAAAGAGCACAGCAAAAACATGTGTTGCAGCATAAAGTTGAGATTGAAAAATCGCTAGGCGTAGCTAATGAGCAGCAAGTAACATCCCAGCCGCTCACGCAATATGTTAATGCTGAAGTGTCGATTACAGGGAATTTTGTAGGCGATGCGGTTTGGTATTTAGATAATCAAGTCGTGAAAAGTAGAGTCGGTTTTGATGTAATTGGCATTATAAAAATTTCCGAAACTGATGAGTATTTAGCTGTTAATTTAGGTTTTGTGCCACAGCAGGCTAGTCGCGTGCCTACCGTTTTCTCTCTTCCAAGTGGCACCGTTTCTCTACCTGTCTATATCAAATCTAGTGCTAGTAAGCGGTTCACCTTAGCTAAGTCTGCGGCTGAGGAGGCAACAAAACAATCTGTGATTCAGTATATTGATGTTGATTACTTATCTGCGGAGTCAGGTAAACCTCTTTTACCTCTAATTGCCTACATGACTAAAAACAGATTTGCAGGGACTGAGCCCCATTATCAACCGGTCGTAATGTCACCGCAAAAACATGAAGCTTATGCTTTACAGTGGTTGCTTATTGCCTTGGCCGCGGTAGTAATTGGCTGGAAACTTTCAAAAAAGGAGAATAAAGATGTCTAAAAGCGCGGCATGGTTTATAGGGCTGTTTATATTCCCCTTACTATTGGCATTTGTTGCCTTGAAGATCGGCTGGATACCACATAGCACGACTAATCACGGTGAATTTTTAAGTCAGGAGGTTCGCCAATCAGAGCTGGTTTTAGATACTGAGTGGAGTATCGTTTATCAGCGACCAAAGCAGTGTAATAAGCAATGTTCTTTACTACTAGATAGCTTACCTAATTTGTATTTAGCGCTAGGGAAAAACCAGCAGAAAGTATCGCTTGTGGTATTACAAGAGCGAAATGAAAAAGGTATAGAGTACGCTACTTCTTTGCCGATATACCTCAACCAGTTAGATGACAACTATCTCTACCTAGTTGATAAAACAGGGTTATTTGTACTTAAGTATGCACCAGTAGCAAGCTTAGAAGAAATGCGAAGTGTACAAAAAGGGCTACTGAGTGATCTGAAGAAATTATTGAACTACTCTCGTTCAAGTTAGGAGGTAAATATGTCCAAGGTAAGAATAAAAATCGCAATATTTGCCTGTTTCGTCGCAATAACGGTAGTGACACTTGGCGCCTTCACACGTTTAAGTGATGCGGGACTTGGCTGTCCAGACTGGCCTGGGTGTTACGGCTTTTTAACAGTACCAAATGAGACTCATGAACTATCTGCGGCTAAAGACAGTTTTCCACATTTAGAAATAGAAGCAGAAAAAGCATGGATTGAAATGATCCATCGCTATTTTGCCAGTTTCCTCGGGTTACTTATTTTGGCACTTGCATGCATAAGGCTGTTCAAGAAGCAAAAAACAAAAAGCCCTAATCGTCACTACTACTTACTGCTATTGCTTGTGTTATTTCAAGGGGCACTTGGGATGTGGACCGTGACAATGAATTTACAGCCAGTCATTGTGATGGGTCATTTACTAGGTGGGTTTAGTATTCTTGCATTGCTGGTGTTATTGGTTTTAAGGCTGAAATACACCACTATTACTGCTAGTGTAACTAGCCTTACCTGTCGTTTATGTTATGTGGCTCTTGGTGTGTTGATTATACAAATTGCGCTTGGTGGGTGGCTTGCTGCCAATTATGCTGCTCCACATTGTACAGGGTTGCCGCTATGTGACAATCTGCAACTTTTCTCTTGGCAGAGTTTATTTACACTTCCTGAAGCTTCAGCGACTTATGAGTTTGGTGTTTTGCCATTCGAATCTAGAGTATCTATTCACTTTATCCATCGGATATGGGCAGTTATTACCGTTTTAACGCTACTTGCTGCATGTTGGCCACTCCTTAGAGCTGGTCAAAACCGCTTACTCCGACGCTCAGCACTTGTTGTGTTAACTTTGGTTGCGATACAGGTTTTGGTGGGGGGGGCAATCGTACACTTCCAATTTCCTCTGTTGTTAACCTTATTCCATAACTTCATGGCAGCAATGGTGTTATTAGCAATGGTGAAATTGTGTTTATTTATTAGCCTGGCGCAAAAAGTAGGAGTAAAATATGCTTCAATTAACTAGTTTTTCAGAGCTTCAAAAAGCAACTACTTTATTCAAAGCCTACTTTGGCATGTGTAAGTTCAAAGTAGTATGTATGTTGGTTATTACTGCTTGGGTCGGGATGATGTTAGCACCACAAAGTGATAAAACATTATTGGCACAATTAATGAGTTTGTTTGGCATTGGTTTACTTTCAAGTAGTGCAGCAGCTGTAAATCATATCGTGGATAGAGAAATAGATAAAAAGATGGCGCGAACACGAAACCGACCGTTAGCGACAGACTCTGTTTCTGTATCATCAGCTTTAATCTTTGCGACAGGCCTCGCTATTTCTGGGTATGTTCTATTAACTATTTTCGCCAATCAGTTATGTGCGCTACTTACCTTAGCCGCGCTATTCGGTTATGCCGTGGTTTATACGTTATTGTTAAAGCGCGCAACACCTCAAAACATAGTAATTGGGGGGTTAGCAGGAGCGATGCCACCCCTGTTAGGTTGGGTCAGTGAGACTGGTCAGCTTGGTGCAGAACCTTGGTTGTTAGTAATGATCATTTTTGCTTGGACACCTCCCCACTTTTGGGCATTAGCTATTGCTCGTAAACGAGACTACGAAAAAGCCGAAGTCCCCATGTTACCAGTAACGCATGGAAACGAATTTACAAAACTCTGTGTGCTATTTTATACCATCATTTTAACTTTAGTCTGTTTGCTACCTTACCTAGTGGGAATGTCTGGTTGGATCTACTTGTTGGTCTCTGGCATGGCAAATGTCGCTTTTATTTACAAAGCCACAAAGCTTATGAGAACAAATAGTTTAGAGTATGCTATGAGGGTATTTTATTTCTCTATCTGGCATCTTTTGATAGTGTTCATTGCACTCTTTGTGGATAAAGCATTTATATGAAAAAATTTATCTTAACTATCTCTATGTTAATTCTGTTTGGTTGTGGGCCCTCACCAGATGTCTCTGAAAAAGTGGTTTGGTACCCTAAGCCTAAGGACGTGAATGCGTTTGAATTAAGGGATCAATACGGTGAGGTTGTCTCAAACCAAGACTTTACCGGTAAATGGAATTTGCTGTTTTTGGGTTACACCAGCTGTCCCGACGTGTGTCCAATGACGCTGTTGAAATTAACTCATGTATATCAATCCGTAAAAAGCAAAGGTGACTTACAAGTATGGTTTGTATCGGTCGATCCTAACCGAGATACTGAAGAGAAGCGTTTGGCCTACATCAAGCACTTTGATCCTGATTTTAAAGCGGTATCTGCCGAACATTCGGCTTTATTTCCTTTTGTGAGAGATCTCGGTTTAATCTACGCAATAAATCAGGAACAGACAGAAGAGTATTATGTTGATCATAGTGCGTCTGTAGCATTAATTAACCCAAAAGGTCAGCTTGAGGCTATTTTCAAACCTACACATACAGCTGGAGCTGTCCCTACAATCGATGACAAACTACTTCTCGCTGACCTAGAGAAGATCATCAATTAGTCTTATATCGACACTGGTCGACCCCAGTGTCGTTGTACTATCTTACCTCTAACGCTTTAATTATTTGCGGATTTTTAATCAATCTTTGTGGCATTTTTACCATCACGGTCTAAGCTAATTTTATTACTCATTTTTACAAGGATAGTCTTCAGCTCATGTTGAAACTTCCACCTGAAATGGCGATTAACCATGTGGAAAGCCTGTACCATCAGATTTTCCAGGACTCTATGGAAACATCAGACATCACGATTGATATTAGTGAAGTGCAAAGAGCCGACACAGCATCTATACAACTGCTCTGTGCCGTACAGAAACACTTGCTCTCGTTAGAACATAAAATTGTATGGCATGGTGAAAGTGACGCTTTAGCGCAGGCGGTAAATGAGTTGGGATTAACCCATTATTTATTCCATAGTATTGAAAATTAAGAGGTGAATATGAAAAAGATTTTAGCTGTGGATGATTCGGCGTCAATGCGCCAAATGGTTGGCTTTACTTTGAAAAAAGCAGGTTTTGATGTCACGGAAGCCAAAGATGGCAGTGAAGCGTTATCTATTGCCAAGCAACAAGGGTTCGATGCCGTGATCTCTGATGTAAACATGCCTGTAATGGATGGGATCACACTTATTAAAGAGCTGCGTAGCCTACCCAACTATAAGTTCACCCCTTTACTAATGCTGACCACCGAGTCTGGATTGGATAAAAAAACAGAAGGTAAAGCGGCGGGAGCAACAGGTTGGATAGTGAAGCCATTCAACCCTGAACAACTACTAGCGGTATTGAAAAAAGTCATAAGATAGATACAGAGAGGCGTCGATATGAGTATTGATTTAAGCCAATTTTTTGATGTCTTTTTTGAAGAGAGCTTTGAAGGTCTAGACATAATGGAAGCTGAGCTGCTGAATTTACAGCCAGGCCATGAAGACTCAGAAACGATCAATACTATATTTCGCGCAGCACACAGCATCAAAGGTGGCAGTGGAACATTTGGTTTTACTTCTGTCGCTAACTTCACACATGTGTTGGAAACCTTACTCGATCAGATCAGGGATGGGCGTCGACAGTTGACCGCTGAACATGTCAATTTGCTGCTCCAATCTGTTGATTGTTTAAGGGCCTTACTAACCGCATTACAAGCCGAAGAAGAGCCAGATCTTTCCAATGCGAATGAGTTGAAAGTTAAATTTGAAGAGATTTTAGGTGGTAAAGAGAGTGTTAGCTCAGATACTGCCGATAGCATACCTCAAGGGCAAGAATCTCAAACCTATCAAATAGACTTTAAACCGCTCCCCCACTTGTTTAAAACCGGTAACGAACCGCTCTATATGTTAAGTGAGCTATCGGAATTGGGGGATTTAGAAACTCATGCGTTTTGTGATGCAATACCTGAAATTGATGACTTTAATCCAGAGGATTGCTACCTCAGTTGGCGGTTATACTTAACAACCAGTCATCCAGAGTCGGCGATTAAAGAAGTATTTGAGTGGGTTGAGGATGATGCTGAAATTTCTATTACCTTATGTGGTGGTTTATTTGAAGATGATGTGAGTGTCTCCACAACGCCAGAACCAGAGAGTGAGAAGAAAGAAACGTCGAGCAACGACACTCAAAATATTGATGTACCAAAAACACCCTCAGCGACAGCGACAAAGGCTAAGCCTGAGGCTAGCAAGAAATCAGCAGAGTCGACTTCGATCCGTGTTGGGATTGATAAAGTAGATTCGCTTATCAATATGGTAGGGGAGTTGGTTATTACCCAAGCTATGTTGACTCAATTAGGCGAGCAAGAACCGACCGAAAACACGCTTGCTGCGATGCAAGAAGGCCTTGCTCAATTAGCCCATAATACGCGAGATTTGCAAGAAAATGTAATGCGAATCAGGATGTTACCTATTAGTTTTGTCTTCAGCCGATTTCCTCGCTTAGTAAGAGATACGTCACAGAAGTTGAATAAACAGGTTGAACTAAAGCTGCTAGGAGAGCAAACAGAATTAGATAAAACCGTGATGGAAAAGATTTCCGATCCTATGGTTCATTTAGTAAGAAACTCTTTGGATCACGGCTTAGAAACACCGGAAGACAGAATTAAAGCCGGAAAAGATCCCGTGGGTACGGTGACACTGAATGCTTTCCACCAAGGTGGAAATATTGTGATTGAAATCATGGATGATGGCAGAGGCTTGAATACCGAAAAAATAAAAAGTAAAGCGATTGCCAATGGCCTTATTCAAGCAACTGATGAGCTGACTATTGAAGAGGTTAATGAACTTATTTTTAGGCCTGGGTTTTCAACAGCCGATGAAGTGAGTGATATCTCTGGTCGCGGCGTGGGTATGGATGTTGTTCGACGAAATATTCAAGCATTAAACGGCAGCGTTGAAGTGACTTCTGCAAAAGGGGTTGGCTCAACGTTTACAATTAGGTTGCCATTAACGCTGGCCATTCTTGATGGTCAACTGGTTAAAGTTGCAAAGCATACCTACATCATTCCACTTATTTCTATTGTTGAGTCTTTACAAATAGATATTAAAAAAGTGAGCAAAGTAGGTAATGGCTTAGAGGTGCTTCGGTTACGAGATGAATACATACCAATACTAAGGCTATATCAACTATTTAACCATGGTGGTGCAATAGAAGAGTTGGATAAAACACTGTTAGTAGTTGTAGAGAGTGATAATCACAAAGTGGGATTGTTGGTGGATGATTTACTGGCGCAACAACAGGTCGTTATTAAAAGTCTCGAAGCGAATTATCAGAAAGTAAATGGGATCTCAGGGGCGACAATTTTAGGTGATGGCAGAGTCTCTTTAATTGTCGATATTAGTGGTCTTATCAAACTGAGTGGCTTAAAGCGTCCAGGAACTCAAGAGTTATTAGTAGAACAAGAGTTAGATGAGGTGGTGTCATGATCACTGAAAAAGCCTCGATTAATGAACAAGTCATGCTTGCAGACAGAGATGACGATACACAATTTCTCACCTTTATGATGGCGGGCGAAGAGTATGGCATGGATATTCTGGCCGTACAGGAAATAAGAGGGTGGGAAGAAGTCACTGCAATTCCAAATGCTCCTATGTATGTAAACGGTGCGATTAATTTACGTGGCACGATAGTGCCAATCATAGATTTAAGGGTTCGATTCGGCTTACCACAAATCGAATATGGAGCGCTAACCGTGGTTATCGTTGTCTCCGTTGTAATAAAAGAGGCAACAAAAATTATGGGGTTAGTTGTTGATGCGGTGTCTGACGTATACAGCATCAACGAAGAAACAGCGAAGGATGTTCCAGATTTTCAAGACTCGGAAAATAGTCAATTTGTACAAGGACTTGTAAATGTTGGTGAAAAAATGGTCGTACTTTTAAATTTGAAGAAGATATTAGATCTTGAAGTAAAGCAGAATGAGCAATTGGTTGTCGGGGGATAACATGAGCGATCAAGCATTAGCAAGTCAACTCAACAATAGAGTTCTGATTGCGGGTGCCATAATATTTGTGGGCTTGGCAATTAGTGTTCAAATGTTGAATATTAATATGTCTACACAAGCCTATGTGGCGATGGTTATAGCAGCTGTCAGTGTGGTGCTGGCAATTTTACTACTTAAGCAAAGCGCAAACATTCTGCTTTCTAAGTTACAGGATGTTGAGGAAATTGTTCCCGCGATAGAGAGTAAAGATGTTAGCTTACTCAATGCGAGTAATGCATCACGCCAATCATCTTTATACAAAGCGGTTGCTAATTTATTAAATGGTGACGCAGTAGATGGTCAAGACCATAGCCATAGTTTGTTGCTAGCTTTAAAGGTCTGTCAGGCCAATGTTATGCTTGCAGATGCCTCTCTCAACATTGTGTATTTGAACGATTCAGTAACCAGTATGCTGCGTAAAAATCAGGCTAAGTTACAGCAAGAGTTACCTGGTTTTAATGTTGATAGCTTGATTGGTGCCAACATTGATACGTTCCATAAAAACCCTAGCCATCAGAGAGGCATACTCGCTAATTTGACCCGTCCATATGTCACACAAATCAAAGTGGCAGGTTTGACCTTTGATCTTATTGCCACGCCTGTTTTCGATGATGAAGGACAAAGGATCGCGACTTTAGTTGAGTGGAAAGACCTTACAAGAGAATTAGCGTTAGAGAAAAAGCAGGCGGATTTGGCGAGCCACAATGCTCGTATATCGAGCGCGCTGGACGTTTGTCAGGCAAACGTAATGCTAGCGGACGAAGGGTTGAATATTATTTATGTTAATGATTCGGTTGTGCGAATGCTGAGAGACAATCAAACGCAGCTTAGAAAATCATTACCGAACTTTGATGTGGATACACTTGTAGGGCAATGTATTGATGTATTTCATGCAAACCCCAGCCATCAAAGAAACCTGCTTGAGAAACTGAGCGATGTATACAGCACAGATATCAAAGTCGCTGGCTTCACCTTTGGTTTAATTGCGACCCCTGTGTTTGATGATGAGAAAAAGCGGATTGGTACTGTCGTTGAGTGGGACGACAAAACAGAGCGTTTAGTTCGTGAAGAGGAAGAAAAAACTGCCGCAGCTGAAAACTTGCGCGTCCGAAGAGCATTAGACAACGTTTCAACGAATACGATGATAGCAAATGAGCAGTTTGAGATCGTTTACTTGAATCGTGCAGTGAAAGATATGATGAGAAATGCTGAGAGTGATTTAAGGCGTGACCTGCCTAATTTTGATAGTAACCATCTTTTGGGGGCGAATATTGATGTATTCCACCGTAACCCAAGTCACCAACGCAGTATGCTCTCTCGGCTTGAAACCGAGTATAAAACGGAAATTGTTGTCGGCGGAAGAACCTTTGGCCTAGTCGCGAATCCGATATTTGATGGTAATAACGAACGCGTGGGCACCGTTGTCGAATGGGAAGATAGAACCAAAGAAGTCACGATCGAGAAAGAGGTGAATGGCCTAGTTCAGTCGGCTAATGCCGGTAATCTTAGTGTTCGTTTATCAGAAGATGGGAAAGATGGCTTCTACTTACGACTAACCAAAGGGTTAAATAGTTTAGTGTCTACAGTTGATGAAACGGTTACAGATATGGGGGACATGTTAGACGCCTTAGCAACTGGTAATTTAACCAGACGTATTGAAGGCGATTATCGTGGGGCTTATGAAAAGCTGAAAAAAGACGCAAATACTACAGCTGAGAAGTTAACTGAGGTGTTAGGTCGGATCCGTACTTCTGCAAATTTAGTTGCCAGTGGTGCTGATGAAATTTCCCAGGGTAACGCGGATTTGAGTCAGCGAACCGAAGAGCAAGCCTCCTCACTAGAAGAAACTGCTTCTAGCATGGAAGAAATGACGAGCACAGTTAGACAAAATGCAGATAACGCGAAAGTAGCTAATGAGTTGGCCGAAGATACTTGTGACAAGGCGACCAAAGGCGGCGAAGTAGTCACACGCGCAGTTGAAAGCATGTCTGAAATTAATGATTCAAGTAAGAAAATTGCTGACATTATAGGTGTTATTGATGAAATCGCTTTCCAGACAAACCTTTTGGCATTAAACGCAGCCGTTGAAGCTGCTCGGGCCGGAGAGCAAGGTCGAGGCTTTGCTGTGGTTGCTGGTGAAGTGCGCAATCTCGCTCAGCGTTCTGCAGCAGCAGCGAAAGAGATTAAAGATCTAATCAGAGATAGTGTAAGTAAAGTCGAAGATGGCACGTTACTGGTTAATGAATCTGGTGAAACACTAAAAGAAATAGTTGAGTCAGTTAAGCGAGTAACGAACATGATTTCCGACATTGCCGAAGCTTCTATTGAGCAGAGTTCAGGTATTGAGCAGGTTAATAAAGCAGTGTCACAAATGGATGAAATGACGCAGCAAAATGCTGCCTTAGTTGAAGAAGCATCGGCCGCTGGGGAGTCGATGGCTGAGCAAGCAAATGATATGAGAAGATTATTAAACTTCTTCACACTTGATGAATCTTCACATCGTAGTTTAGAAATATCTGAGTCACCGAAGAACTATAAGGCGCCAGAAAAACAATTACCAAAACGGACAATGAACTCCAATAAGCCTCCCCAGCAAAACACGAGAAGTAATCAGTTTGCAGATGACTCGGAAGAGTGGGAAGAGTTTTAGGGTTAGGTAATAGATCAATTCCTTAGTGGGGGTTGGCTGAAGGAATACGACGATGCGAGAGTTTCTGTTGACCGATAAGGATTTTTCCGAAATTTCGGCTCGGGTCTATGACACATGCGGCATAGTACTCGGGCCGCATAAAAGGGAAATGGTTTATTCCAGGTTGGCAAGACGCATAAGAGCCAACGGGCTAAATTCATTTGAGGCGTATTTATCTTTTTTGGAAGAAAATCAAGATGTTGAGTTTAGTCATTTTATTAATGCAATAACAACTAACTTAACTTCTTTCTTTCGAGAAAATCATCACTTCGAGTTCTTAACGAAAAGAATAGTTCCTGAAATTATTGCCCGACATAAACACGACAGAAGAGTTCGGATCTGGTCTGCTGGATGCTCTACAGGTGAAGAGCCTTATAGCATCGCGATGACCATTGCGAATGCTTTTCCAAGTGGTTGGGACGTCAAAGTGCTAGCAACAGATCTAGATTCCAACGTCTTGGGCAAAGCGAGGCTCGGAGAATATACGGCAAATAACGTCACGGGTTTAGATGAAGATAAGCTCAAAAAATGGTTTCTTAGAAGTGCTGATGGAGCAATGTATAAAGTGAAGCCTAAATTGCAATCCTTCATCCATTTTAAACGACTTAATCTTCTAGAACCATGGCCAATGAAAGGGCCCTTTGACGTTATTTTCTGTCGTAATGTCTTAATTTATTTTGATAAAGAAACCAAAGACAAACTCTTTGAGCAATATCATGACATGTTAGTTCCCAATGGTTACTTACTTATCGGGCATTCCGAAACGATGGGGAAAGAGCACCTAGAATTTAAAAATCTAGGTAAAACCATTTATCAAAAAGGCCAGTTGAATGAGAGAGTTTAGACCTGTTCTCAGAGGCTTCGAGCATGTAAAACGCTTTTGGGATTCAGGGCGTGCCAAAGTCGTCGCAAAAGTACTTCCGGGGGAGTTTTATGTATCCAAGCAGGACGAACTGATTTCGACTGTATTAGGTTCCTGTATTGCCGCCTGCGTATATGACGATAAGTTGGGGATTGGTGGCATGAATCACTTTATGTTACCCGGAGCAAAGGCACTAAGAGAAGTACATGCGGATGACCTAAATTGTCGCTACGGCAACTGGGCGATGGAGTATCTGATAAATGAAGTACTCAAAAATGGGGCGTCTAGAAGCAATTTAAAAATCAAACTTTTTGGCGGTGGAAAAATTATTAGCGCAATGACTGATATTGGAGAAGGGAATATCAGATTTGCTCAAGCCTATGTGGAAGAGGAAAGTTTGAATTTAATTTCACAGGATGTAGGTGGCCCTTGGCCAAGAAAAGTTATCTTTCATCCTCAAAGTGGCAAAGCACAAGTGAAAAAGTTACGAACCATGCACAATAACACAATTGAACAACGTGAAGTGCGTTACTTACATGACATTGAGGCTCAAGACAATAAAACGGATATTGAGCTATTTTAGGTGTGAAATATGATCAAAGTTCTGATTGTTGACGACTCGCCGTTAATTCGTGGGTTGTTAAAAGAAATTTTAGGTCAGGCGGATGGTATTAAAGTTGTTGGCACCGCGGAAGACCCTTATGAAGCTAGAGAGCTCATTAAGTCTACTTCACCTGACGTATTAACTTTGGATATAGAAATGCCAAAAATGAATGGCATTAATTTTCTTAAAAACTTAATGCGTTTAAGGCCTATGCCTGTTGTGATGATCTCTACGTTGACCCAAGAGGGATCACCCGCCACGATAGAAGCACTAGAGTTAGGTGCAGTTGATTTTATTTCTAAGCCCACCAGCAATGTTGCTGATACCTTAATGTTCTATTCTGATTTACTGGTTAAGAAGATTAGAGTAGCGGCAGGTGCACGAGTGAGGGCTTTTAAAGCACCAAAACAGGAAAGCGAATTAGAAATTGGCCGTAATTATACATTTTCGCGTAATACTATTTTAGCCATAGGCGCCTCAACTGGAGGAACTGAAGCTATCAGAGAGGTGCTTATGCGATTACCAACACACGCGCCTCCTGTTGTTATCACCCAACACATCCCACCAGTTTTCAGTACCTCATTCGCACAAAGAATGGATCGCACCTGTGCGGTATCAGTCAAAGAAGCGGAAGAGGGAGATGTTTTATTACCAGGTCATGTATTCATAGCACCGGGAGACAAACATCTTAAGGTGGCACACACCGCAACTGGATATGTTTGCCGATTAGATGATACTGAGCCTGTTAATCGTCATAAACCTTCCGTTGAAGTGTTATTTAACTCCCTGGTGCCAATGGGTAAGCATGTTTGTGCTGCTATGCTCACGGGAATGGGCAGTGATGGAGCAAAAGCAATGCTAGCTTTGAAAGCCGCAGGTGCTAAAACATTTGCACAAGATGAACTTAGCTGTGTGGTATGGGGAATGCCTAGAGCTGCGTACGAGCTTGGTGCAGTGCAAAGCCTAGTACCTTTGAGTAAAGTGACTGAAACCATGCTGAGCGCGGTTAAAAAGTAAGGGTAAGAGCTAATTTGCTCCTACCCAAAGCTGTTATTTTTCAATAACCCAAGGTTGTGAAAACCAATAATATCGTCCTGTGTCTTTGATTGAAGGTGCAGTACAGTTATATCGTGACCGTCCTATGGATAGTGCTTTCGGGGTTTGGATACGTACGCTGGTTTCTGATAGCCACGTTAGCTCAGCTTGCCCAACACCTGAAACGTAGCATGCAAATTGACTCTGATGAAAATCCTTATTGTTAAAATGCAACGTGATTGCTGGGGTTTTATTGTTCGTGACGCTGTCAAGGTACTCTAATTTTTGTAGAGAGAAGGCTTTGGTCTCGAGCTTAGTTTTTAATGTTTCTAAGTTGCTGTAATTTCCCGATGCGGGAAAGCGAGCGATACGTGTAAAATCTGAAGAAACACCAACTGCACCAGAGTGTTGGCCAATACCAATAAGCCCAAGCTCTGCTACTAGCTTTTGTAATTCATGGTTAAACTCGCCGTAAGGGTATGCGAGGTAGGGGTAATCGTGGCCAACCTCTTCTTTAATTCGCTGTTGTGACCATGTGATATCGTGCTCAACACGCGCACGCCATTGTGCCACTGTTTCATTTTTTAGTTTGAGATGGAGGTAATCGTGCTTAGCACTATGATTTGCGATAATAGCCCCGCGTTTTGCTAATGCTCTCAGTTCATCCCACGTCATGACATAGCTTTTCTTTTCGTCAATAAGTTGAGGGTTGACGAAAATCGTATAGGGAAAGCCAAAAGATTCCAGGATTGGGGCCGCCGCAGTGATATTGTTTTCATAGCCATCATCAAAGGTGATAGCTAACGTCTTTTCTGCTAGAGACTTACCCGACTTCAGGCTATCTAACAACTGTGGTAAAGGTATCACCGAAAAACCATGTTCTTTAATGTGGTTAAGATGAGATTTAAAGGTTTCTTCACTCACGCTGGTGACCGCTGGGAGTTTCTCACTCACGTGATGATACTGTAAGATAACCGCACTCCAACTATTTGCTGAGAATAGGGCCAAACCAAAAATAATATGTTGTATCAATTTTTTAAATGCCATAAAGCGCAACATCTGAGCCTCTTACTACTTGCAGGTCCGATGATACTATCAAATATTACGGTGCCACTGTTAGGATTAGTCGATACGGCAGTAATTGGTCATATGGGGGATGCGCATTTTTTGGCTGGGATTGCGCTTGGCTCTAGCGCTATCTCGGTACTATTTTGGCTTGCAAGTTTTCTGCGAATGAGTACAACAGGAGTGATAGCTCAATCAAGTGGCCAGCAAGACCATGACAAGCTAACACGTTCACTATATACCAGTATGCTCATTGCGCTGCTCTTCGCCATGAGTTTGATTGTGTTATCTCCTATGCTGATCCAAGTTATTGCTCAGCTTTCAAATGCTTCTAGTGAAGTATTTGAGCAAGCAAAATTATATTTTCAGATCCGTGTATTTAGTGCGCCTGCAGCAATGTTAAATCTTGTGTTGCTGGGCTTTATGCTTGGGATGCATTACGGACGAGGGCCATTCTATCTGGTGTTGTTCACAAACATAGTGAATATAGCTTTGGACATTTTATTTGTTGTCGGATTTGAGTGGGGAGTCGCAGGCGCAGCTTGGGCTTCACTGATTGCAGACTATTCGGCATTAGGCTTATCCTTGTTTTTGAGCGCATTGGTCGCAAGGCGTCACGGTATTGCATTGAAGTTCACTCTACCAAAGCGCGCCGAGTGGCTCAGTTTACTCACCTTGAATCGTGATATTTTTATTCGTTCCTTGATTTTACAACTCTGCTTTAGTTTCATGACTTTCTATGGCGCAAGGCTTGGTGAAATCACGCTAGCGGCTAACGCCGTATTGCTGAATTTTTTGATGTTAGTCAGCTTTGCGATGGACGGTATTGCTTATGCTGCGGAGGCAAAAGTCGGCAGAGCAAAAGGACAAGGCTCGTTGGGGCAATTGCAATTATGGGTAAAAGTAAGCCTGTTTTGGGGGGCTGCATTTGCGCTTTTATACAGCGCTATTTTTTATCTAGCTGGTGGCTGGATCATTAGCTTATTAACCAATATCCCCGAAGTGATAACATTGGCAGGTACTTACTTACCTTGGTTGGTGCTATTACCTTTGATTGCCATGAGTTGCTTTTTGTTTGACGGTATCTTTGTTGGGCTTACTCGTGCTAAAGAAATGCGAAACAGCATGTTAGTTTCTGCGGTATTCGGTTTCTTCTTGCCGTTTTTGATTGCTTTGCCACTCGGTAACCATGCACTCTGGCTTGCGATGAGTTGTTTTATGGGGTTGCGTGGATTGACCTTGGCATATAAATATCACCAGCTCACTCGAGAGGTCGCTTTACTCGAATAATGGGGCTGCGTTAAGCAAATGGGTCGTTATCTTTTAGAGTTTGGCGGCGTTTTTCTCTAGCTTCGATAACTTGAGAAAAGCGATTAGCAAAAATACCAATATAACCGTAAAAGGCACAGCATAAACCAGGAAGCAAAAGCACTAAACCTGCGATTTGAAAGCGATGATCTTGATAGTAACCCAGTGCGATAAAAGCGCCCGCTAGTAACACAATAACAAGGCCAGAAAGGAAAAATTTGAGGCTTCGCTTAGGGTGAGACCCTAAGCGATAAATGAGGGTTTTGCTCATTAATAGTAAGAATGTTCGCCACGCGCGTGTTCCGTGATGTCACGTACGCCGTTGATTTCTTCAAACTTAGCGATCATCTCTTTTTCGATGCCTTCTTTTAATGTGACATCAATCATTGAGCAGCCGTTACAACCACCGCCGAATTGAAGTACAGCAATACCATCTGCGGTAATTTCTACTAGGCTAACTTGACCACCGTGATTGGCCAGTTGTGGATTTACTTCTGTCACAAGCATGTGCTCTACGCGCTCAGCAAGGCTCGCATCATCACGTAATCGTTTAGCTTTGGCATTTGGTGCCTTAAGCGTCAACTGACTCCCCATTTTATCGGTAACGAAGTCGATATCGGCTTCTTCTAAAAATGGTGCGCTTTCTTCATCAACGATGGCTTCAAAACCATTAAACGGTAAGCGGATATCGCTTTGTTCAACGGCATCTGCTGGGCAATATGACACGCCACACTCAGCTTGAGAGGTGCCTGGATTAACCACGAAAACTCTAATATTAGTGCCTTCAGCCTGATCGGCTAATAGTTTCGCGAAATGGCTTTGGGCAGAATCTGAAATATGGATCATAATTCGCTCTATACTTGACTAAATTACTCGGTTAATACGTATCATACTCTCCTCGTCGTGTTGTCGCTAGTGTTCGGCGTAAAAATTTGGCAATCGACGGTGCGCTTGTTAGCTTGAAAAGTAATCGGAATTAAAGGACATTATCATGCGGTTAATAAGCTGTATTATCGTGCTGTTGAGCTTTAGCTTGCAGGCCAAGCCCATTGCCTATTATTTTGGCGATGAAGTAAAATTTGATCCTACAATAACTACGCCAAAACAAGCATTTGGATATGAAGTTGGGCAGTGGCATTTGCGCCACGATCAAATCGTTAATTATCTACATACCCTTGCAAGTGAAAGCCCAAGGTTGAGTGTCGAAACAATCGGGTTTAGCCATGAGCGACGTCCTTTGTTACTCCTAAAAGCGAGCTCGCCACAAAACCAACAAAACTTGGCACGTATTCAGCAAGATCATATTGCTTCATTGAGCAGTAGCCAAAACCGTTCAGACCAGCCTGTTGTGATGTGGATGGGCTATAGCGTGCACGGTAATGAGTCTTCAGGAAGCAATGCCGCGGTACTCATGGCATATTATTTAGCTGCGGCGCAGGGCGAGTCAGTTACGCAGCTCCTTGATAATGCGGTGATATTGTTAGATCCAGCTTTGAACCCTGATGGCTTATCACGTTTTGCTACATGGGCAAACGCCAATAAGAGCATGTCTCTATCAACCGATCCTGCACATCGTGAGCATAATGAGTCTTGGCCTTCTAGTCGCACTAACCATTATTGGTTTGACCTCAATCGTGATTGGTTACTACTACAGCATCCTGAATCAAAAGCACGGATCAAAGCGTTCCATCGTTGGAAACCTAACGTACTGACCGATTTTCATGAAATGGGACCAAATAGTACGTATTTTTTCCAACCAGGGATCCCATCAAGGACTCACCCAATTACCCCATTACAAAACGTAGTGCTAACCAACGAGATTGGTAAGTTTCATGCCAAAGCTCTTGATGCGCAAGGGGAGTTATATTTTACTCAAGAGAGTTTTGATGACTTTTATTATGGCAAAGGTTCTACGTACCCCGACGTAAATGGTGCGGTTGGCATTTTATTCGAACAAGCGAGTAGTAGAGGGCATGCACAAGAAACTCAGTATGGCGTGTTGAGTTTTCCTGAAACGATTAAAAATCAGGTCACGACGAGTCTCTCGACATTTCAAGCCAGCACGACGCATCGACGCGCTTTACTTGATTATCAGCAGCAGTTTTATCAACAAGTGAACGAGCTTGCGAGTAAAGATGAAATCAACGGTTACGTTGTTGCTCGTGGCAAAGATAACTACCGTTTTCAAGCGTTTGTGGATTTATTGAAGCAGCATCAGATTGAGGTGAAATACCTCTCAAAAGCCAAAGAGGTTGATAACACCGAATATCAGCAAGGGGATTTATACATTCCACTAGCCCAGCCGCAATATCGCTTGATAAAAGCACTATTTAGCACACAGACACATTTTAAGGACAACACGTTCTATGATGTTTCAGGTTGGACGATGCCGTATGCTTATGATTTAGATTTTGCCGCAGTAAAAAGTGGCTGGGGTTTAAAGCTTCAAGGTGAATCGAGCACTGACTCAAATCTATTGGCTCCCGTTACAGGAAGTTATGCCTACACCATAGAGTGGCATCATTACCTGGCGCCACAATTAGCAAATCGCCTCTTACAGGCTGGAGTGAAAGTAGCAGCTGCAATGTCACCATTTTCAGCATCAACCACCTCAGGCTCTCATGACTTTCAGGCCGGGACACTGGTGATAGCAAGTGGTATTCAGCAGCAAGCGGACTGGTTTACTCAGCTTGAAACAATCGCCAGAGAGCTTTCACTTCCAGTATATAGTGTGACTACAGGCATGACCCAAAGTGGCGTCGATTTTGGGTCAAGACAAATGCTGCAGCTGCAAAAGCCAGAAGTCCTCATCATAGGTGGTGCGGGTGTAAGTCAATATGAAGCGGGTGAGCTTTGGTATCATTTGGATAGGCATTTAAAACTAGCCCCGTCGATTGTGGAAAAGCAGCATATCGAGAAACTCGATCTTACACGCTATACCCACATTTTATTGGCTGATGGTAAATATGGAGATTTAAGTGACAAGAGCAAAGCCAAGCTCTTGAGTTGGGTTGCTAAAGGCGGTGTGATTTGGGGGCAAAAGCGTGGTGCGCAGTGGCTAATCGAACAGCAGCTACTAGACGCTGAAATGGTTTCAAGCAAAGAAATGCGAGCTCAGTTTGACAGCAAAAATCTTACCTTTGCAGATCGAGATAGCCTTTCGGCAAAACAGCGGATTGCCGGCGCAATTTTTGATGCGCGTTTGGATTTAAGCCATCCTTTGTCTTTTGGCTTTGAGAACCGGGAATTGCCCGTCTTTAAAAATAGCACTTGGGTGATGCATCGTAATAACAAGCCATTTATCGAGTCGTTGACGTATACTAAAAAGCCTTTATTGGCAGGGTATGCTGATAATATTAACGTTGAACAGATCGCAGGTTCTTCTGTCTTGATTGCGTCAAAGTCTGGACGTGGAGTGGCTGTAGGAATGACTGACAATCCGGTATTTCGTGGCTTTTGGTTCGGTTCTAGCCGACTGCTAAATAACGCGTTGTTCTTTGCACACGGCATATAAGGTCCAGAACAGCTTATCTGTGCTGTAAGATTTTTAGCGATTTGATTGATATCTATTGTCGTAATATCAAGCAAATAATACGCTTTTAAGCGTCGAATGGTGTGAGGCTGATAGCCATCGCCCACACCATTTTCGCCCCATTTTGTTTACACACTTTTGCCGCTGCATTCATGGTCGCGCCCGTTGTGATCACATCCTCAAGTAATACGATATTTTTTCCTTCAACAGGTTGGCAGAGCACAAAGGCATTGTTTAAGTTACGCTTTCGTTTAGCCTTGGTCAGCTCAGATTGCGGCTTGGTGTGCTTTGTTCTTTTGAGTACTGTCTGGGTGAGTGGTAGCCCTTGCCAAATTTGCTCAACTTGATTGTAACCTCGTCGGATTAACCGTCTTCGGTGTAGTGGCATACAACAAACAAGGTCTACGGGGAAAGTATCCTCTTCACTGAAGCGCTGCCATAGTGTTTGAGCCAGCAGGTTCAAGGCACATTGATAGGCTTTGCTGTGGTTAAACTTTACTCCTTGCAACCATGTGTTTATAGGCGTGCGGTACCAACTCGCTACGGTTAACCCATCGCAGTCTTCAAGGCTAACCATGCGTTGAATATTGGGGTAATTAAGTAGATTAATCTCTTGATCCATAAAGTCTAAGCAGGCGTGTAAGCAGTGTGGACAAAGCAAGGCTTCTGTTGTGCGTTGTTCACAACATACACAAGGCTGACACCACTTTTTAGGTAATAACCGATTAAGTTGGATCATTGCTTTCCATCCCGGGTTAGCTATCATGGCGTCAAGTTTGGTATAGAGAACAGATAAATGCAAAATGAAGTTGTGCTGCTCCATGGTTGGGGGATGAACAAAGCGGTGTGGCAGTTATGCGAGGAAGCTTTAGCACCTACAACAGTAATTAAAGCGGTCAATCTTCCTGGATTTGGTGGCACACCAAGCGCCGAGGGCGATTATTCTCTTGAGCGTAACGCTTTACTTATTGCTGAGCAGCTGATGCCACAAAGCGTGCTGATAGGCTGGTCTTTGGGGGGGTTATTTGCATTGTATTTAGCTGCTCATTTTCCAGACAAAGTTAGCAAGGTTATTTTGGTCGCTTCAACGCCATTTTTTTGTGAGCAAGCTGATTGGCCCGGAATAGCCCCTAAGGTGCTAAACAACTTTGAGACTCAACTGCAAACCAATAGCGCAAAAACGATAGAAAGGTTTTTAGCTATTCAAGCGATGGGCAGTGAACATGCCAGAGAAGACATCAAACAACTCAAAGCGCTACTAGGCACACTGCCGGAAGCGGAGGCGAAAGCACTAGCTGGTGGACTGGAGATATTGAAATCGCAGGACTTACGTGATGAATTTTCACGGCTGCAACTCCCCACAATAGGCATATTCGGCCGTTTAGACTCTCTTGTGCCACAAGCGGCTGTAGAGAAAATGCAGGTACTCAATCCAAATTTTAAGGCTCATACGCTTGCAAAGGCCTCTCATGCGCCTTTTATCTCTCATAAAGAAGCCTTTTTATCACTCCTTAAATCAATTATTTAGATATTTGGAACAATAAAGCGGCAAAAAATTGCCGCTTTTACTTTTCTTTGTTGATATTTTGCGCAATAATTAGTCAGTGAGAAAAGGTTTATCTAGGTGCGAATATGCCAATAGGTGATGTGTTAAATAATGGAATCGACGGTTATAACCGCGCTGCTCAGGGGATTGCCCAAGCAAGTGCTGATATTAACCGCGCTGCCATCGATCAACAAAGCGATTCTGAACGTGCAGTTGGGCGGCAGTTGCAGGGTGCCAGTGCCGGTGAAGCTGTGACAGCTCCTGTGAGCGAAACCCCAAGCTTGACCGAATCCGTGGTAGCCTTAAAAGTTGAAGAGTTTAACGCGAAAGCCAATGTGCAAACTATTCGCACTGCAGATGAAGTGCTAGGTACGTTGATTGATATTAAAGTGTAATGAACATAGTAACGCCACCACCGGCGATGAATTTAAACACTGCCAACGTGTACACCGAAACGGTTGTACGCGATAATCAGCTGCGTGAAGCGATCCCAAAGCCTGCACCAACTAATCCCTCATTCACTGAAAACCGCAACCTTTCCGATTCTGAAAAAGGCCGCTCTTCTAACGTAGACGAGGCAAAAGTTTACGGTTCTGATGGTAAAACAGAGCAAAGCAAAGCCATTCAAGGCAAAGAGCAAGGTGAAAAAGGCGAAGGCCAAGAAAAAGAAAAGAATGAACAAGAGCAGCAACAAACAGAGCAAGATGAGCAGGTCGTTCAAGAATTAAAATCTCGAGATAGAGAAGTAAGATTACATGAGCAGGCTCATGCCAGAGTAGGCGGGCAATATGCCGGATCACCGAGTTATGAATATCAGCGCGGTCCTGATGGTAATAACTACGCTATTGGCGGTGAGGTGATGATCGACGTTGCGCCGCTTGAAGGTGATCCGCAGGGCACGATTGAAAAAATGCAAACGGTGAGAGCGGCAGCGTTAGCTCCAGCAGAACCATCTGGCGCTGACAGAGCCATCGCAGCAGATGCGACTCAAAAACTCTCGGCGGCGCAGGCTGAGTTGGCAAAAGCTTCTATCAGTGGTGAAGAGCAAAGTGATAGCAAGCGGGTGCAAAACATTCAAACTCGCCGCTTGAGTGGTGAGCAGGCAAAAGCAGAGAGTGAAGAAGAGCAAGCCAAGCTTAAGCAGGATGCAGATCCTTACGCTGTTGCGATGCCAATTGAAGCTGACCCTGAAATCCAAGCAAGATCGCTCAGGATCTCAAACTTTTATCAACATGTAGCGATGCCTAATCAACCCGCATCGCTATCAGTGCAAATTTAACCGTAGGTATTGGCCTTCTCCTCCGCGGGTCATTGCAGTGAAAACGAGTTAAAACCCCCGACAAACGAAAAGCGCGACCAAGGCCGCGCTTTTCTTTGTTAGTTGCACTGTTGAAGTTACTTCTTCAGCTTTGCGAAGGCTTCAGCAAACGCATTACCCATCGCGGCGTTACCTGCATCTCGTGATTTTGGCTTAGAAGACTTAGGCGCCGGTTTCCCTTTGTGCGGCTTAGCGTTTTGTTTTTGCGCTGGAGCTTGAGATATTTCATCGTTTAGGCGCATGGTAAAGCTAATGCGTTTACGAGGCACATCAACCTCAATCACTTTGACCTTAACGATATCTCCCGCTTTAACGACTTCACGCGGATCGGAAATAAACTTATCCGTGAGTGCTGAAATGTGAACAAGTCCATCTTGATGCACTCCTACATCCACAAAAGCCCCAAAATTGGCAACATTAGAGACCACACCTTCTAAAATCATACCGACTTTAAGATCTGTGATTGTTTCAACACCAGCTTTAAACTGCGCCGTTTTAAATTCTGGGCGAGGATCTCGGCCTGGCTTATCTAACTCTTTGATAATATCAGTGACCGTTGGTACCCCAAACTTATCATCTACATAGTCGTTTGCCACAAGGCCATTCAAGACTTCGCGATTACCGATAAGGGTATTCACTTCTAGATTTTGCTTTTTACAAATCGCTTTGACAACAGGGTAAGCTTCAGGGTGCACTGCTGATGCATCCAGTGGATCGTCGCCATTGGCGATACGTAAGAAACCAGCTGCTTGTTCAAATGCTTTAGGTCCTAATCGCTCAACTTTTTTAAGCGCCTTGCGATCCGTAAAAGAGCCATTTTCGTCGCGGTATTTTACGATATTGCTGGCTAATGTTTTATTCAAACCCGAGACGCGCGTTAATAATGGTATCGATGCCGTGTTCACATCGACACCTACTGAGTTTACGCAGTCTTCGACCACAGCAGTTAGCGTTTGCCCTAGCTGGCTTTGAGAAACATCGTGCTGATATTGGCCAACACCGATTGATTTTGGTTCGATTTTCACAAGCTCTGCTAGCGGATCTTGTAATCTTCTTGCGATAGAAACTGCACCACGTAGAGATACATCAAGATCTGGAAATTCGTTTGCGGCAAATTCAGAGGCTGAGTACACCGATGCGCCAGCTTCACTTACCATGATTTTGTTGAGCTTTAATTCGGTAGCGCCTTTTAGCAGTTCTGCGGCCAGTTTGTCGGTTTCGCGAGACGCGGTTCCGTTACCGATAGCAATAAGCTCAACTTTGTATTGGCGGCACATTTGCTCTAGTGTCTTCAGCGACTTATCCCACTGGTTTTGAGGGGCATGAGGGTGGATAGTACTGGTTGCAATCAGTTTGCCTGTGGCATCGACAATGGCGACTTTACACCCGGTACGTAATCCCGGATCGATACCCATTGTCACTTTAGCACCAGCAGGCGCAGCCATCAGTAGATCTTTTAGGTTTTTCGCGAAAACTTCGATAGCGTCTAGCTCTGACTTTTCACGCATTGACCCTAAGAATTCGTTTTCCAAGTGCAGGGCGATTTTAATCTTCCATGCCCACTGGACCACACCCATTAACCAATCACTGGCAGCTTTACCAGAGACGGCTAGGCGGTAATGATCAGCAATAATCTGTGCACAAAATTGAGCGGCGTCTTCTGCGCTTGGTTCCGAGTTGATAGATAGTTGCAAAAAGCCTTCGTTACGTGCTCTTAGCATCGCCAGCGCGCGGTGTGATGGAATTTTATTTAGCAGCTCATTATGTTCAAAGTAGTCACGGTATTTACTTCCGGCCTCTTCTTTACCTGCAATGACTCTTGCTTCGATTTGCGCGTTGTCTTTAAGGTGTGCACGGAGTTTAGCAAGTAGCTTTGCGTCTTCTGCAAAACGCTCCATGAGAATGAACTTAGCGCCATCTAAAGCCGCTTTGCTGTCTGCAACGCCTTTGCTCTCATCAATGAAAGGAGTCGCTTGTTGTTCTGGGTCTAACGTTGGATCTGCAAATAAAGCGTCCGCTAGGGGTTCCAAACCTGCTTCTATTGCGATTTGGCCTTTTGTTCTGCGCTTTGGTTTGTATGGGAGATATAAATCTTCGAGTACGGTTTTGCTGTCAGCGGCTTGTATTTCTGCATTTAACTCGGCAGTGAGTTTACCCTGTTCATCGATGGTTTTTAAAATAAACTCGCGACGTTCATCAAGCTCTCGTAAGTAACCTAACCTTTGCTCAAGCAAACGCAGTTGAGTGTCATCTAAGCCACCCGTTACCTCTTTACGGTAACGTGCAATAAATGGAACGGTTGCCCCTTCGTCTAGCAAACTAATAGCAGCATTAACTTGCTGTTCTCTGGCGTTAAGCTCCGTTGCTAAACGTTGTGTGATATTGCTCATGCAAAATCCTTATACTCTTCTTAATCGGTCTGTGTTGCCTAGATAATACTCATCTTTGGCAAACAAAATTTAGCTCAATGTTATCATTGTTCGGTGTTTCTGCGATATTCGATTTGGTTGATATACCAAAGTCTTCGGCCGTGCGGTGTGGTGACCGTAATTTCATCATCGACTTGTTTGCTTAGTAAGGCCCTAGCCATTGGCGCATCGATGGAGATGTAGTCATTGCGTTCGTATATTTCATCAGGTCCAACAATCCGAAATGCACGAACCTCGCCTTCTTCGCTTTCCACTTCTACCCAAGCGCCAAAAAATACTTTACCTTCTTGTTCGGGACTATATTCCACGACTTTTAGTTCGGGCATACGCTTTCGTAAAAAGCGTACCCGTCTATCTATTTGCCTTAATAAACGTTTATTGAAGGTGTAGTCGGCATTTTCGGAGCGATCGCCTAAACTCGCTGCCCAATTCACAATTTTGGTGATCTCTGGGCGCTTTTCAAACCACAGGTGGTCATGTTCTTGCTGCAGTTGGCGGTATCCTTCGGGCGTGATCAAATTCGTTTTCATGTTTCTCAGGTATTTTGGGTTAAACCCTTGTAATGTTCGGTAACAATCTAGTATCAATGTATGGTGTCGAAAAGCACCAAATTCAATTATATTTAAGCATAATAATATCATGGTCCATTATCGCCATGAGCGTTAAATGAACAGGATGATGATTTGTGCACGAAATGTCGCAGATCAGCAAGCTTTAGTAAATTAATAAATAGAAGAAATATAAATGGGAAATGAAACCACCAAAGTGCTCGTAGTTGACGACGATATGCGTTTGCGCAGTCTTTTAGAGCGTTATCTCGTAGAGCAGGGATTTATCGTCCGCAGCGCAGCCAATTCTGAACAAATGGATAGACTACTTGAACGCGAAAACTTTCACTTGATGGTGTTAGACTTGATGCTTCCTGGAGAAGATGGCCTTTCCATCTGTCGTCGTTTAAGACAAAAAGAGAATGAGATCCCAATTGTCATGTTGACGGCGAAAGGTGACGAAGTTGACCGTATTATTGGTCTTGAGCTTGGCGCGGATGATTACATTCCAAAACCTTTCAATCCAAGAGAACTGTTGGCGCGAATAAAAGCCATTCTTCGTCGTCGTGCCAAAGAAGTACCAGGTGCGCCTGCGGCAGAAGAAAATGAAGTGAGCTTTGGTAACTTTACCCTTAATTTAGCGACGCGAGAGATGCAACATGGGGAAGCGACAATTTCACTTACCTCAGGTGAGTTTGCGGTACTTAAAGCACTGGTGAGTCACCCTCGAGAGCCGCTTAGTCGAGATAAGTTAATGAACCTTGCTAGAGGGCGTGATTATAGCGCACTTGAGCGTAGCATTGACGTTCAGGTTTCGCGCTTGCGTCGTATGATAGAAGATGACGCCTCTAATCCTCGCTATATACAAACGGTGTGGGGTCTTGGGTACGTATTTGTGCCTGACGGCGTGAAGTAGCCAGCATGTTACCTCGTAGTGCATTCGGGCAAACCGTCTTCTTTGTCGGCGCGTTACTATTGATAAATCAAGTCGTGTCTTACATTACCGTTACCTTATACGTCTTCAAACCAACTTTTGAACAAGTGAACCTGATGCTTGCCAAGCAGGTTAAAACGGTTTTCATTGATTGGGAGAATGGTGTTGAAGTTGATAACAGTGTATCTCGCAAATTCTTCGAGATAACGGGTATTGAGGTGATGACACAAAGAGAGGCCTATGTAAATGGGCTGGGGCAGGCCAAAGAATATACATTGCTGTCTCGTAGTATGTCGGATCAACTTAATGGTTCCGCGCGAGTCAGGATAAGCCAAGGAGATCCGGTTGTTTATTGGGTCGAAGCACCGCAAGCGCCAGGGTATTGGGTAAGAGTACCGCTTAGCGGACTCAGTGAAACAAAAATGGAGTTTTTAGTTTTTTACCTCTCCAGTATTGGTTTTTTAAGTGTGTTAGGGGGGTGGCTTTTTGCTAGGCATCTCAACAAACCGCTAAAATCGCTACAAATTGCAGCTAGTCGAGTAGGCGTCGGAGATTTTTCAACACGTCTTGTCGAAGAAGGGTCCACGGAAGTCATAGAGGTGACTCGGGCGTTTAACAAAATGTCTAAGGGGATCGCAGACCTAGAAAGTGATAGGCGACTGTTAATGGCTGGTGTGTCGCACGATTTACGTACACCCTTAACCCGAATTCGTCTAGCAACTGAAATGATGTCGGATGAAGAAGACTACCTGCGCGAGGGAATAATCGACGATATTGAAGACATGAATGCGATTATCGACCAATTCATTGAATATCTCCGTCATCACAACGGTGCGGAAATGTCGGCAGATGACGTTAACACGGTTATTGAAGAAGTCGTTCATGCAGAGCAGCAGCATCAGCGACCAATTCACTTGCAAGCAGAGGAATACTTACCTGCGGTGATGATGAATGCTGTTGCGTTAAAGCGGGTGTTCACTAACATGATTGAAAATGCGATCCGTTACTCTGAACAAGATATTGAGGTGACGACAGAGTACAGCCCCAAGCACCGTGCTGTTATCGTAAAAGTAATGGACAGAGGGCCCGGTATCCCTGAGTCAGAGTTAGAGTCTGTATTTGAACCATTTAAACAGGGAGATCAGGCTAGAGGGAGTGAGGGAAGTGGCTTAGGGCTTGCCATTATCAAACGTATCGTGACCACACACGGCGGTAAAGTAAGACTACGAAATCGAGATGGTGGTGGTCTGATCGCGGAGGTTTCTTTGCCTGCTTATCGGGGAAAGCTTGAGGAAGCATGATTTTCAAAAGAGTAGGCGAGCAAGTTGAGCACAATAAAGCATAGGGATTTAAGCTATCAAAAGGGAATATTAGATACACCGTATTTAAACCAATTGAAGCGAGTGATAGCGACAAGCTTTTCCAATGTAGAGGTAGAGCATTACTTTGCACTGTACTTTGAAAAAGGTGAAAGTACAAAGCGCAGACTTCGGTTGTTTTTATCAGGCGGTGACATTGTCGGCTATTGCTTATTGACCTTTGATGATAGCAACAAGGATGTTTGCATTGTTGGCGCTTCAGCTGCTTTTTTACCTGACTTTAGAGGGAAAAACAGTACCTTTAGGTTTTCTCTTATAGAAGTATTAAAACGTTATATACGTAACCCACGTAGAAAACTGTTATATGCAGATACTATGCTCAGCCCCGCAATGTTCAGGGCCATGGCAAAAAATATCGCCGAAGTTTATCCGAATAGCTTGTCTCCAAATAGCGCGATAGCAACGCTCTATAACACCATCAATTCGAGCGGTTTGGTCAGTTCTTATAATGGTCTAAGATGTTTGAAGGTTGTTGGGCGCAAAACCAATTACAGCGAGGCTGAAATTAAGCGCTTTAGAGAAAGCAGCAAAACTGAGATTGCACTTTACTGCAGTGTTAATCCTGACTTTGATAAAGGGACTGCGCTCGTTGTTATCATTCCTATTTCGCTTACACAATTTATATTAACACTAAAGAAAATATTATTGAGTAGAGTACCTAGTGTGTTAGGACAAGGATAAGTTCCGTCACTAGATATTTGTTATTGCTTCTAAGTCTGTCAAAAGGTTTTAGCCGATTGATCTGGTTTAACTTTGTGATATATATCCTTTTTTCTTGATGTTTACTAAGCTGAATTCAGTTCCTATTGTGCACTGCTGAAGAGTAAGTTCGATTTCCCAAGCAAAGTTTTATTGTTTTCAATGTGTTGATTTAATGTTTTATTTGTGTAAGTCTTTTGGGTGATAGTTAACTTAATATAAAAGGAAAATTGTATGAATAAGCTATTACCCGCAGTTGCTTTACTTGTGACAACTTTAACTATGAGCAATCAAGCTCATGCCAATGAAAAAAATGTGACAGTTGGTGAGTTTGGCGAAATTAGTGCTAATGGAGATATTGGCACTGCATCTATGTCTATTCCAGAGTTTAAGCAGTACTTTCGATATATTATGGACACAGACGAAGTCGCTAATATCACTTCACAATGCCGTATCTTGACTTACGTATACCATGATATTGATTTTAATTATATATACCCTGTCGAGTTTCGAATTGAGGCATACTCAAAGACTAAGCTTTATAAAACCTATAAAGGCCAAAGAGGACGCTTTCCTTCTGAGCAAAGGCTATGTAATTGATTAAAAAGCTTTAGCATAAAACAATAAACCCACTTGAAGTGGGTTTTTGGATCAAAAAAACGCCCAAACAAGGGGCGCTTTTGATAAAGGAATCTTTCTTAAGTTTAGCCGCGAGGACCTGCTGCTTTGATCGCTTCAGAAACATCGTATTTAGCGAAGTTTTCTTTGAAATCAGCCGCAAGCTTAGCTGCATATTCAGCATACTTAGCTTGATCTTGCCATGTATTTACCGGATTAAGTAGCTTGCTATCAACACCTTCCACTGCCACTGGTACATCTAAATTTAGTGCCTCAATGTGCTGTGTCTCAACGCCCTCTAATGTATCGTTTACGATTGCATCAATCACGGCGCGAGTTGTTGGAATGTCAAAACGCTTACCAATGCCATAAGGGCCACCAGTCCAACCTGTGTTTACTAGGTAAACTTTAGCGCCAAACTCACGCACGCGTTTCATTAGTAGCTCAGCGTACACGCCTGCTGGACGCGGGAAGAAAGGAGCACCAAAACAAGTTGAGAAAGTTGATTCGATATCAGAGGTTGAACCAATCTCAGTTGAGCCTACTTTCGCTGTGTAGCCACTAAGGAAGTGATAAGCCGCAGCTTCTTCGCTTAGGATTGAAACTGGAGGTAATACGCCACTTACGTCACAAGTTAAGAATACAACTGCTCGAGGCTCGCCCGCGCGGTTTTCAACTTTACGCTTTTCAACATGCTCAAGAGGGTAAGCTGCACGCGTATTTTGCGTTAAGCTTGAATCAGTATAATCAGGAGTACGCGTTTCATCTAGCACGACGTTTTCTAAAATAGTACCGAAACGGATTGCATCCCAAATAACTGGCTCGTTCTTTTGTGATAGGTCGATACATTTCGCATAACAACCGCCTTCAATGTTGAATACGCTACCAGGTGCCCAACCGTGCTCATCATCACCGATAAGAAAACGCTTAGGATCCGCAGAAAGCGTAGTTTTACCTGTTCCTGATAGACCAAAGAATAATGTTGTGTCACCAGCTTCGCCAACGTTTGCACTACAGTGCATAGGTAACACACCTTTTGCTGGTAGTAAGAAGTTCTGTACAGAGAACATCGACTTCTTCATTTCACCGGCGTAATGCATACCTGCGATAAGCACTTTGCGCTGTGCAAAGTTGATGATAACGGTACCATCGCTGTTTGTGCCATCACGCTCAGGATCACAAACAAAAGAAGGAACGTTCATCACCTGCCATTCAGGTAAATCAGTTTTGTTATAAGAGTTAGGTTCGATAAACATGTTTTTAGCGAAAATGTGGTGCCAAGCAGTTTCAGTCGTTACAACGACTGGTAAATAGTGCTCTGGATCCGCACCGACTTCTAAGTGAGAGACGAAGTGGTCATTTTCAAGAACGTGCGCTTCTACGCGAGCCCATAAAGCATCAAACTTAGCACCTTCGAATGGGCGGTTTACGTTACCCCATTGGATGTCATTTTCTGTGCTTGATTCTTTTACGATGAAACGGTCGTTTGGTGAACGTCCAGTACGACGACCAGTTTTTGCAACAAAAGCTCCATTTGCGGCTAAAGTGCCCTCGCCACGACGGATAGCGTGTTCGACAAGTTCAGCTGCGGTTAAATCGACAAAACGAGTAGCGCTTGAAGTCATGTTTATACCTAAAAAGTGAGAGTTGAACGGGATAGCTCTGGGGTACTCTTGCCCTTAGCTAAATTTATAGTAACAGATGAAATTGAGATATTCGAGCCTTTAGAGTGCTTAAAATTACATAAAAACGTCAAAAAACTTGAATAATTTCAATGATACCGGTGTCATAACTTTTGTATGTTTTATGACACCGGTATCACCCAATAGCCATAAAAAAACCGCCAAAAATGGCGGTTTCATTTTGTAATTAAGGGCTAAAGCGCAACTTAATTAAATAACGATTTAATATCTTGCTCGTTAAAAACGTAGTTTTTCAAGCAGTAATGACAGCTAATATTGACTTCGCCGTGTTTTTGCAAGTCTTCCATCAAGGCTTCTAGTCCGACATTGGCCAGCGCATTCTCGGTTTTTTCACGGCTACATCCACATACAAACGAGATAGCTTGTGGTTCAAAAAGTTGAGGATTGTCTTCGTGATACAGTCTTGTTAGTACGGTATTGGCGTCTAAATCTAGTAGCTCTTCATCTTTAATCGTGTCGCTTAGTGCTTCAAGATGTTGGAAATCGGCAACAGACTTTTCTTTATTGACGGGCAGTACTTGTAAAAACAGACCTGCCGCTTTCACTTTATCGCCAACTAGGCTTGTTGCGAACCATAAACGGGTTTTCAATTGCTCAGATTGTTCGAAGTATTCTTCTAAACATTCGGCAAGTGATGCTTTAGAAAGTGGAACTATGCCTTGATAGCGTTCGCCTTTTGTCGGTGTAATGGTGATAACCATATACCCTTTGCCCATTAGCTCAGGTATAGATGATCCCAAAACCTCAGATTGCAGCCTTGCCACTCCGCGCATCTGTTGTTTGTGATTACCATTGATCACCGCATATTTTACTGGACCATCACCTTGAAGCTGAACCGCAATGTCACCTTCAAATTTTAACGTAGCGGTCAGCAAACTCGTTGCAACCAATAACTCGCCTAATAGCTGTTGCACAGGCTCTGGGTAGTTGTGACCGCTAATGATGTCAGTAAAAGTCTGTTCTATTTGTACAAGCTCACCACGTACGTCTAGCTTGTCGAAAATATAACGATGAAGTAAATCAGTCTGCATCAATGAAAATCCTAGTTTGATTTCAATTTAAGTAATTCACGGCGTTGTTTCTTGTCCGGCTTAGTGGCAGGACGAGGCGCAAACAAGCTATTGTTTTGGCGCGCCAACGCGTTTTGAGTTCGTTTTTCAATACTCGCTTCAGACTCTTCATAAAGAGTTTGAGCGATAGGAGCCGCTTGTCGCTTCTCCATGATTTTGAGTATGGTTACTTCTTTCTCTTCATATCCTTGGGCCAATTTCACTACCGCGCCGACTTCAACCGTTTTACTTGGTTTGCAGCGTTGACCGTTGTAATGTACTTTGCCACCTTGGACCATGTCGCGAGCAAGCGCTCGTGTTTTGTAGAAGCGAGCAGCCCATAACCACTTATCAATACGAACTTTCTGTTCAGATTGGTTGTTTTCCTGTTGGAGTTTTGTCACAATTCGTTAACTATTTGCTAGTGTGAAATTTAACCTAACAAATTTAGCATATTTCGTTATGCAAACAAAGTAGATGACAGGCACTAAACTTGTGAGTTAATCGCACTTTACCTAAAAAATGAACTAATATGTGTGTCTATGTTCCAAAGGTTAAGTTTAGATTCAGTTAATTGGCCTACGGTGTACCTATTTAATTAAAAGTTTAACAAATGCACGCTTGTTGAAAAAATTTCGAGGCGGTACACTGGGGCGTTCAAGAGAATAAGAAAAGTATTATATGGAATTACAGTTACAACAGCTTCAGAAGTTTTGGCTTGGTTTGCCTCATGCAAAATTGAGTCGTATCATTGTTGTCCTGTCGGTTGTTTACGTTGCGTTTCTCTTTTCGCAATTATTTTGGTTGTTATGGCCTGTGCCACAAACACAACCTTTGCTCCCAGCATCACAACTGTATAGTCAATCAAGTAGCGGTATCACAAGCCGAGGAATTGTCGCTCAAAATTTGTTTGGTGAGGCAAATGCTAAGCCTGATACCAAACCACAGCCAGTGGTTTCTGATGCACCAGAAACAACGCTTAACGTTAGGCTAACTGGTATCGTGGCGGTAAGCCAAGATGATGGTGCAGGCCTTGCTATTATTGAATCTCAGGGGCGTCAAGAAACCTATTCAGTTGACGCGCCAATTTCAGGTACTCGCGCAAAGCTTGCTCGGGTATTACCTGATCGTGTGATTTTAGATGTTAGTGGGCGTTTTGAAACGCTTATGTTAGATGGCATAGAGTTTAGCCGCACTGTAGCGATGCCAACACAGTCCAAACAAATCGTAAAAGACAGTACTTCACCTTCTTTAAACGCAAATCACTCTGAGTTGGCGAATCGTCGCAAAGAGCTGATTAATGAGCCAGGTAAGTTATTTGATTATATTAAAATTTCACCAGAGCGCCGCAATGGAGAGCTAATTGGTTATCGCCTCACACCTGGTAAAGATCCTGAGCTATTTAATCAAGTCGGTTTACAAGCAAATGATCTAGCAATTGCGATTAATGGGTTTCAACTCACGGATATGAAACAGGCTATGTCAGCAATGAATGAACTAAGAAACAGCACAGACGCAAACATCACCATCGAACGAGACGGTCAGGTGATAGATGTGCAGTTTAGCCTGTAAAGTTACTAATTTTGGAGTTTTAGAAAAATGGGTAAAAAGCTACACCTCACAAAAACCAAAAAAGGGTTAGCTAAGTATGCAACGCTCTTGATTGCTGCTGGTATTTCACTTTCTGTTTCTGCGGTTGAATATGCCGCGAACTTCAAAGGTACTGATATTAATGAATTCATTAATATCGTTAGTGATAAGCTGAATAAGACTATCATCATAGACCCTAACGTGCGCGGTAATATCAATGTTCGCAGTTATGAGCTGATGGATGAAAAACTTTATTATCAGTTCTTTTTAAACGTGCTTGAAGTATATGGTTATTCAGTTATTGAAATGGATAGCGGTGTGCTTAAGGTAGTTCGTAGTTCTGATGGTAAAAAGTCGAACGTGCCTTTGGTATCTGGTGAAGAGCTAGGTAACGGTGACGTAATGGTAACACGCGTTGTTCGCGTGAAGAATGTCAGCGTGCAAGAGCTTGGTCCACTTATTCGTCAATTCAGTGACCAAAAAGATGGTGGTCACGTAACCAATCTAAATTCGGCAAACGTGATGATGTTAACCGGTCATGCGTCCTCAGTGAATCGCCTTGTTGATATTATCAAAACGGTTGACCAAGCGGGCGATAAGCGTGTTGATATCGTTAAGCTAAAGCATGCCACTGCTGAAGACGTTGTTAAAGTCGTTGAAAAGATTTTCCAAGACTCAGGGAAAGGCGGTGTGCCAGACTTCCTTATCCCGAAAATTGTATCAGATACCCGTACCAACAGCGTCATTGTTAGTGGCGAATCACAGGCACGTAGCCGCGCGGCCGAACTCATCAAGCGTTTAGATGATGAATTACAATCTCAAGGCAATACTCAGGTTTTCTACCTGAATTACGCAAAAGCGGAAGATCTGGTTAAGGTTCTTCAAGGCGTGAGTAAATCGATTGAAGAAGAACAAGCTGCAGGTCAGCAAGCAAGAACTCGCAGTAGTAGCAAAAATGAAACCAGTATTGAGGCGCACGAAGACTCAAACTCGCTGGTGATTACCGCACAGCCAGATACAATGCGCTCATTAACTCAGGTGATTAAAAAGTTAGATATTCGTCGAGCTCAAGTACTGGTTGAAGCGATCGTTGTTGAGGTTTCTGAAGCCGATGGTATTAACCTTGGCTTACAATGGATCTCTGAAAAAGGCGGGATGCTGCAGTTTAATGATGGCAACACTGTTCCGATCGGTTCACTAGCTGTTGCTGCTGAACAAGCACGTGATAGAGAGATTAAAGGAACTATCGTTGGAACAGACGATAATGATGTATCTAATACCACCACTACCGAGCGCGGAGATTATAGCGGTTTGGCAGGCTTACTGAAAAATATCAATGGTCTGGCGGCTGGTATTGTGAAGAATGATTGGGGTGCAATCATTCAAGCGGTAACCACGGATACCAACTCAAATATTCTAGCTACACCGTCTGTTACCACTATGGATAACGAAGAAGCGTCCATGATCGTCGGTGAAGAAGTTCCGATCGTGACTGGTTCTACTGCAAACGACAATAACTCAAACCCATTCCAAACGGTAGACCGCCAAGAAGTAGGTATTAAATTAAAAGTAACCCCTCAGATTAACGATGGTACAGCAGTTCAACTGACGATAGAACAAGAAGTATCAAGCGTGAAAGGTGCGACGTCGGTGGATATTCGAGTGGCTAAACGTGCTATCAATACCACGGTTATCGCTGATGATGGCGGCATGGTTATCTTAGGTGGTCTGATTGACGAAACCGTTCAAGAAAGTGTTTCTAAAGTACCACTATTAGGTGATATTCCAGTGTTAGGTCACCTATTTAGATCAACAGGAACTAAGAAGGAAAAGCGTAACTTACTCGTCTTTATCCGTCCGACTATTGTACGTGATAGCCGCAGTATGAACGAGATTAGCCATTCAAAATATAACTTTATCCGTGGTGAGCAGCATAAACAAAGAGAAGACGGTATCGAGTTGATGCCATTTGAAGATACGCCAATCCTACCTAAGTGGGATGACAAACTGACTCTACCTCCGACGTATGAAGAGTTCTTGAAAGAGCAAAATAGAAAAGAGCGTGAAAATGATTGATGAGAAAGTCACGCCAGATCTAGGAGCTGAGGCTGAAGAGATGGCTGCGCAGCTGCAAAGCGCTGAGCCAATAGTAGGTGAAGTGGCTGACATGCCTGTCGTACCAACGATTTCATTGCGTTTACCGTTTTCGTTTGCACGTCGAAAGGGGGTGTTACTCAGCCCAGATGGCGATCAGGCTAAGCTTTTTCACAAAGGCACGCTTGATCTTGAAACGCTGATGGAAGTACGCCGCGTTGCAGGTAAAACATTACATCTTGAAGCATTAGATGAAGACCGCTTTGAGCATATGCTTGAAGCGTCTTATCAAAGAGACAGCTCTGAAACACAACAGATGATGGAAGACATCGGCAATGAGATGGATTTGTTCTCGCTTGCTGAAGAATTGCCACAAACAGAAGATCTGCTTGCTGCGGATGATGATGCGCCTATCATCAAGCTCATTAACGCCATGTTGAGTGAAGCGATAAAAGAAGGCGCATCAGATATCCATATCGAAACCTTCGAGCAAGAACTGGTTATTCGCTTTAGGGTTGATGGTGTACTGAAAGAAGTATTGAAACCAAACCGGAAACTGTCTTCATTGTTAGTGTCTCGTATCAAAGTAATGGCTAAGCTCGACATCGCAGAAAAACGTGTACCGCAAGATGGCCGTATCAGTTTGCGGATCGCGGGACGTGCTGTAGATGTACGTGTATCAACGATGCCATCAAGCTTTGGTGAGCGCGTGGTACTGCGTCTACTAGACAAAAATAATGCGCGATTAGATCTTGAAGATTTGGGCATGACCCAAGCAAACCGCGATGCGTTTGCAGAGATCATTGCCAAGCCTCACGGCATCATACTGGTTACCGGTCCAACGGGCTCAGGTAAGAGTACGACCTTGTACGCCGGCATGACACAAATCAATTCTAGGGATCGTAATATTTTAACGGTTGAAGATCCGATTGAATATGAGATCCCAGGCATTGGCCAAACACAAGTAAATCCAAAAGTGGATATGACATTCGCTCGAGGTTTACGTGCGATCCTACGTCAAGATCCCGATGTAGTGATGGTTGGTGAGATCCGAGATTTAGAAACCGCGCAAATTGGTGTTCAAGCATCTTTGACCGGCCACTTGGTATTATCCACACTACACACGAATACGGCCGCCGGTGCTATCACGCGTATGGAAGACATGGGGGTTGAGCCGTTTCTTTTGAGTTCATCACTGCTAGGCGTGTTGTCACAGCGATTGGTAAGAACGCTTTGCCCTAACTGTAAAGAAGCGCATTTGGCGGATGAACGAGAATGTGAACTATTGGGTGTGGCTAAAGACAGTGGCACGCAAATATTCCGTGCAGTCGGCTGTGAAGAGTGTAACTTCAATGGTTACAAAGGCCGTACAGGTATTCATGAGCTTCTCATCGTTGATGAGCCTATCCGTGAACTTATTCATAACGGTAAAGGTGAGCAAGCGGTAGAAAAGTATATTCGTAAGCGTACGCCAAGCATCCGACAAGATGGCTGTTCGCGAGTACTTGCTGGCCAAACAACCTTAGAAGAAGTAATGCGTGTAACGCGTGAGGAAGGCTAATGGCAGCGTTTGAATACCGCGCCTTAGATGGTAAAGGCAAAGAGAAGAAAGGAATTTTAGAGGCGGATACGGCGAAGCAAGTTAGGCAAATGCTGAGAGAAAAAGCCATGATGCCACTTGAAGTTTTGCCTGCTGCTGAGAAAGATAAAAACCAAAGTAGTGGTGGTTTTACGCTTTTTAAAGGCTACCGTCCCTCGGTATCAGACCTTGCCTTGATCACGCGCCAGTTGGCGACCTTGATCCAATCTTCTTTACCTGTTGAGGCTGCGGTGATGGCTGTGGCTGAGCAATGTGAAAAGCCAAGATTAAAGCGTATGCTGATGGCGGTAAGATCAAAAGTCGTTGAAGGTTATACACTTGCAGATGGTATGTCGGAGTTTCCTCATGTATTTGATCACTTGTACCGCTCAATGGTTGCCGCTGGAGAAAAGTCAGGGCACTTAGATGAAGTACTAAATCGCTTGGCCGATTACACTGAGCAGCGCCAACATATGCGTAGCCAAATTACGCAAGCGATGGTGTATCCCATTATTTTGGTTATCTTTGCTATCGCGATTGTTTCCATTCTATTGGGAACGGTAGTACCAAAGATCTTGAAGACCTTTGAGAAGTCTAAGCAAGCACTGCCTTGGACAACAGAGTGGGTTATGGCTGCCAGTAATTTTGTACAAAACTACTGGATGATCACGTTGGCAGTGGTTGTCATTGGCACCTACGCGATTAAAAAAGCATTACAAAATCCTAAGATCCGCTTTTGGTATGATAGCAAGCTGCTGAGTTTACCGGGGCTTGGTAAGGTAACTCGCAGCGTCAATACTGCACGATTTGCGCGTACCTTAAGTATTCTCTCATCGAGTTCGGTTCCGCTACTTGAGGGCATGAAAATCTCAGGTCAAGTACTTGAGAACGAAAAAATCAAAGCCTCCGTTGCAGAAGCCGCGACTCGGGTGAGTGAAGGTGCAAGCCTTAGAGCGTCGTTGCAGCAGACTAAAATGTTCCCACCTATGATGCTGCACATGATTGCCAGCGGTGAAAAGTCGGGTGAATTAGAACAGATGCTTGAACGTGCAGCGAATAACCAAGAAAGAGAATTTGAAAGTATGGTAAATGTCTCGCTGAAGTTGCTAGAACCTGCGATGATAGCGACGATGGCAATTATTGTACTGTTTATAGTTATGGCGATTCTTCAGCCGATTATGGCGATGAACAAAGCCGTAGGATTGTAGTCAAAAAGGAAAGGCCATCGCATGTTTTTGCATGGTCATCAATAACAGCATTGAGGTAAACATTGTGAAAAAACAATCAGGTTTCTCACTACTAGAAGTGATGGTGGTACTTGTTATCATCGGTATGATCTTATCTATCGTTGCGCCTAACGTGATGGGTCAACAAGAAGAAGCAGCAAAAGAAAAGGCACGTCTAGATATTCGTCAGATTGAAGACGCAATGAAGATGTACAAACTAAAAAACAAACGCTATCCAACCACAGAGCAAGGTTTGGAAGCTTTGGTGACGCAAACCAATATTGACCCGGTACCAAAACGTTTCCCTGAAGGTGGCTTTATTTCTAAGCTTCCAGAAGATCCATGGGGTAATCCTTACCAATTAGTAAGTCCTGGCGAAATGAGCCAAATCGATATCTTTTCAATGGGTCCGGATGGCGAAGTTGGCACTGATGATGATATCGGTAACTGGGATACGGAAGACGAACGTTAATCTATGTTAGCACCTCTGCACAAACCGGCATTAGCTAAGGTAAAGGGCTTCAGTTTACTTGAAGTCCTTATTGTCTTGGTGATCATTGCTTTTTCAGTAAACCTCATTACTTATACCGTCAGTGATAGTGATGAGGAAGAGCTCGAAACCATGGCTATGCGTGTGCAGGGGACGATTAATCTTGCGTCAGAATTTGCAGTACTAAATCAGGTTGAACTTGGTTTTCACTTAGATAAAGGTGTGATTGAGTTTTTGGTTTTTGACGGTGAGAAGTGGCGAACTTTCGAAGCCGACGATATCTACAAACCTATTGAGCTGCCTGAGCAGTACAAAGTGGAATTGATCTTAGAAGATCTGCCGTGGTCTCAAGATAACTTACTTGAGCAAGCAAATTGGCGAGAGTTGATGAGTGGCGGCGACGACGACAATTTACTTGAACTTAAAAAGCTCAAGATCCCGCAAGTACTTATTTTATCTTCCGGTGAAGTCAGCGCATTTAGATTAAGTGTGGAAAATAAAGAACTGCAAGAGCCAATATATTTTGTCGAAGGCGAATTTATGGCGCCGGTAGGGCTGAAGCGGGAACCTGAAGAATGAACGCTAGAAAAGGCTTAGGCTTTACCTTACTTGAAGTCATGGTTGCGCTAAGTATTTGTGCTGTCGCTGGTATTGCTGCAATGCAAGCGACAAGCGAACATATAAATCATATCAGCTCGCTTGAAGAGCAGACCTATGCGTCGTGGGTGGCAGAAAATCGTTTGGTATTTTTGCGTGCGCAAGGCGATGACTGGCATGGGAAGAATGGTAACAAAGGCGAAGAGGAAATGGCTGGGGTCACTTGGTATTGGCAACAGCATATCCAACAAACCGCAGATCCTAGCTTTGTAAAGCTCACCGTGCACGTTTTCCGCGAACCTGAACTCAAAAACTCAGTGTATGACATCACCACTTTTATGTACCGGAGTAAGTAGTGACAGTGCATACACCTCAGCGTGGTTTCACGCTAATAGAAGTATTGTTGGCACTGGCTATTTTAGCGGTGGTGGTGACGGCGACTCATCAAATTTTAGATTCAACGTTGAAGGCCCAAGCGGCTTCAGCGGAAAAAATTGCCGAAATTGAAGGTCTACAAACGACTTTCCGCTTGATGGATCAGGATTTTAATCAGATCACTAAGCGAGAAGTCAGAAATGAAGCAGGGGATTTTAGCCCAACTTATATCATCCATGGCCGTTATGAACTCGAGAGCCAATATGATGGTATCGCTTTTGTTCGTGATGGTTGGACTAACCCTATTAGTTTATTGCCACGTTCTGAACTGCAGGCTGTCGGTTATCGTGTTATCGATGACAAACTGGAGCGTATTTATCGAGTATATGTTGACCAGCTTGATGGAACAGAACCCCGCGCGCAGGTCATCTTGGAAGATGTCGAAGAATTAAAGTTTGAGTTTTTGGACGACAAACTAAAATGGCAAGCTGATTGGAAGTCGAAATCGTTACCTAAAGCGATTAAAGTGACGTTGCAAAGAAAAGACTCGGATCCAATAAGCCGTTTATTTTTGACGCCAGGCAGTGGTGTCGCAGATGATAAGGGGCAACAGCCATGAAGCAGCAAGGTGCGGCGCTTGTTATCGTACTTTTCATCGTTGCATTGGCAGCGACAATTGCCGCTGAAATGGCGAGTAGTTTAATGGTGCAGGTACAAAAGGCTTCGAATATTCAAACTCAGCAACAAGCCAAGTGGTATAGCTATGGTGCTGAGGAATTAGTCAAAAGAGCGTTGATACAAGCGAAAAAAGATGATCCTGATACCGTTAATCTAGACCAGCCTTGGGCTCGTGAAGAAGTGCCTTACCCCGTTGACCATGGTACGTTGAGTGGTAAAGTTACAGACTTACAGGCATGCCTAAACCTGAATGCCTTGAGAGCAAAGTCACAAACAAATGGAAATGACCAAGGTGGTCAGCAGATTGGTGGAAAGAATACAAACCTAGCCCATGCTGCGCTATTGGAACTTTTGAAGAATATTGAGGATTTGCCGAGTAACGAAAGCGAGGAAGCCCTTGCTGATAGTGTCTACGATTGGCTTGATGAAGATAGCATTACTTACCGCTCAGGGGCAGAAGAAGACGAGTATATGTCTAATCAGACGCCTTATTTAACGGCTAATAATTTGATGGCGTCTGTCAGTGAGCTACGCGTGATTAAGGGCTTTAATCCGCTGGTGATGGAAAAGATTAAGCCTTATGTTTGCGTGATCCCCGGAAGTGAGGAGCTTGCGGTAAACGTCAATACGATATTGCCAGAACAAGCGCTTCTACTCAGTGCGCTTATACCTGGTTTATCGAAGTCAGGTGCTGAAGCTATTATTTCTGCAAGACCAAAAAAAGGTTTTACCGATATTAATGAATTTTACACGGAAGTCGCGAATCAAGGGGTCAAAGACCCTAACAAGACTTCCAAAACTTTTACGATTAACAGCAATTATTTTCAGTTGCGAGCAACAGCTGTGTTTGATGAGCGACGCTTTTCTCTCACATCAATTATAGAAACAAAAGATGGTAAAGCGTACGTGCTTGCTCGTAAATTTGGAGGCGTAGAGTGACAGAACAATTATTGATCCGTGTGGATCAGTCACACCAGGCGACAATACACTGGTTAGTGTGGTCAACAGAACAACAACAAATTATTGCCAGTGGTGAACTAGAAGGGAGTGAACAGCTTGGTAGCCTTGCCGAAAAAGCGCAAACGAGACCGGTTGTTTTGTTACTACCAGCGACTGCGGTGCAGTTACGCACGCTAGAATTACCAGCAAAATGGAATAGGAAACTAGAGCAAGCCTTACCGTTTATGCTTGAGGAACATGTTGCAACCGACATCGATGCGCTATTTATCGCAATTGGTAAACCGGGCATGAAAGCCGACACACATACTATCGATGTTGCGATTTGTGATAGCAGTTGGCTACAAAGCTGGTTTAGTGCCTTCGATGATGCTGGGATCAGTGTAAGTAAAGCGCTACCGGACGCCTTATGTTTGCCGCTTCATGAAGAGATGACTAGTGCCGTGCAGTTAGGTCAGCAATGGCTATTCAAACACAATGCTTGGCAAGTTGGCACTGCTGAACTTAGCTGGGTTAACGAGTACCTCACCATTGCGGGTGTTAAGCAGCTGGCGCATTTTAGCCCGGCAAGCGATTTCTCAGAAACGATAACGCTTACTGCGCAACAACAAGATTACGATTTACCTTTAGCCATCTTCGCGAAATCACTATCAAATATTGATTTTAATTTGCGTCAAGGTCGATTTGCTGCGAAGAAAAAGCAGCCGCAATGGTGGCGTGACTGGCGCAGTGGCCTAATAGCGGCGAGCGTGGCAGTAGTGAGCTTTATCGCAATTAAAGGCACTCAACTGTATGTGATAAGTCATCAAGCTAATCAGCTAGAAACCCAAGCGGTCGCTATGTATCAACAGGCATTTCCAAATAAAGTAGTGCGTCCGCACTTATTGAAAAAACAGATCCAAAATGAGCTTGATGCGTTATCTGGCACGGAACAAGGTGGTTTGCTCGAATTAACTAATCACTTTGTGGCCATTTATGAAGAGATCGATGCTTTCGCTCCTGAAACGCTGCGTTATGATAAACGTAGGAATGAGCTTAGAATTCGAGCACGCGCAAAAGAGTTTCAGGTATTTGGTCAGGTCAAAGCAATTTTAGAGCAACGCGGTGTAAGTGTTGAACAGGGCGCCCTGAACAATGATGGTGACTTTGTGGTGGGTGAAATTCGCATTCGAGGTGCAGCATGAAGCAGCAAGTAGTGAACTATTGGCGTGGTTTAAAAGAGCAAGAACAAAAACTGTTGATTGTTGCTAGCGTTATTTTTATCGTTTTTGTTCTAATAATGGGTATATTCAAACCTTTGAATCAGGCTGTCAGCGATGCCGAAGCTAAGCTAAAACGTAATCACGAACTCGTAAATTGGGTTGGTCAAAGCGTGAGTAAGCTGAAATCTAGCAGTCCCGCACAGGTGATCAGCGGCGGTAATATCAGCCAGATAGTCAATAACACCCGTGGCCGTTTTCAAATTGATATCAGCAAAATGCAACCTAGTGGCGAAAGCTTGCGTTTAACCATCGATGATGTGGAATTTAATAAACTTGTTGCTTGGATAGATGAACTGACAAATAAGCATGGAGTAAAAGTAGAAAACCTAGACCTTACACAAGGGAATTTACCTGGCTTTGTGCGTGTTAGTCGCTTGGTTTTAGAGAAATAATTATGAAAAAAACACTATCTCTACTCATTATATTTTTACTCGCATTTATTATTTTTAGTGCTTTTACTATGCCAGCTGCGGTGTTGCTGCAAGTTTTTAAAGGCCAATTGCCAGCTAATTTGCAGCTAGGCGCAGTAAATGGTTCTGTTTGGCATGGTCAAGTGAGCGGTGTGAGATTCAATAACATTCAATTGAATCAGGTTAAGTGGGAGCTTGAACCGTCGTCATTACTACTCGGTGAGTTGGCAGGCAATGTACAGTTTGGTAATGCGAGAGATAAAAATGAGATCTCAGGAAAAGCTAATTTCTCATCGAATTTAGTAAGTAAATCCGTGATGGTAAATAATGCCTCACTTCGTTTCAGTGTTGAGCAGGCTATGGATCAAGTAACTCTGCCATTGCCGGTTGATGCCAAAGGGCGCGTTATCGTCAATGTGAAGGAGTATCAAAGTGGTGCACCGTATTGCGAAGGACTAAATGGTGAGATAAGTAGTCCAAATATTGATGTTAAAGGCATGAATGGCTGGTTTAGTATCGGAGACCTTAGTGGTCAGCTCGATTGTAAATCAGGAGATATTGCCGTGGTTGTAGACCCTGAAAATCGTCTGGGCTTACAGGCTGATGCGACACTAGCTGCCAATTTCCAGTTTCGCGTGTCTGGTAATATCAAGCCAGATGCAAGTCTACCAAAAGAAGTACACGATGCGGTTAAGTTTTTGGGGAGACCGGATGGCGAAGGTCGCTACCCAGTAAATTTATAATATACTTCTGTCATATCAGACTTTAGTTATACCAATTTGCTTAATTAAGTGACCTATTTTGAGGCGAGAAAATCTTGTCGATAACACCGCTTACGCGTCCTGCTATCGCCAAGGTACCTACATCCATGTAGGCAAGGCGAAAATTTTGCTATTTAGTTGTTCTAAATGAGAAATTTTTAACGCAGTTAGCGTCAGATTTGCTCCTTCAAATTGAGCAAGTATTAAGACTAATTGGTATTAATCTAATCTCAGGTTAGTTATTAATATAAAAGCATTTTTGTAGGCGCTGATACGGCGCCTAAGTTCAAGGCAACACTATGCACGACTTCTCTTTTACTGCAGCTGATCAGCTGAATTTAGAAAACTACTTTTCTGCGCGCAAACTTTCTATTGATATTGCTTTTTTACAAGGATATTTATTTGCTACCTGTATAGACCCAAACGGTATCGAGGTAGATAAGTGGCTTAAGACTTTAACCAACGCAGATCCCGAACTAGATGAGAGTATTGCATTTGCATTGATGGCTTTACATCATGAAATTTCTGAGCAGGTATACGAAACTGAATTTCAATTGCCTTGGAGTGGTGAAACACCACTTGAGCAAAAAATTAATTGGGCCGAAGGGTTTTTAATGGCGGCGACGCCCTTTTATGAGCAATTGATGTCCAGTCCGCTCGCCGACGATATTAAACAAGCTTTGCAAGTGAGCACAGAACAACTGGGGCTTTTTGCACTTGGTGAGCAACAGTTAACGATTTACTGTGACAAAGTAGGACAGTCACTGACCGAGTTTCAACTAACTCAAGCGCAATTGGCTGACGAGTTTGCCGCTTCTTATGCTGAGTTAGTCGAAGTTGCCGCAGTGAATAGCGGACTATTTGATTAATCAAAAATGCTTTACGCGAGATCTAACTCGATAAATGTGCAACCCTGTTGGCATTGTGCCACAGCTCGATTTGATGTCGATTGGCTTAAACTGAGTGCAATGGGTTGCTGACAGCTGGGGCAATTGACAACACGTCCCTGACTAAGCTTTTTGATGAGTGCTTTTTGATCATTAAAGGATTTTGCCGACTTTTTATTTAATTGACTAAAGTCCATTATAATCCCTTCGCTTCATGAATGGCTTGCTCTGCAATTTCACAGATTTTGACGAGATCGGGGCCGTAAAAATACAAGTTATAGTCGTTTTCTTTACAATACTTGAGGTGGAAAAGCCTTACTTTTTCATCTGTTGCAAGGGCTTCGTCAATATAGCGCTTTTCGTCATCTGTCATGGTAATTGTTTTTACGACATTGGCTCTGGCGATCCTTGCAGCCGTACTGCGTTGTACTTTGCTGGACTCGCTGAGTACTTCAACGCCTTGACCGAGTAATCTATCTCTTGGCTCTTTAATCAATGGATGATCCACAGTAAACAGAGCAACGACTATAATGGCTAATACTAAGAATTTTTTCATAATCTGACGCTGATTTGATCTAGCTAACAAAAATCTTGTTCCTAGTGTAATAAACTTGTCTGTCAGGTCGCAACAAGTCTCTCATCATTTATGGTGGGTTTTAGCTCAACTTACTATTAATCATAGAGTTTCAAAGCGTATAATAGTAAGCGCTAAACTATGTCATGGGGCACATTGCAATAGTTTAGCCTGTATTTTTTAAGGTCACTGTAGCAAGTGCATCTCGTTCCAAAGCACTAAGGAGCTTCCATGGAGAACGAAAGAATCAAGGTTAAAAACATACCGTCTGAAGTAAAAATTCAAAAGCCAATAGGTGGCACTGAAGGGAAATCGCTCAATAGCTCTACGCCCGATCGTTTTAATCCTCGCAATCGCATATATGTCCGGGCGGTGTCAGGCCTACATCAACTGCTAAGAAGGCGTATCGGCTTTATTGGTATGTTGGCATTTATGGCTTTACCTTGGTTAAACTTTCACGGTCATCAAGCGGTGTTGTTCGATATTTTTGAGCAGAAGTTTAATATTTTTGGCATGACATTATGGCCACAAGATCTGACTATCTTTGCTTTTATTCTGATGATAGCGGCATTTGCTCTGTTCTTGGTGACCACCTTCTATGGCCGGGTATGGTGCGGCTACACCTGCCCGCAAACCGTTTGGACGTTTATCTTTATTTGGTTTGAAGAAAAGTTTGAAGGAACGGCAAACCAACGGAAAAAACTAGATCAGAGAGCGATGGATTTTGACAAGTTTTGGCGAAAAACGGCAAAACATGGTAGCTGGATACTCTTTTCACTGTATACCGCAATCACTTTTGTTGGTTACTTTACCCCAATCCGCTCGTTGATCCCTGATTTACTTACTTTCTCTGCAGGCTTTTATTCCGTCATTAGCATTATCGTGTTTACCATTTGTACTTATGGTAATGCCGGCTGGATGAGGGAAATCATGTGTTTACACATCTGTCCTTACTCTCGTTTCCAATCAGCCATGTTTGATAAAGATACATTTACCGTCGCCTATGATAGCGAACGAGGTGAAAGTCGAGGTCCTCGAGGACGCAAACAAGATCCAAAAGAGCTTGGGCTTGGAGATTGTATCGATTGCAACCTGTGCGTTCAGGTGTGTCCTACCGGTATCGATATTCGTAATGGCTTGCAATATGAATGCATCAACTGTGGTGCGTGTATTGATGCCTGCGATGGTGTTATGGATAAGATGAACTACCCGCGTGGATTGATTGCTTACACTACAGAGCGCAATTTAGAATCATCTAGCGAAAAGACCAAACCAGTACGTGGTAAATTAATCGGTTATTTATTGATTCTGGTTGTTATCACTGGTGCATTAGTTGCGAACATTGCGATGCGTAAGCCGATGGATCTTGATATCATTCGGGATAGAAATCAGCTTTATCGTGTCAATATTGAGGGATTGGTAGAAAATACCTATACCTTGAAAGTGATAAACAAAGCGCAAGTTGAGCAGAAATTTTCTATTGCAATAACAGGTCTAAGTAATTATCAGGTGATCGGTAAGCAAGAGGTGCACTTAGCAGCAGGCACGACATTAGATGTGCCACTCTCTGTTGTGATTGATCCATATGATTTGAAAAAGCCAGTCACTGAATTTGAGTTTGTGCTTATTAACCAAGACGATCCTGAAGAACGGCTGGCGCAGCCGACCAATTTCTTCAAAGGAAGATAACAAGGTAAAAGCGAGGTATAAAACCTCGCTTTTTTATAAACATTATGAACGATTTTAGTTTTAACGCGTTGACACCGGATCTTATTTTAGATGCGATTGAGGCACTTGAGATATATCCGACAACGGGATTATTGGCCTTAAACAGCTATGAAAACCGTGTTTATCAATTTGGTGCTGAGGACGGCAAACGTTATGTGGTGAAGTTTTACCGCCCAGCGCGTTGGACGGATGAACAAATTCTAGAAGAGCATGAATTCGCACTGGCAGCGAAAGAAGCTGAAGTGCCTGTTGTAGCGCCTTTACTTATTACTGGGCGTAGTCTGCATTTTTATGAAGGTTATCGCTATACGTTGTTTCCAAGCGTTGGTGGACGTCAGTTTGAGCTCGATAATCTAGATCACTTAGAAATTTTAGGTCGCTACCTAGGGCGCTTGCATTGTCTGTCGGCTGAGCGAGCATTCGAGCATAGACCACAGCTCAATACCCAGCGTTTTTTAATTGATGCGCAACAAACACTGCTAAAAAGCCAGTTAGTGCCTAGTCATCTACATACTCCATTTGTTACTATTCTTGAGCAAGTTATTAACAAAGCAACCTCAAAGTATCAAGTTGCCAAAACACTTCGGCTTCATGGGGATTGCCATGCTGGAAATTTATTGTGGTCTAGAGATCAATTGATGTTGGTGGATCTTGACGATTGTCAGCAAGGCCCTGCAATACAAGACTTGTGGATGATGTTAAATGGCGACCGCAACGAGCAATTGGTACAGTTAGACACCCTGCTTATGGGTTACGAAGAATTTATGCCGTTTGATTCAAAAGAGCTTGGGTTAATTGAGCCGCTACGTGCCATGAGAATGGTGAATTATATGGCTTGGTTGGCACAGCGCTGGCAGGATCCTGCATTCGAACGGAACTTTTCTTGGTTTGCGACAGACAAATACTGGGAACAACAGATCCTAGCGTTAAAAGAGCAATTTGCTGCATTAGATGAACCAAGTTTGAGCCTATTTCCTTAAAATTAGAGAGAGTAACATGCTAAAAAAATTAAAAATCGCACTTATTGCATTACTTTTGCCCATTGCTGCGATGGCTTCAGACTTTACCGAAGGTGAACACTACACAACCTTAACAACCGAACAGAGTAACTCAGAGAAAGTTACTGAGTTTTTCTCTTTTTACTGTCCTCACTGTTTCCGCTTTGAGCCAATTGCAAAAGCGATTGAAAAGAACTTACCTGAGGGGGCGTACTTTGAAAAAAGCCATGTGAACTTCCTGCGAGGCGTTCCTACAGAAACGCAGAGCAACCTAAGCTATGCCTATATTATTGCTGATCAAGCAGGCAAAGCGGATGTGATTGCCGAGAAGATTTTTAATGCTATTCATGTTGAAAGAAACAAACTGTTAGACATTAAAGATTTGAAAACGCTAATGGAGTTAAATGGGATTTCTGCTGAAAAGTTTGATCAGGCTGTAACGAGCATGCCAGTAGTGAGTGCGGAAAATAACATGCTTAAAGCACAAGAAAAGTTTTCTGAAGCGGGTGCGCTTACAGGCGTTCCAACTTTTATCGTAAACGACAAATACAGAATCGAAATGAAAGGTATCAAGAGTCAAGAGCAGCTTGATGAATTGATCGCATATCTATTAAAAAAATAAGGACTGGAGAAAGTTAGTATGTTGAAAGTATTAAAAGGCTTAGCGGTTGCACTAATGCTTCCTCTTCTTGCTCAGGCTGCGCCATTTGAAGAAGGTGTACATTATGAAGTTATTGCTGAGCGTGGCACGAAAAAGCCTGAGGTAATGGAGTATTTTTCTTTTTATTGTCCAGCCTGTAACGCAATGGAAAATTTAATCGTTGACGTTAAACCAAAGCTGGACGAGGGCGTTAAGTTTAAAAAGAGCCATATAGATTTTGTCGGTCCAAGAGAGCCTGAGATCCAACAGGTGTTGGCACAAGCTCTTGCAACTGCTGAAGTGCTGCCACAAAAAGACAAGATAGTTGCAGCCATGTTTAATCATATCCATGGCAAGCGTGCAAAAATCAATGAACTTGCTGATGTAAAAGATATCTTTATTGCACAAGGTGTTGAAGAAGAGAAGTTTGATAAACTTTATGCCAGTTTCTCTGTTCGTACTAAAGCTTCAAAAATGCAACGAATGCAGAAGACTCTTTCTGATAAAGGCGCGCTAACAGGAGTACCAATGTTCGTGGTAAACGGTAAATACAAGCTATTACTTCGTGAGTCTGGTACGACTAAGCCTGAGCAAATTGCTGCTTTGGTGAATTATTTAGCAAAGAAATAAAATCTAATTTGTATTAGACTAGCCCTGCAATTATTGCGGGGCTTTTTTATGTTTAAAATTTTAGTTTCTAGCTGTTTATTAGGTTATCCGGTGAGGTATGACGCCTCTTCACAAAGCCTTCAAGACAATACATTACAGTATTGGCGGCAAAAAAATTGGGTCTTACCGCTATGCCCCGAAGTATCTGGTGGTTTACCAACACCTCGCCCATCGGCTGAAATAGCAGATGGTAAAGTTTTGAGTAAACAAGGGGATGATTTTACCACCGCGTTTGAACTCGGTGCTAAAAAAGCGCTAGCGGCTTGCCTTCAGCACGATATAAAGTTTGCGTTGTTAAAAGAGTCCAGTCCGTCTTGCGGCAGCAATCTGATTTACGATGGTAGTCATACCGGTAAAAAAATAGTAGGGCAGGGGCTGACGGCGTCTTTATTACAGCAATCCGGTATTCAGGTTTTTAGCGAAACTCAGCTGCCAGCACTTATCACAGCGATGGCAGCCAGTCGTTAATCGTTAGAGATCACTTTCTCACTAAGTAAACGCCAGATTCAATATGATGGGTATAAGGGAACTGATCGAAAATCGCCATACGTGCGATTTTATGCGTTTCACATAACAAGGCTAAGTCACGCTCTAACGTGTCTGGATTACATGAGATATAAATAATGTTGTCGTAGTTGCTGACTAAGCGACAAGTCAATTCATCCATGCCAGCACGAGGCGGGTCGACAAGGATCGTTTGGCAATCATAGGACTGTAAATCAATACCATCTAATCGAGAAAACTTCTGCCCTTTCATGGCTTGTGTAAACTCTTCACTCGACATGCGAATAATATCTAAGTTATCGACTTTATTTGCTGCAATATTAAATTGTGCAGACTTTACTGATGATTTAGAGATCTCAGTAGCCAGCACTTTATTGAATGAGCCTGCCAATGCGATTGAAAAGTTACCGTTACCACAATAAAGCTCTAATAGGTCGTTGCTTAGCGGTTCACTAATGGACTGCGCCCAAGCTAGCATTTTCTGATTCACTTCCGCATTCGGTTGCGTAAAGCTGTTCTCAACCTGCTGATAAATATATTCTTTACCGTTAACGCTTAGTTTTTCAGTTACATAGTCGTTGCTAAACACAACCTTTTGTTTTCTAGCACGACCGATAAAATCAACTTTATAGGTTTGTTTCAATTCGGCTCTTAATGTCTGCATGGCAGTTTGCCACGCTTCATCTAACTGCTTGTGATAAAGTAAGCTGATCAGTACTTCACCGCTCAGCGTCGTGAGATAGTCGATCTGAAACAGTTTACGACGCAATATTTCGTTGCCTTTCAGCTGATGTATCATCACCTGCATCATTTCATTGACAAGTGGTGCACCAGGATCAAAGCTATCAACACGGATCTTTTCTTTTGTTTGCTGGTCAAACATGATGTGAAACAGATCTTCACCCTCATGCCATACTCTAAATTCACAGCGCTGGCGGTAATGGCGAGTTGCAGATTCATACACTTCAAGTGCAGGTGCATCAAACTGTGCAAATTGTGTTGTGATACGCTCAGCTTTATCTGCTAACTGTTGCTCGTATGCTGAATCATCAATTTTTATTACTGCCATGCTAAAACCATCTATGTTGAATTAAGAGGCGCTATTTTAGGGAGCGTTGCTAATTTGTCCAGTCTAGCATCACTGATGCGTCTGGTTTGCTGTTTTTTTAATCATTATACTTTAGCTTTGCGCAAATATGCCGATAATCTAACTAATATATTGGAGGGCATACCATGAAAATCGGGCAATTAAATCAGTTGCTCAATCCAGCGATGCAGCATAAGCCTGGAAAGAGCAAAGGGATAGGACCAAATATCCAAATTAATTCAGACAGCTATGCGGGGAATAAATCTAAGCTAGCAGCTAAAATTCTTGATGATAAGCTTGCAGAAGCGTTGGGGATTGAGAAGCCGACACAAGATAAAAAAGACAAGCCACTATTTGATTTTGAATCTATTGTCAAAAATGTACTCGATTTTGTTCAGGGTGCAGTGAAGAAAGCCAAAGTCGACGGCAAAAATGATGACGAATTGAAATCTATGCTAGATGGGGCACGTAAGGGCGTGCTACAGGGTATTGATGAAGCCAGCGAAGAGTTAAAAGGCATGGGCGCTTTCAATTCCGACATCGAAGATGGTATTGAAAAATCACGAGAAGGGATTTTTAAAGGTTTAGATGATTTTGAAAAAGAATTGTTTGAAGAAAAGTCACCAAAGGCATTAGCGATCAGTGCCGCACAGTTTGCGAGCCTTTCTAATCAGGCTGAATATGCATTTACTACAGCTGAAGGGGATGAAGTCGTTATTTCATTCTCCGATGCGTATGCTCAGGGGGCCGCTGCGAGTGTCGCGCAAAAAGGTAATGATTATGGCATGGCATATGGCACTAAGTCCTCTCACGAAGTCAGTTTCTCAATTAAGGTTAATGGTGAGTTGAACGAAGAGGAGCAGCAAGCAATTAACGATATGATGGAAGATATCCGTAATGTCAGTGACTCGTTTTTCGGTGGTGAATACGATGAAGCTTTCGATTTGGCAAAGTCGCTTAGTTTAAATTCCGATCAGATCACTAACTTCACGATGGATCTAAGACAAAGTAAAACGTCAGCTGCGATTGCTCAATATCAGCAAGGCAATCCAATGAAAGAGTTAGAGAAGGCATTTATGCCACTCAATAAGCAGTTAGCAGATATGCAAGAGCAGGCTAAGGGACTCAATGCCGATAAGGAGTTGCCAAACCTGCTTGCTTGGATGAATGAAGGTCAGTCGAGACTAAATGAGTTTTTGGATTATGCTAGTAGCTTTTTTAGTAAACTGAATGAACTAAATAAAGAGCAAGTAGAGCAAAAACAAACAAGCTAAGCCAGTTTATTTTCGCGAGGACTCATGGCAAACTTCATACTTCATTGATTTGAGGTATGAAGTTTGTCGCATATTTTGGTTTTCGATTCGGGGATCGGTGGCACCAGTGTGCTGTCGCACTTAAAGGCATGTTTGCAGGGGGTTTCATTTAGTTATGTTATGGACAATGCTTTTCTCCCATATGGCCTTCAGCCTCAAGAGCTAATCAAATCACGTATCAAGGGACTTATTCGTTGGCAACAGCAATACTTGGACAATGTTGATCTTATCGTTATTGCATGTAATACCGCTTCAACATACGCATTAGAAGAAGCCAGAAAACATACCCAGATACCAATTATAGGTGTGGTTCCTGCTGTTAAGCCTGCTGCATCTAGTTCAAAGACCAAGCACATCGCACTATTAGCAACACCGGCAACGTCAAATAATGCATATACGCATAAGCTCATCATGGATTTTACCTCAGGTTGTAAAGTTGAAACTTTGCATTCAACGGAGCTTGTAAGGATCGCTGAGCACTTTTATTGGCATAATGAGTTGGATAAAGAGGCACTGTGCGTGGAAATAGCTCGGCTTAACATTCCAGCCACTGTTGATAGGCTAGTGTTGGGGTGTACACATTTTCCTTTGATAGCTCACGATATCAAGAATTGCTTACAGAAGCATGTTGAGCTGGTTGATTCAGGCAAAGCAATAGCCAACCGTGCAGTGTCATTGTTGGGAAGTCAAATAGTAGTAGGAGAAAAGGTGCCGAGTGCATCGGAAGTGTGTTTCTATGCAACGGCACCAGTAATGGATAGTAAAGAAGTAATCTCTATAATTAATTTAAATAAAGATTAATTAAGCGGGTGAGTGATCCATCTCACCTTCAGGCTTTTGCTTTGCTTCTCTTACTTTTAATGTACGCTGTTGAAATTCACGCTCATTGAGTTGAGTAATCGCCTTTTCTGCATCTTGCTTAGACATCTCAACAAAACCAAAACCACGTCGTTTGCCTGTGTTTTTATCCTTAAGTAGACGAACTGAAAATACTTGCCCTTGCTCTTCGAAAAGTTCGCGGACAACATGTTCGTTGGCTCGATATGGTAGATTGCCTACATATAATGTAGTAGTTGATAAGTTTGATTGTTTTTCTTGTTGTGTATCACTTTTTAAAAACTGGCTTACTACACTACCGATGATAATACCTACGGCAAGCATAAGAGCAGCGTCGAGCTGTGTAGAGCTTAATGCAAGATCAACAATGAAAAAGCTCGCTACTGCAATAACCAAAGTGATCAAAATTACTTTATGATCAAAAGACTTCATATAAATATACCAATTAAAAGAAGGTTAAACATTAATTTAACAAATGAGTTAGCTATCTTAACGAGTTAATTAAACTTCGCAATAATTAATATAGTTCTGATAGTAAGATTTGTCCTTTTTTGCATGGTTTTTATACTAAAAAGTGGGTTTTGGTTAATGTTTGTTCGAACGATCGAAAAGATCGAAAAAAAGGGTTGCACTAAAATCGGATCGCCCTATAATGCGACCCCACTGACACGGGGAGCTACGCTGAAAAGCAAAGCAGCAACGAGTTAGCGTCAAGTAAAACTTAAGTTCGAAACTTCTTCTCAAGAAATTCAAAATTAAGTGTTGACAAAAAATCGGGAATGCTTAGAATGCACATCCCTCG
>NZ_JAKRFX010000025.1:0-69168 GCF_022347825.1 Pseudoalteromonas sp. OF7H-1 | reverse complement strand
TTGAGAAGAAGTTTCGAACTTAAGTTTTACTTGACGCTAACTCGTTGCTGCTTTGCTTTTCAGCGTAGCGCCCCGTGTCAGTGGGGTCGCATTATAGGGCGATCCGATTTTAGTGCAACCCTTTTTTTAAAGAAAATTGCAAAAAACAGATCGTTTGGATAGAAATCACTCTAAGACGGTTGTTTTTGCATGTTTTACAAACAAAAAGAGCGCTAAACGCGCTCTATTTTTAATTCCCAACCGAATTTTGATAGGTAAGCCGCTTCTTGAACGAGCTCCGCTAGCATCAACGGATGAAGAGATAACCAAGGATCGGGCATTTGCATTGTCAGGGACTTTTTCTCTTCATTGTTGGCTTGAACTGTTACTTTAGGTAGAACATCATCTTTTCTACGCATAGATAGCAAAACACCAAGTCGAACTACGACGCACAACAGCTTAGCGTATTCAAAGTGACAACCTAATCGGTCAAAATCTTTGGCAACAAGGTCGGCTCTGTGATTTTTAACGATAGCAACGATAATATCTTTTTGCGCTTTGCTATATCCAGGCATCGAAGTATTCGCCAATATATAGCCGCTGTGTCTATGGTACTGTTTATAGTCAATCAGCAAGCCTATTTCATGAAGAGATGCGATTGCCTTTGCCAAGTGAAGACTCGCTTGTTCATCCAGGCTCCAGCTTGATGACACTTGGGCGATAATATCAGACACCACTTCGTATACTCGCAGCGCCTGCTCGGTATCAACATGATAACGCTGAGTGAAACCATCCAATGTGCGCTGACAGATATCGACAGCCTGAAAATCAGGGATCATACTATAAAGTACACCCTCTCGAAGTGCGCCACCGGCAAGACCCATAGATTGAATACCTAATGACTTGAATAGTGCAATCAAAATTGCAAGGCCCGATACAAAGACTAAGCGGCGTTCTTCAATTAGCCCAGGTAAAGTTAGCGCAGCCACCGTTTCACATTCAATTGCTTTAAGCTTTACTTCTTCCAACTTGTTTAGCGTCAGTTGTTCATTCTCGCCCATCGCAGCGAAAATTTCCTGAATGGCTTGAACAGTACCTGACGCACCAATGGCTAACTCCCAGCCAAGCTTTATATATTTGGCCTGGATAGGCTGTATTACCTGCTTTGCAGCCTGCTCAGCAACGTCAAAGTTTTCGAGACTTAATAGGCCATCGCTGAAATATCTATCTAGATAAGTCACACAACCCATATTTAAGCTTTTATACAGTAAGGCATCAAAGCCTTTTCCGATCACGACTTCGGTACTCGCGCCACCGATATCAATAACGAGTTGCTTACCTTGACAGGCAGATGTGTGAGCGACACCTTTATAAATGGTTTTTGCTTCCACTTCTCCACTTATCACATTTACCTGATGATTAAGGATCTGCTCCGCTTTTTCGATAAATGTGTGAGCATTAGTAGCCAAACGCAATGTCGCTGTCGCGACAATACTGACGTTTTGCTTGGGGATATCCTGTAAGCGCTCAGCAAACAAAGCAAGACATTCCCATCCTCTTTGCATCGCCTCAAGCGACAATTCATTTTGGTCATTAAGCCCAGATGCCAGCCGCACCTTCCTTTTCACACGGCCAATGGTGTGAATACCGCCTGCCATATGTTTCGCTATCAACATATGAAAGCTGTTAGAACCTAAGTCTATTACAGCGTAAATATCTTCCTTCGAAGCAGTCTTTGCCACTTTTTAAACCTCAACAAATCGCTTTAAGCGCTTACTACTTTACTACCCAAGGTTACTTGGATTGTGGTTTTCTATAGCCACCTGTTCGGCGACCACCACCACGTTGCTTGTTACCACTATTACCATGACCTGAATGACGACGTTTATTTACTTGAGGCGCACGCAAGTCAGTTAATAGTGCTGTTTTGTCATAATGAGAAACAGGAATTGCATGCTCTATGTATTCCTCTATCTCATGTAAATTATAGGCGTATTGCTCGCACGCGAAACTAATCGCATGTCCAGATGCACCCGCTCGACCCGTACGACCAATGCGGTGAACGTAGTCTTCTCTGTCATCCGGCAAGTCGAAGTTGAACACATGACTTACTTCAGGAATATGTAAACCACGCGCAGCAACATCAGTCGCAACCAGTAAATCAACATCGCCACGCGTAAACTGCGCTAAAATTGATTGGCGTTTCTTTTGATTCACGTCTCCAGTAAGCAAGCCTGCACGATGGCCATCTGCTTTCAGCCATGCATATACGTTTTCACAGCTGTGCTTAGTATTAGCAAAAATGATTGCCTTCTCTGGCCACTCTTCTTCAATCAAAGTCAGTAGTAAAGGTATTTTGTCATCTGTTGACGGGTGAAATAGCTCTTCTTGAATACGCTTGCCCGTTTTAACATCTGGCTCAATTTGCACATGAATAGGATTGGTCATGTGTTCGAATGCTAACTCTTGCACTCTGTATGACAGTGTTGCAGAGAATAATAGATTTAATCGCTCTTCACGACCTGGCATGCGATTGAACAAATAACGAATGTCTTTGATAAAACCTAAATCAAACATTCGGTCTGCTTCATCTAGCACAACCACTTCGATATCATTGAGGTTATAAGCACCCTGCTTATAAAAATCGATTAAACGCCCAGTCGTTCCGATTAGTATATCCGCGCCTTTTTCCAATTGAGCCCGTTGTTTTTCGTAATCTTCGCCACCATATACAAGGGCAAGCTTAAGATCACAACGTGGCGCAATGACTTGCGCGTCCTTATGTATTTGGATAGCCAACTCTCGAGTCGGTGCCATAATAATTGCACGAGGTTGCGTTTTTTTATCCTTTTTAGTCTGCAATAGGCGATGACAGGTCGCGGTCAAAAACGCAAGAGTTTTGCCCGTACCAGTTTGTGCCTGACCCGCGATATCGCGGCCTTCACAGATGTAAGGTATACACTTTGCTTGGATTGGCGTACAAAATTCGAAGCCATTTTCCTGTAAACCGGCGACCACTTCCGGCGCTAAAGCAAAGTCGTTGAATTTTTTATTGGTCAAATGTGTCTTAGTCATAGCAATAAAGCATAACGTTTAAACTTGCAATAAGAAACAAGAGTGTTTAAATACGCATTAAATATTTCGCCTAATTCTAACGGAGAGCGTAATGAGCGACAAAATTATCCAACTAACTGATGACAGCTTTGAAGCTGACGTAATCAAATCTGACAAGCCTGTACTAGTAGATTTCTGGGCAGAATGGTGTGGCCCTTGTAAGATGATTGCGCCTATCCTTGATGAAGTTGCAGAATCACACGGTGACCGCGTAGCGATCGGCAAACTAAATATCGACCAAAACGCAGGTACTCCACCTAAGTACGGTATCCGTGGTATTCCAACACTATTACTGTTTAAAGATGGTGCAGTAGCAGCAACTAAAGTTGGTGCTCTATCTAAGACTCAACTTGTTGAGTTCTTAGAAAACAACCTATAATTCAGGCTGTTACACACTCTGCGGCATAACTGCCGCAGTTGTGAAGCTGATCTATATCATTTTTAATAGAATAAAATTTGTATAAACACTGGACGACCCGACGCCTAGCTGCTAACTTATAAAGCCACAAACCTTTAAGCTTTATCAAATCAACCTCTCTCGTGAAACTAACGAGAATGACAACTGTAATAAAGAACCCACCAATATGCATTTACGCGAATTAAAAGACAAGTCAATCAATGAACTTGTAAAACTTGCTGAGTCCATGGGACTTGAAAACGTAGCTCGTTTAAGAAAACAAGATATTATCTTTGCTATTTTGAAAGCGCACGCGAAAAGCGGCGAGAATATATACGGCGGCGGTGTTTTAGAAATTTTACAAGATGGCTTCGGCTTTTTACGTTCTTCAGAAGCATCTTACCTAGCTGGCCCTGATGATATTTATGTTTCTCCGAGCCAGATTAGACGTTTCAGCCTGCGTACCGGTGATACCATCGTTGGTTTAATCAGACCACCAAAAGATGGCGAAAGATATTTTGCATTATTGAAAGTTAATGAAGTTAACTTCGATAAGCCTGAAAACTCTCGTACCAAAATCCTATTCGAAAACCTAACGCCTATTCATGCTAATGAGCGTATGGTAATGGAACGCGGTAATGGTAGTACCGAAGATATTACCGCTCGAGTATTAGACCTTGCCTCTCCAATTGGTAAAGGTCAGCGTGCACTTATCGTTGCACCACCAAAGGCGGGTAAGACAATGTTGCTACAAAACATTGCTCAGTCCATCACATACAACAACCCAGATGCAACTTTGATGGTACTACTTATCGATGAGCGTCCGGAAGAAGTAACTGAGATGCAGCGCCTTGTTCAAGGTGAAGTTATTGCCTCTACGTTTGATGAACCAGCTAACCGCCACGTTCAGGTAGCAGAAATGGTAATCGAAAAAGCAAAACGCTTAGTTGAGCATAAGAAGGATGTTATTATTCTACTTGATTCAATTACACGTCTTGCTCGAGCATACAACACAGTTATTCCTTCATCAGGTAAAGTATTAACTGGTGGTGTTGATGCCAATGCACTTCACAAGCCTAAGCGCTTCTTTGGCGCTGCGCGTAATGTTGAGGAAGGCGGAAGCTTAACCATCATCGCAACGGCACTTATCGATACCGGCTCTAAGATGGATGAAGTTATCTACGAAGAGTTTAAAGGTACGGGTAACATGGAACTACACCTAAACCGTAAGATTGCGGAAAAACGTGTATTCCCAGCTATCGACTTCAACCGTTCAGGTACTCGTCGTGAAGAACTACTGACGAAAACTGACGAACTTCAGAAAATGTGGATCTTGCGTAAGATTGTGCATGAAATGAGTGAAATCGATGCGATGGAATTCCTTATTGATAAGCTTTCCATGAGCAAAACAAACGATGAGTTTTTCGACTCAATGCGTCGTAAGTAAGTAGACTCTAAGTCTAGTTATTGAAAAGCCAGCTTATGCTGGCTTTTTGCGTTTCAGGTTCGCCAACTGCCTGTTTTTGTTCTATACCTTACCTAGTGAATTTAAACCAAATTTGAATAATGAACCTAGGGACATAGAATGAAGCCGAGTCGTATTATTGCCGCTGTCACGCTTTTTAACTTGGCTTCAGTAACACTCGCTATTACCTTACTATCCTCTGATGAGGCTAGAGTGGCCGTCGCAGTTAGCGCTTTAACACTCGGGGCATTATTGCAATTCTTATGTTTAAAAAAAGCCTCTTCTGCTGAAAAAGATATGGAGCATCTAGTTCGCAATTTTATCAGTGACAATGGTGTCGACCTAACATATCGCTTTAACGAACAAGATAAAAATATTTCTAAGTCCTGCCTACTAATGAATGATTGCTTCGCCGTTATAGAACATATAATTAGTGAAGTGTACGCATCTTCTTCTCGACTTCACCCAATGGCGGATAGCTTAAGAGATACCTATGCATCCATGACACAAAAGGCAACACTTCAGCACACTCACGGTGAATACTTAGCTACCTCAATACAGTCTATGTTAGAGATTTCTGCGCGTTTAGATACTAGCTTAGAGCAGATCTACGCATCTGTAGAGAATGCCACAACGGCAGTGAAACAGACCCGATTAGATACCGATAAAAGCCAAGAAAGTCTGCTCACACTTGCAGACAACATCAAGAAAACCAGTGAACAAATAGAATTGCTCAAAACTGACAGCAATGAAATTAGTTCTGTGCTTGAAGTCATTAACGGTATTGCAGAGCAAACCAACTTACTTGCACTGAATGCCGCAATTGAGGCCGCACGAGCAGGCGAGTTAGGACGAGGCTTTGCCGTCGTTGCTGACGAAGTGCGTAATCTGGCAGCACGAACGAGTCAATCAACCAAGGAAGTAAGCCAAGTCATAAGAAAAATACAATCCGGTACAGATTCTGTTTATGCGCTGATGCAAGCGGCACTAAAGGAAACAGATAACACCGTAAAATTAAGCGAAGCTTCTACAAAAGAAGTGGATGAAATAGAAAATGCGATGCTTTCTATCAACCAAATGTCCCATGACATTCATCAACAAGTTGAAGAGCAGAAACAAGCCTCTGACGCAGCTCAAGAAAGTATAGAGTCAATGGTACACCTGAATTCCGATGCCCTTTCAAGTACCAAAATACAGGCCGTCTCCAATCGTGACCTCATTGCCCTTTCGCAAAGTATTCATTCAAAGTTATCCATGTTTAAGATTTCAGATTACACGCCAGAACTCGATACCAGAAAAGACAGCTCCCGAGTATCTATCAGTGATGATGAGCAACCTGACAATCTAAAGGTGGATGATTCCGACGATATAGAGCTATTTTAGGAGGCTAATGATTCTTGAGATTTTAGCTGATCACACATAGCTAAAAACAGAGATTGAAATTGGTCTTCACTTCCTTGCTTTAATACTTTCTCAAATTCGATTGCGATGCTTGCAAGCTCCGGAAATTCAAACATGGATGCTGCCCCAGCCAGTTTATGACAAATAGTCTGAAGTGTGACCAGGTCTTTGTTTTGCCATGCATCAATCAGCAAGTAGCGCTCTTGCTCAAAAGTGCTTGCGAAACTATCTCGCAAATCCGATAAATCAATATTAAGTTCATACGCTTTGCCGTCAGACTCAAAGTTTAAGTGCGTATTCAATACCGCTAATAATTCATTTTTATTAATCGGCTTGCCAATGTGACCATTGAACCCTGAGTCAATATATGATTTTACCTCTTCCATCAACACATTAGCGGTTAATGCGTATATTGGACCAGAGTAACCCGCTGAGCGAATGATCCGAAGTGCCTCAACCCCATCCATTCTTGGCATTTGAATGTCCATAAGCACCACATCAGGAAAATCACTAAGACACTGTTCAACCGCTCGAGCACCATTTTCGGCTACAATAACCGTCGCACCAGTTCGCTCAATCATCCGAGAGAATAGCTGCCGATTCTCTGGGTGATCTTCCACAACCAGCACCGTACCCGAGAGCAAAGGTTGCTTAGATTGCGGCTCCTGAATTTCGGCAATAGCCGTATTGAGATAAACAGTACAAGGTACACTGAAGGAAAACGCACTGCCATGATCGACAACACTTTGTACTTTGATTTCACCACTCATCATGTGAGCAAGCTGGCTCGACAAACTTAACCCCAGCCCAGAACCACCAAAGCGCCTTGTTATACTGTTGTCAGCTTGTTGGAAATTATCAAAAATTCGACCTATCTGCTGCTCAGTCATACCAATACCGGTGTCCTTCACCACAAACTGTAAACCATGGTGCGTTTCAGATACTTCCAATTCGATACGACCTTTTTCGGTAAACTTTAGGGCATTACTTAGCAAATTTATTAGTATTTGTTTTACTCGAATGTAATCCAAACGTACATAAGCGTTAGTCCTTACCTGATCACAGACGATAAACTCTAATTGCTTACTCTGTATATTTTGTTGAAACATATCACATAAGTCAGCAAGTAAGCTGCTTACCGAAAATTCAGTTGCTTCTAGCTCTAACCGCTCGGCTTCGATTCGACTTAAATCCAAAATATCATTGACGAGATCGCGTAAATGTAATCCTTGATTATAAATAGTTCTGACCGATGCTTGTGCCTGAGCATTTAAATCTTGTTCGACCAACAAGTCTTCTGCATGTCCCAGCACCGTAGTAAGTGGCGTTCTGATTTCATGGCTCATGTTTGCCAGAAATTGACTTTTCACTTGATTGGCCGCTTTTAACTCATCCGCTTTTTGCTGAAGCTCAGATGTTCTCAACGCTACTTTTTGGCTTAACTCTAGTTTTGCTCTTTGCTCTACCTTACGTCGATAGAGTGCGAAAGTGGTCAGTAAGGTTAACAGCGCGATGATAACACCCAACAATTGTAATTGGCTGCGCTGCTCCTCTTTCAGTAGCTGTAATTTTTGTTCTTGCTTGAGCACTTCGACTTCTCGAGAAAGCTCACTAGCCTCATACTTAGCACGATAGTCATTAATCCGTTTCAGCATGTCATCATTCATCAAGCGGTTTTGCGCTTCCAAATTTTGTGAGTCATAATCTCTAGCGCGCTTAATATTTCCTTGTGCAGCCTCAATCAGCGCTAACAAACGAAGTGCCATACGCTCTCTTTTCTGTTCATGCATAACTCGACTAGCCGCTAAACTTTGTTCTGCATTAGTCAGAGCTTCTGTTAGCCGCCCTTGAGCAAAGAAGATTTGTGCTAAGGTGAACTGAGCTTCCATGAGGTTGGCAGGATTCTGAGCCTTTTCAGCATAATAGAGCGCAAAGTTTGCTTCTTTTTCGGCTAATTCTAATTGGTTTTGTGAATAGCTCAATAAAGCAAGGTTGCCATATTCAAATGACAAGTGGCGGACGTCATTCTGCGCTTCATAATAAGCAATTGCTGCTTGGTACGACGCTTTGGCAAGCGCGGGACGTTTAGTCTCAGTGTATAGCACGCCAAGATCTGCTTGAGCTAGTGCAACACCATATTCATCGTTTAGCTCGACGAATGCGTTTAGGGCTTCATGGAGCATTTCTTCCGCTTTGTCATAGGCTCCTTGGCGAATATAAACACCCGATATATTCAGTAAAATATCGGCATGATCTTGAGCATTACCAAACTCTTGGTAAAGCTCATCTGCTTTTAAATAATTATGCAGTGCCAAGTCAAGTGTGAAGCTATTAAAATACGCTAACCCCAAATTACTATGTAAATTAGCCATTTCGATGGGGACATTACGTTGCTCAGCTAACGCTAATGCCCGTGAGTAAAACTCAATTGCCTGTTGATAATGACCAAGGTAAAAGTAGCAGATCCCTTGAACCTTTACCGCTGAAAAATGGTTGTCACTCAGTCTATCTGATTGCGTTATCAACTCTAACTGGTTGAGAAAAACGAGTGCATCTTTGAATTGATTTTGTTTGTAAGCAGATTTACCTAGGCTAAGCAAAAGCTCTATTTTTCTTGTCTTTCCTAGGTTTTGCTTCGTGAGCAACTCAGTGCCCAGCATTTTTTGTTGTTGCCAATTGGTGGTTTGCTCAATCTCAGAGATCCGCTCAGCAAGGGTACTATCATTTAGCGTGGCGTTAACTTGAAAACAACTGGAGAAACACAGGCTACAGGCAAACACAGACCAGGGCTTTAGTAGCCTCGATAAATTCATTGTTGCTCTCCATTGCTTATCATTTAGTCTGCGTGGTAGTGTGAAGATACACCAAGACTAAAGAGGCGACAATGTTCAATCCGCTAACAGATGTTATTTTTAGACTAATTTGTCAAAATCAATCTTTAAAAGTGCACACTATTGCCGCCGCTCTGATGGAACAACAGCAACTACCTCGCCTTGATGAAGATGAAAATAAAAATCTATTTAAACGTAACTTCCTGATCATGAATGCCTTGTATCAACTCCAGCAAGAAGTGTTCGCTGAGGGCCAATATCTACATGTAGAAGCTCTCAATATTTATCTAGTTCCACAATTAGATAAACATCCATTAGCGTTAGATGATCCGCTCAGAAGTTACTATTTAGACTGGCAGCATTACGAAACCAGTAGTGAAGAAGTGAGTGTTCTGTTAGATAATTTTTGGCAACAATTTACATTTAGCGGCGCTCGCCAGCAACTTGCCATCAAGCATGACGAATTAAACGCGATTAAAACACGCTGGCAGCTACCTGAAGATTATGATCGCAGGATGTTAAGTCAATGCTGGAGAAAACTGGCCCTGACTCATCACCCAGATAAATCAGGTGATGAGGAAACATTCAAACGTTTAATGAACGAGTATGAAATACTCAAGCAGGCCTTAAGCACGTAAAGCTTTATAGCGCTTATTTTTAATCTTACTATTGTTAAGCTTACGTAGTGCAGGCTTCACTGCCTCGCGTTTTACAGCCACGAATGTTTGCACATCATAAATATTGATTTTACCAATTTGCTTAAAGCTTATGCCTTCTTCACCAGTCAAACTGCCGACGATATCTCCTTTGCGGAGTTTTTGCTGCTTTCCGCCTTCAATCATGAGGGTCACCATATTCGACTTATAGGCTGGTTTTTCGAGCAGTGAATGACCTGGCAACGTGCCATGTTTTAGCTCTTGACCATATATTTCCGCCAACTGTTTTATTTTGAAGGCTTCTTTTTCTCCATAAAGAGATACTGCGATACCTTTGTGCTCCCCCCGACCCGTACGACCAACACGGTGAATATGCGTCTGCGGCTCAAGCGCCAAATGATAGTTAACCACAAGCTCAACTTCCTCAACGTCGAGCCCTCGAGCGGCCACGTCAGTGGCAACTAAAATATTGGCACTCTTGTTGGCAAAAGTGAGCAATGACCACTCACGTTCACCTTGATCTAAATCGCCATGTAACTCGACACAAGCAAGTCCGGTTTGACGTAATTCTTCAAATAGTCGCTTAGTCTCAGCTTTAGTATTACAAAAAACGATACAGCTTTGCGGCTGATGCTGCATTAACAGCACTCTCAGTGCGTTAAAGCGCATTTTATTGTTGTCTAACTTATAAAAGGTTTGCTTAATGCTGTGGTGTGCTTGTTCTTCTTTCGCTTCAACAAACTCTGGCTCACGCATATATTGCTTCGCCAGTTTCATGATCTTATCTGGGTAAGTCGCACTAAACATTAGTGTTTGTCGAACTTCAGGCACATACACTAAAATGCTTTCTAGCGTTTCAGTAAAGCCCATATCCAGCATCTGATCAGCTTCGTCGAATACCACAGTCTGCGTTTCAGTTAGCATGAGTGAACCATTAAAAACATGCTCTTCAACCCGACCTGGTGTACCAACAACAATATGCGCGCCATGTTGCAACGCCCGTGTTTGAGGTTCAATTGGCGTTCCTCCGCAGAGTGTTTGCACTTTGACGTTACCAATTAAAGCCGCAACTTTTCTGATCTCTTGTGCGACTTGATCAGCCAACTCTCTCGTTGGACATAACACCAAAGCCTGAACCTCATTGCACTCGGGCTGCAACTTATTCAGCAGCGCAAGTGAAAACACCAATGTTTTACCAGATCCGGTTTTCCCTTTCACGACTAAATCTAGTCCAGTCAGCGCCGGCGCTAAACTCACAGACTGTACTGCTGTTGGCACCATGTAGTTAAGATCTACAAGGCGCTGAGCAAGCGCTTGGTTTAGAGGTAATTGAGAAAATGAAGTGATCGACACAGTGCTTTCCTATTCGCTATCTTAATCGCGTATTTTATACCAAATGTGTAAATTCGCTAACCGCTTTACTCTATTATTCCAAGATAAAGCGCCCCTAGATTGTGGATGAATTATCCTCATCGCAATACACGGACTTACATCACAATTTATGCTTTAATCTCTCGGTAACTCCATTTTTACCAAGGATTATCATGAAGTTTAAATCACTATTGGCATTTGGTTTATTAAGCGCAGGTTTGAGTACAGCACTGCAAGCCGAAGAATTTACTACACAACAATTAGAACAAGTTAAACAAGTTAGAGAAGCCGCAAGCCACAGCAACCTAAGTTGGCAACTACTAGAATCCCTCACCACAGAAGTAGGCCCACGCTTACCGGGTACCGAAAATGATAAAAAAGCGGTAGCTTGGGCAAAGAAACAACTTGAGCAATTGGGCTTTGACAAAGTCTGGCTTGAGGAAGCAACCTTTCCTGAATGGCGCCGCTACCATGAGTCTGCAAAAATCCTGATACCGAGCGAACAACCGCTACACCTTACTGCGCTCGGTAACAGCGTCAGCACACCAAAAGATGGGCTAAGTGGTGAGGTAATTTTATTTGAAACTCTCGACGAGCTGATTGCCGCGCCAGACAATAGCTTAAAAGGTAAAATAGCTTTTATTAATTACCGCATGAACCGCGACATTGATGGTAATGGCTATGGACCTGCGGTAAGAGCTCGTAATAGCGGCGCCGTAGAAGCGGCTAAAAAAGGCGCTATCGCCTATATGATGCGCTCTGTAAGCACCAGCCACCACCGCTTCGCGCACACTGGCGGCAGTCACTATAAAGCGGGAGTGACAAAGATCCCGTCCACTGCAGTTGCCAACCCTGATGCGGATCAGCTAGCACGCCTTATCAACTCAGGTCATACCGTTAAAGTCGCGCTAAATATTCAAACCGAGGACTTAGGTGAAGGAACCAGTTACAACGTCATCGGTGAATTCACGGGCACCGAATTTCCAGAGCAATATGTCTTAATTGGTGGTCACTTAGACTCTTGGGATCTGGGTACTGGTGCACTCGATGATGGCGCAGGTGTTGCATTAACGATGGCAGCAGCAAAGCACATTGCCGATGTAAAACGCCCTAAACGTAGTGTCCGGGTAGTCCTATTTGCAGCAGAAGAACTCGGTCTTTGGGGAGCAAAAGCTTATTTTAAAAAGCATCAGGCAGAATTAGACCGCATCGTAGCCGCATCCGAGTCCGATTTTGGTGCAGATGTAGTGTATGCATTTGAATCAAACGTAAATGCCGCTTCCTTACCGGTTGTACGTGAGATTGCAAAGCAATTGGCGCCACTTGGCGTTACTTATATTGGCAAGAATAGCGCACATGGTGGTCCTGACTTAATTCCGCTGAAAAATGCCACATCGGCGCCAATCTTCGCTTTACACCAAGATGGCACAGATTATTTTGATTATCACCACACAGCTGATGACACGCTTGATAAAGTCGATCCGGCAAAATTAAAGCAAAATACCGCGGCATACGCTGTATTTGCCTTAATGGCAGCCGACGCCAAAACGAAAATGGCAGGGAAATAAAATCTTACACTTATGGGGACAAGTACACTTGTCCCCTACACTCAAGTTGCCTACCTTAGACATACCCACACCTAACTAACTAATAGAATATGGAAATCAAAAGCGTATTTTTTTCCTTTTACGACACAATATTCAACTTTATCAGTAAATATAAACTTACCGTGTCGGCACTGATTGTGGTCACTATTGCACTTTACTTTTATAACCAATATCAACAACAAATCGCTAGTTATCAAACATACTTAGCATCCCCACAAATCGATGACCTGATTATTTTTGATGCTGGTAAAAACATAGGGCAAGCTTATGATCCGGCTTTTCAGGTCTTACAAATTACTGAGCTGACAGATGACAACATTGAAGTAAAGGAAAGCGCCTACACTTACCGTACGATGCGTAACATCACCCGAGATATCCGTGTCAGCATGCTAATGACCGATCACTATTTTAAACCACAAAGGCTGACGCTAGAAAAAGATAACCTATTAGACTTACTTGACGATGACACCATAGTCTCAGTCTACAGACCCGTCGGGATCCATGTGCTTGGCGGCGTTGTTAGACAACGATTTAAAAAGCCGAAGCCGCTATACAATGGACCCAAAATTTCAGCACAGAATCAAGAAGCAATTCACGCTTACAGCCAAGGAAACTTTGAAGAAGCAAAAACGGGATTTGCAGCAGCGGCTAAAACCGGCAACCCTTGGGCACAATATAACTATGGGACAATGCTTCGCGATGGTGAAGGCGGTGCAAAAGACATTAAAAAAGCGATCCACTGGCTTAAACTTGCTGCCGAGCAAGGTAATCATAAAGCACAAACGGCGCTGGCTAAGTTATGCCAAGACCACCCTTGTTAACTGTGACTTTGCTTGTGATACTGCATAGTCAAAACGTTTGCTTCAAACTCTTGTTGTGCCACAGGCTTAGAATGAAAATAGCCTTGTGTCATATCACACAGTAAATTCTTTAAAAACATGCATTGTGCAGGGGTTTCAACCCCTTCCGCAATGACCCTTAAGTTCAATTTATGCGCCATCAAGATAATCGCACTGACGAGCGCTTTATCTTCTTCATCTTCAGGTAAATCTCGAATAAAGGTTCTATCAATTTTCAATTTAGAAAGCGGGAAGCGCTTGAGGTAACTCAACGACGAATATCCAGTACCAAAGTCGTCAATCGCCAGTTCTACGCCCATTTCTCTTAATGCTTTTAGTTGTGACAATATTTTGTCTGAGTTTTCAACTAGTACCGACTCTGTGATTTCCAATGTCAGATATTTTGCTTCCAGTTTGGTATCTCTAAGTACCTTCCTTACTAGCTCGACCATATCTTGGCGTTTAAACTGGATACTAGAAACGTTAACTGCAATAAATAAGGGTCTACCGTAGTTGTCTTGCCAGGCTTTAACTTGAGAACAAGCGTGATACAGCACCCACTCTCCAATGGGTAAGATAAGGCCTAGTTCTTCGCAAACGGGAATAAACTGCTCGGGTGAAACATGGCCCAGCAACTCACTTTTCCATCTTAACAACACCTCGCAGCCAACGAGGTCGCCGCTGCCAAGCTGTGAAAAAATGGGCTGGTACACCAGTGATAATTCTCGATTAGAAAGTGCTTTATGCAAAGCACTTTCTAACACACTACGCGCTTTGGCATGTTGATGCATCGCTGAAGTATAGAATTGAAAACAGTCGCGACCATGTTCCTTGGCTTTATACATTGCACTGTCGGCATTACGGAGCAAAATTTTTCGATCGGTGCCGTCATCTGGGTAAAGCGTGATCCCCATACTACCGGATACATAAGCTTCGTGCCCTTCCAAATGAAAAGGGTTGGCTAACGCACGTAAAATCTTCGTCGCAACCAGCTCTAAATCACTGATAGAACTTATATCTTGTAGCAATAAAGCAAATTCATCCCCACCTAACCTTGCAACGGTATCAGAGCTGCGCACGCACTCATTAATACGGTTTGCTGCTTCTTTGAGTAATAGATCACCAATATGGTGCCCAAGCGTATCATTCACTGCTTTAAAGCGGTCAAGATCGATAAAACAAATAGCAAAGCGCTCTTCTAGTTGAGCTGCTCGTTTTAACGCTAAATCAAATTTAACGTGATAATGATGGCGATTTGCAAGGCCCGTCAAACTATCAAAGTTGGCTTGCTGCCACATCAACTGTTCATTACGTTTTCTCGAGGTAATATCGCTGAATAGGGCTACATACATATCAATTTCCCGAGCTTCATTAAATACTGCGGATACCTGCAGCCAACTCGGATAAATTTCACCATTTTTGCGCTTGTTCCAAATCTCTCCTTCCCAATGACCTTTATTAACCAAGTCATCATATAACGCGTTGAAAAAGCGCTCATCGTGACGTCCAGAATTCAGGATTGCAGGCGTTTCCCCAATCACTTCATCCATGCCAAAGCCTGTAATTTCGCTAAATGCGCGATTTACCATTTGGATTTGATTATGTTTGTCGGAGACCAACACACCTTCCGTGGTTGTCGAAAATACCGTACTTGCTAAGCGCTGTTCTCTTTCATTCTCAAGTTCTTCCGTAATATCCTGAATAACATAGATAAAACCAAGCTTTGCTTGTGTTTCACTGACCACAGGGGCACAAGAAACCCGAACATTGCGATAGCCAAAACGCGCATCAAGTTGGCACTCAAGCGTTCCTTCCGTTAGCAGCTTTTCACTATCAAGCACATCAAATAAGGTATAAATAGATTTTGATTTTAACGATTCTAAACTATCAAAATCCTTTAACACTGAGCCATTAGCGGCTTCAATGTGATGAGTTTCATCCGTAAACACCAGATATGCTTTAATACCATCAAAAATGGCACTAAGTTTCGCACCTTGGTCTTGTGCTCGCTGATTGGAGCGCCTTAGCCTGACCAAAACGGTCATCAACACCGCCATCGATAGAATAAGCACAGCAATTACCGCAGTTAACAAAATGACCTGTACCATATTGGCTTGCTTGATTTTTTCAGTCTGCAGCATGACCTGTTGTTCAAGATTGGCTTGGTAATGCCAAAGATCTTGCTGTAGCTTACGCTGCTCACTCATATCTTGAATGATAGAAAGTAACCTAGGTTTGCCATCGCTATCTTCAAATGGTGTCGAGTGAACACTTACTGTTTTCACACTACCGTCTGCAGTTTGATGTTGGAAGATAAAATAGTTACGGCCTTCATTTAAAGCCGCTTGACGCTCATTGGCAACCTGCTCGGCAGTAAATAAGTTGATATCTTGAATGACTTTTGATTCTAGTACCGCCTCGCTATAACCATAGAATGCGGCAGCAGCCTTATTGGCATCCAAAATTTTTCCAGACGTGGGCTCGATGATCAACATCACCGCGCTATGATTAGAAAAAGTATAATATGGTAACTCGTTAGCTGGTGCTGAAATACAAAACAGCAACAGCAGCCCCCCGAGCAATTTTGACATCAACTTCAAACTCAGACCCCTCAGGATATCGTTTTATGCAACCGCGGCGACTATAGCGCAAAGGGTATGTGAGCTACATCGAAAGTCGATTTTTGCTTGTTTCATATCAAAACAACTCAACACACACATCATTTTATAACAATTTATACACTTGCTCCGGCGTACTGACAAGCCGATAAGTTCTGAAAGTGTAGTCTATTTCGAAATACTGTAGACGCAAAAGTGAGTCACTAAACCTTTTCACCATCCCATCCGTACAGCTAGGAAAAATATGCCTAGTTGATATACTAGGCCAAACTCAACTCATAGTGCGCCGATGAAATACCAAGACTTACGAGATTTTATAGCCCAGCTTGAAAAACAAGGAGAACTTGTTCGCGTCAAGCAGCCCATTTCCACCAAACTAGAAATGACTGAAATTGCAGATCGAACGCTGCGAGCAGGTGGACCCGCTATCCTATTTGAAAACCCTGTAGGTTATGACATTCCGGTACTGGCTAACCTATTTGGCACACCAAAGCGCGTTGCAATGGGGATGGGACAAAGCGATGTCAGTGAGCTAAGAGAAGTCGGCAAGTTACTTGCTTTTTTAAAAGAACCCGATCCACCGAAGGGAATTAAAGAAGCCATCGGCCAGCTACCGGTATTCAAACAAGTGTTGAATATGCCAGCCAAGGAAGTGAAAAAAGCGCCATGCCAAGAAGTCGTATTGAGCGGTGATGAGGTCGATCTCACGACACTACCTATTCAACATTGCTGGCCTGGTGATGCCGCACCTTTAATCACATGGGGGTTAACGGTAACCAAAGGTCCTTATAAAAAGCGTCAGAACCTAGGGATTTATCGTCAGCAGCTATTGGGTAAAAACAAAATTATTATGCGCTGGCTATCACATCGCGGCGGCGCGCTTGACTTTCAAGAGTGGTGCAAAGAGCATCCGGGCGAACCGTATCCGGTATCGGTTGCACTTGGCGCTGATCCGGCGACGATTTTAGGTGCCGTAACTCCGGTTCCCGATACTTTGAGCGAATACGCATTTGCAGGTCTACTGCGTGGTAGTAAGACGCAGGTCGTTAAATCTATTTCTAACGAACTGCAAGTACCAGCGAGTGCCGAAATCGTCTTAGAAGGATATATTCAACCGGGCGAGCTCGCACCAGAAGGTCCATATGGCGATCACACAGGCTACTACAATGAAGTTGACGACTTCCCTGTAATGACTGTCACCCATATGACGCATCGCAAAGATCCAATTTATCACAGCACTTATACGGGCCGCCCGCCTGATGAGCCTGCTATTCTTGGTGTTGCCCTTAACGAAGTATTCGTACCTATTTTACAAAAGCAATTTCCGGAAATCGTCGATTTTTACCTTCCACCAGAAGGCTGCTCATACCGCATGGCGGTCGTCACCATGAAAAAGCAGTATCCGGGGCATGCTAAACGCGTGATGATGGGCGTATGGTCTTTCCTTAGACAATTTATGTACACCAAGTTTGTCATTGTTTGCGATGATGATGTAAATGCTCGCGACTGGAATGATGTGATTTGGGCGATAACAACACGTATGGACCCCGCAAGAGACACCACCTTAGTTGAAAGCACACCTATCGATTATCTCGATTTTGCTTCCCCTGTATCTGGTCTTGGTTCTAAAATGGGTATGGACGCAACTAACAAGTGGCCGGGTGAGACCGACCGTGAATGGGGCGAGCCTATCGTTATGGATCCCGAGGTTAAACAACGCGTTGACGAAATTTGGGATACCCTAGGGATCACCATCAAATGACATATATCATCTAACATTGTGCACTCAGCTATGCTAGAGTGCACAGACTTTAGCCACGTGCTTAATAAAGGTAACACATGCAAGTATTAGCAGCAGAGGTTGTCTCAATTACACCTCTTACGGAATTTGTTCACAAAGTTATATTAAAACCTGAAGAAGCGGTGCAATTCGAAGCCGGCCAGTATCTGCAATTGGTACTTGGTGAAAAAGACAAACGTGCTTTCTCGATTGCCAGCAGCCCTTCAAAAACAGAGCAGTTAGAGCTACATATCGGTGCTTCTGGCGCTGACTCTTATGCCATGCAGTCACTAGATCACCTACGTAACGCTTTTGATACAAAGCAAACCGTTGCATTAGAAGTTGGTCTTGGCGTATCTCAGATCCGTGTTGATCAAGCGCGTCCACTAGTACTCCTTGCCGGCGGTACTGGATTTTCTTATGTCAAATCTATGGCCGATCACTTGGCTGAAACGGGTTACGACCAACCAGTATTATTTTACTGGGGTGTAAAAGAAGAAGCTGCGCTATATGCAAAAGCGGAGATGGAAGCTTGGGCCGCCTCAAATAAACACTTTCAGTTTATTCCTGTGGTAGAAAATGCCAGTGAAGCATGGAAAGGCCATCGTGGTTTCGTTCATCAGGCTGTGATGAAAGATATCGTTTCTTTAGAGCCGTACAGCATTTATATGGCAGGCCGCTTTGACATGATTGGCATCGTGCGTGATGACTTTATCAATCATGGTGCTGAGCGCGACTTTATGTACGCCGACGCTTTTGCGTTTATTAAGTAACTTAAGACAAGTTATTTAATAGCAATTTATCCAATGTGTGGCAGGTCTTTAGTCACACATTGAAAAAACAGAACGAACCAATCAAAACAATCCATTTTACCAAAGCAGCCTCAATCGCTACTCTCATATTACACACAAACACCGCGAGAAGTATGATGAGTAAACTCTATGTTCGTGACATCATGTCACCTGATTTCCCACTGTTAACCGCCGAGACCGAGCTAACCGACGCGATTAGTTTGCTACAAAAGCATCATTTAATTGGTGCGCCAGTGATAGATGCACAGCGCCATCTTGTTGGATTTATTTCAGAGCAGCAGCTACTCAAGCCTTTGCTTAATTCCAGCTACTTTTGTGATGGTAAAGTACAGCTGAGAGACTTACTGGCTACGCCTGCCCTCAGCATTGAAGCTGCAACAACCGTTGTCGACCTTGCACAACGTATGCAGCAAAATAGTCCTAAGGTTTATCCCGTACTCAATGAAGGCAAAGTGATTGGAATTGTGACGCGCAGCCAAGTCGTTGCGGCGTTAAAAGAGAGTTATCTTAGCTGTGCGGGGTGATCCCACACAGCAATTTCAGCCTACGCTTTCTTTGCAAGCAACGCTTTTTTATCAGCTTCGCTTAAAAAGGCAATCTCAACCGCATTGCGCTGCGCTTTATGGATATCACTCAAATCTAAACCTGCCGCCGCAGCTGCATGGCTATACTCGTTGTCCAACTCGATACCTTGAACCGCAGGGTCATCGGTATTGATGGTTGCCAATACACCATGATCTAAAAATGCTTTCAATGGATGCGTGGTTAAACTTTCGACAGTACTTGTTTGGATATTACTGGTTAGGCAAGACTCGATCCCGATACGATTATCACGTAAATAGTCCATCAGAGCTGGGTCATGGATTGCTTTAACTCCGTGACCGATACGTGTTGCACCAAGTTCTTTAATGGCTTGCCAGATACTTACCGCGCCCTCCGCTTCACCAGCATGTACCGTCACCCCAAGGTAAGCATCGCGAACCTGTTTATAATGTTCAATAAACAGCTCGCCTGGGAAGCCCAGCTCGTCACCCGCGAGGTCAATCGCAACCAACTGCTCTTTAAAGGCAAGTAGCGCGTCTAGCTCATATTGACACTTTTCCACACCAAATGTGCGTGACATAATCCCGATCAGGTTAACCTTAATGTCTTGGCCTTTAACTGCACTTTGTACACCGTCGACTACGGCTTCAACAACGCCCTGCGGGTGTAGATTATGGGTTTTTGCCATGTAGTAAGGACTAAACCTTAGCTCTGTGTAATCAATACCTTGTGCAACTGCGTCGGCAACATTTTCAATCGCAATACGGCGACAAGCATCGTAGTCACCAAGTACCTTTACGCCCCAATCTAGTTTTTCAAGAAACGCCATTAGATTGGGTGCATTGTCCAACACTTGAACATGTGGGCGTAGACCTTCGAGATCCGTTGCCGGTAAATCCATATTAAACTGCTGGCCAAGTTCTAAAATCGTTGTAGCACGAACGTTACCATCTAAGTGGCGATGTAAATCTAATAGTGGGAGTGTGTTATTGATCATAAGAGACTCGATTTGCAGTTAAAATTTTTGGGATCATACGCACCTAAACTGAGATAGCAAGGACATATGTCAGAATTGAGTATAGCTAACTTTAATGCAAAAAAGCCTGCACATTGCTGCGCAGGCTTTTCGTTACGATTTTGCGATTAAATACGCTTTCTCGTAAGTATGCATTTTTTCGTAGGCGAGCTGAGCTTGCTTACTCCAGCGCGCTTCCCAAGGGTTTGCGCTTAAGGAATCAAAGATCTTCGCAGCAAGCTCATAATCCCCCTCAGCATTGCAAAGGCAAGCCAATGAGAACAGCAACTCCTTGTCATCTGGATGTTTTTTCAATTGCTGCTGCAGTGCTAATTTGAGTTCATTACTACTTTGCGTGCTGTGTTGCAGATAGTCCGCTAACTGGTGATATTGACCTTGTTTAAGCAGCTTCTTGAGCTCGCCCAACACTTCCGCTATGCGTCCCTGTTGCAGCTTCACTTTATTAAGGGCTGGTATTGCATGTGCTTTTACTGCCTTAGGTAGCATATTGAACAAAGTGTCTGCTTGCTCTGGGGCTATTACAAACATGCGCTCGAACACACTCTGCCACTGCGTATCACTCCAGTTGAGCTTTTTGTGCCACTTCGCGATTTGTGCAGCGGCCAGCTCGGGTTGCTTAGCCTGCAGGCAAGCTAAAATGTAACCGCTAAGCACCGCTGAAGTTGGTTTAGCCGCAGACATTTTATCATCAAGTAAAGCCAACGCCTGTTCACTATTATTTGCCTCTAGCCATAGTGCCGCGAGCTGCCCTTGGTTGTCATCCGATATAGCTTCTAGCTCAGTATTTGCTTTGACAACATCTCCTTGCTTTAACGCCGCTTTGGCTGCGATGGCACGCACATAGTCTTGGCGTTCATCCGGCTGCGGCGTTTTCGTCAACAAGGTTGCTGCTTGTTCCACTTCGCCGTTAATAAATAGCCACAAACTTTCGTTCCATGCTTGTTGCGCTTTTAGTTTACGCTTTCTGGAAAAATGACCTTTCGTATTGACAAGGCGATGCCACGACCAACGCACTACCTTACCCAACAACACTAAAGCGGTGATGACAAGCAACAACAAGATAGTGAAAGACACTATGCTGCCTTCAATCGTGGTTTGATTGAACGAGATCAACACATAGCCTTTCTCATCAATGAGCAAATGACTGGCGGCTAGCGCGATAAAGATAAGCGCGAAGGTGATGATTTTTGCCATCATTTTAGCCACCCTTTTACTGCTGCAGGGGTGGCAAGCTCAATCGACTCTTGGCGCTGAACTTCACTGCGGCTCAGCTTGTTTAAAGCCTGCTGCATCGCGCTCACAGGCGCGTGTTGCGTATCAAAATAACGCGCCAATGTGTCGGCTGCACTATCAAGCGCACTGAAGTAAATGCTCGCCTGTTGATCTATTAATGCGGTTTGTGCTTGGGTTAAATAAGCACGCAGCTGCGTGCGTATAAGCAGCTGCTCGTTTTTATCGAGCAGTGGGTCTATCACCACTTCATCATGATGACGTATGGTAATAAAGTCATCAACCAACCCCCGCCAAGAGCGCTTTAAGTTCGCTTGCCAATCATCAACCTGTTGCGATAGCGCAGCATCTTCACTCGCTGCCTTTTGCGGAATCTGCTTGGTTTTGATCGTTAGCGTATCAACTTGAGACAATAAACCATGAAGCTCAAAGTAAAGTGACTCCGTTTGTGGCTTAGGCAAGGCCTTCAAAGCGGCAATATCTGTAGCAATCGCCTGCTTAACGGCAGCCGTGTTGGACTCAGACTCTAAGCTCTCTTGCAAGCGCTGCAGAATAGCGATTGCGCCAAGATAATCTTGCTCTGCCTCGACCTTAAATGCAGCAAGGCGCTGTAAATACAATGCCTCAGAGGCCACGGCACCGCTTACTTGCTGCTGCGCCTTGGCAAGCGTCTGCGTTAGCTGGGTTTCCACATGTTGCTGCTGCTCAGCCAATCGCTTTGCGACATTGTCTTGCAACGAATCAAGCACATTTTCTACTCGCTGAAGTTGCGATTTAGCGCCACTCAGCTGTGTGTTTAGTAGCTGATTTTCAGCGTTAATCGCTTGGTTAGCTAACAACGCTTGTTGCAACTGTTGTTGCTGTTGCAAATAAACATAGCCAGCACCAGCGCCACTACCTAGTGCCACTAATAATGCAAGGAGCGCAACCTTACTCACACCAGCCTTAGCGTGATGTGGCGTTACGGTTTGCTCTGCTGCTTTTACAGCTTGCTGGGTATTTGTATTCTTTGTTTGCGATTCAGACTGAGTCATTTTGCGCCCTTGCTGCTTGGTATAGTCGATGATACTCCCTGCGATGGCACGATTATCAGGGCCATGACATACCACAATTTGAGACTGTTCGATGTTATAGGATTGCTGTACATGCTCAGCAATACGTTGGCTCACAACAAAGAAAGTGCGCTGAGCCAACCAATCTTTACTTGCTGACGACTGCGTATTAAAAATCGCATCCGCTGCACTATTACTGGTAATGACTATACCTTCAATCTGCTGGCTTCGCCAGTGGTCTAACCAGCCATCTGCATTGTCTTTTACGGCAACGCGTTCATAAACCACCAAGCTGTCAAGGATAGCACCTCGCGCTTTTAAAGTTTGCGCAATAACGGGACGCCCGCCTTTCCCTTTGACCAACAATACACGCTTGCCCTCAACAGAGGACAGCTGCGGGAGTGCAAGCAAGCCTTCGGAATCAGGTTGTTTAGGATATTTAGCCTTGATATTTAGGGTCTGCTGGATAGCATCGGCCGTGCCTTCGCCAACAGCAAAAGCTGCGCAATGTCCGGCTAATGGTACTTCTAATTGGTGAAAGTATCGCACCGCATCTGGCGAGACAAAAATAGCTAACTCGGCTTCGCTTATCATTGCTTTGGCGGTGTCACTCACTGCCACTTCGTTAAGCTGCAATACTGGGCAAATCACTGAGCTAATTTGCTGCTGTGTCAGTAACTCAGATAAAGGCTCTGATTTGCCAACGGGTCGAGTTAGCACAACTTTCATTTAAGCGTCCCTATAAACCTCAGCAAGAATTTTATCTGCACCTTGCGCAAGTAAGGATTCTGCCAATTGAATTCCAAGTTGCTCAGCCTCTGCAACCGTACCAGAGCATTCGCCGCGCAAGATTTCGCTGCCATCGACAGCACCTACTAAGCCGCGCAAGTGCACCTGATCGCCCGAGACTTCTGCATAAGCACCGATTGGAACCTGACATCCCCCTTCCAAACGGCGGTTCATTGCGCGCTCGGCAAGTACACGAATACGTGTATCAGTGTGTTCCAGTGGTGCGAGGAATGCTTTGGTTTGAGCATCATCGCTACGACATTCGATACCGACAGCGCCTTGGCCATTGGCCGGTAATGAATCTTCAGGTTCAATATAACTTGCGATTCTATCCACCATTTCTAAACGGATAAGTCCCGCCGCGGCCAAAATAATGGCATCAAACTCACCCGCATCTAGCTTGGCTAGGCGAGTATTCACATTACCGCGTAAGTCTTTAATGATTAAGTCCGGACGAGCCGCTCGAATTTGACATTGGCGACGCAGGCTTGAAGTGCCAACCACAGCGCCCTCAGGCAACTCTGCCAGTGAGGTATAAGTATTTGACACAAACGCGTCTCTTGGATCTTCACGTTCGCAAATAGTATGCAGCTCAAGCCCTTCAGGGAAATCAACAGGTACATCTTTCATTGAATGCACTGCAATATCTGCGCGCCCTTCTAACATGGCCTGCTCAAGCTCTTTGACGAACAACCCTTTACCGCCAATTTTTGCCAGTGGCGTATCTAAGATCTTGTCGCCTTTCGTCGACATCGGCACGAGCTCTACTTTTAGATTCGCATGGTGTTTTTCAAGCTCTGCCTTCACAAATTCGGCTTGCCATAGCGCTAAAGCACTTTTGCGCGTTGCAATACGTAATATGGAAACTTGTTCTGTCATGATTTGCCTTTCATTTATTGCAGCGTTATTGCCGCTGCAAATAGTTAACTATGTGGTGATGGCAGTCGGTCACATGCTGCCATACACAATACTGCGAGTAAGATTATTGCTGACTGTTATCCACAATGCGGAACGTCTTTTGGGCAAGCAGTTGTCCAGACTGCGTCACCACCTCAACACGCCAATCTCCGGTTTGACTCGGCATGACGTTCTTACTTGAATAAGTACGATAGCGCGCGGCTTGGATCGGCAGCTCCACTTCTGCCATCAACTCGTCTTGATGGAACCACAGGTGCGACACCACTTGATCTTTAAGCGCGTGTACTTCAGTGAAAAAGTAAAGCTTGTCACTAAACTGAGTGGTCGCAATCACGTCTTTCAACACGTTCGTTGGTTCGCGGTCGTCAATCATAGTAGTGAGTACAGCGCGGCTGATAAATTGCGTGTCGATTTTTGCCCCTAGCGCGACACTGGCTATGCGCGCTTCAGCATCAAATTGATTTTTAGCTTCAGCCCTTGTTTCTGTTTCTGTTTCTGTTTCTGTTTCTGTTTCTGTTTCTGTTTCTGTTTCTGTTTCTGTTTCTGTTTCTGTTTCTTCAGAAGCTTGTTGCTGTTCCTGGTCTAACGCAATGACTTGAGCGACCTCCATTGAGGTCGTCGCGGCACCAGTAGGGGTGAGTTCGGGCGTCGTTAACACGCTATCGGGTGAGGTATCCGCACTTAGCAGCCCGACTTCACGCTCTTCGTTAGAGTCTACTGATGCAGGAGAGTCATTCAGTGATGTATCGGTTTTTGCAATGGTGGCATGTATAGGTACTGCCACTTGGACATCGTCTTCGTCTGCGTTAACGTTATCCACGACACCATAAACACCCGCGGTTGCAATGCCAGCAAATGCTGCCGTTGCCATAAAAATGCGTTTCCAGTGCCATTGATAGGTCACCGCTGAGGGCTCTGAGGGTTGCTTACTCACCGACGTTTTTATGACAATCTTTTGTGACATTGCTTTGCTCCTGTATCTGTCACCAGTACCTTATACCACTTAATATTAATCGCTCAGTCTCGTAATTAACCAAGCGCGAATGGCTTTTAACTCTTCAAGACATACCTGATGCTCCATTGGGTAGTCTTGCCAGCTCACTTCATAGCCTTGCTGTTGTAACGTGTTAAATGCGTGCTCGCCTGCAAACATAGGCACGACAGGATCAGCTCTGCCATGCGCCATAAAAATAGTAAGCTCGCTTTGCTGTGCTTCTGCGCTGAGCTTTTCAGGCACACACATATAAGTTGATAGTGCCATGACACCAGCCAATTTAACAGTTAAACGCGGTGCAAGATGGAGCGCAATCACGCCCCCTTGAGAAAAGCCAGCTAAGATAATGCGGTTAGCTGGAATACCTTTATCTAACTGTGCCTGAATTAACGCTTCAACCTGAGCTGATGAGTCTCGCACACCTTGCTCATCCGCTCTTTTATCCAGATCAAATGATTTAATGTCATACCATGCACGCATCACCATACCACCATTTATAGTGACCGGCTGTTCTGGTGCATGTGGAAAAATAAAGTGTGCACCCAATTCGTCAGGCAGATTTAACTCAGATGCAATGGGTAAAAAGCCGTTACCTGAATCGCCTAAGCCATGGAGCCAAATAATACTCGCTTTATGCTGTCCTTTGGCAGGATAATCTACAAACTCCAACATTAATCGTGCTGCCACTCTATTGCGATATTTGCCTGTTTAGTCGCCGCGTCGCTCATAAATTGCCAAAACTCAGCACCAGAACGATTATCAATCCACTGATCGCCACGCAACTCAAAGTGATGACCATTAAACTTAGTCGCCACCCAGACTTGGTGCAATGGTGCTTGTTTGTTGATAACAATTTTGCTCTTGTCAGGGAAAATAATTTCTAGAATTCCCGATGCTGATTCGTAATCTAAATCAGCGTCACAATCATCGATCTGCTCTTCAATAGTCAACATTAGCGCATCGGCTAACTCATGATATTCACTTTCTGTCATCGTGATTTCCTCTTACTGACGCACTGCGGCATGGTGCCTAAGCTTAACTCGCTATTTGAGCAATTTGATGAAGACGAAATTTCAATAGCGAAAAGCTGCTTTTTTTATCAATTCTGTTACTCTGCGATTATAAAGGCACTGACACGAATTATCTAATGAAAGCGACACCTTATAAATTTAGCGTAACGGCACTTGTTTTTACTACTTTAATCGGATTATCGGGTTGCGGTCAAAGCGGTCCGCTTTATTTGCCTGAACAACAGGCTAAAAAATCAAACCAACCGAAAGCAGCACAAGCAAACCAGCCTGAAGCAGAACAACAGGAGCGTTAAAATGGATTATTTCAATTATCAAGATGGCGAACTATTCGCTGAAGATGTCGCCATAACCACAATCGCCGAGCAATATGGCACTCCTTGCTATGTCTACTCGAAGAAGACTTTAGCGCGGCATTATCACGCTTTTACGGATGCCGCAGCCGGTCATCCCCACTTAGTGTGCTACGCAGTAAAGGCGAATTCAAATATCGCCGTATTGAACGTCTTGGCTCAGCTTGGTTCTGGTTTTGATATCGTGTCGAAAGGTGAACTTGCGCGAGTGCTAAAAGCAGGGGGAGATCCTCAAAAAGTGGTTTTTTCTGGTGTTGCGAAAACGGAAGATGAAATCGAGTTTGCACTTGAGACTGGGATTAAATGCTTTAATGTTGAGTCGATTGCAGAGCTGCACCGTATCAGTGAAGTGGCAACCACACTGGATAAGATTGCGCCAATTTCATTGCGCGTAAACCCAGATATTGATGCAAAAACTCACCCCTATATTTCAACCGGGTTAAAAGAGAACAAATTTGGTATTGATATCAAAGCCGCATTTGATGTTTACCAGCTCGCTTACGCCCTACCAGGTTTAAAAGTGGTTGGGATCGACTTCCACATCGGCTCTCAGTTGGTTGAGGTTAATCCATTTTTAGCGGCGTTAGATAAAGTGCTGGCTCTAATTTCTCAACTCGAAAAGGCGGGAATTTACTTGCATCACCTCGATATCGGTGGCGGTCTTGGCGTGCCTTATGACGGTGAAAAACCGCCGCATCCGAGTGCTTACGCTGCAGAGATTAAAGCGCGATTGGCGCAGTTCAATGATCTAGAACTTATTTTTGAGCCTGGTCGAGCGATTGCTGCCAATGCTGGTGTGTTGGTGACTAAAGTCGAATTTATTAAGCCAACCGAGCATAAGCATTTTGCCATTGTTGATGCTGGCATGAACGACATGTTACGACCATCGCTTTATCAGGCTTGGCAAAATATCGTACCAGTCACACCGCGAGACGACGTTGACGCGATAAATTACGACGTGGTTGGTCCAGTATGTGAAACGGGTGACTTTCTAGGTAAAGACCGAGTACTTAAAATTAAGGCTGGCGACTTATTAGTACAGCGCAGTGCAGGCGCGTATGGCTTTACCATGAGTTCAAATTACAACTCACGCCCCCGCTGTGCAGAGATCATGGTTGATAACAATCAACACCATCTAATCCGCCAAAGAGAGCCTCTAGAATCTCTGTGGCAATTTGAGCAACTACTGCCACAATAACCCGACTTGGATACGTCCTAGGGATACAAAGCAAGGCTTAATGCCAAGCAGCTTCCCTAGTCGAGGTATCCATGGCAAAGTATTAGTAAAGTGAGGCCATGGTTTTATACCAAAAGATAACCACTCTATGTTTATAAACTTTTCAAAAATGCATGGTTTAGGCAACGACTTTGTGGTGATAGATAATGTCACCCAAAATGTGTTTTTGTCTCGAGACCAAATTAAGAAGTTAGCAGATCGCCACTTTGGAATTGGCTTTGATCAGCTGTTGATGGTTGAAGCGCCTTATTCCCCGGACTTAGATTTTCATTATCGTATTTTCAATGCCGATGGTAACGAAGTTGAGCAATGTGGTAACGGTGCTCGCTGTTTTGCTCGCTTTGTCCGCATGAAGGGCTTAACGAACAAACACAAGGTTTGCGTCTCTACAAAGGGCGGCAATATCACCCTGTATACCGAAAAAGACGGCCAAGTTACCGTGAATATGGGCAAACCGAACTTTAACCCACAAGCCATTCCGTTTCGTGCAAACAAACAAGAAAACACCTATATTTTAAGAGCCGACGAACATACGGTGTTTTGTAGCGCGGTTTCTATGGGCAATCCTCATGGCGTGATTATTGTCGATAGTGTAGAAACCGCTGAGGTAGCTACACTCGGGCCACTCCTTGAACACCATGAACGTTTCCCACAAAAGGCCAATATTGGCTTTATGGAAGTAGTTTCTCGTGAATATGTTAAGCTACGTGTTTGGGAGCGCGGCGCTGGCGAAACGCTTGCCTGTGGCACAGGAGCATGTGCCGCTGTTGTTGCTGGCATAATGCAAGGTAAGTTAGAAGAAACTGTTAGGGTCGACCTACCAGGTGGCAGTCTTCAAGTGCGTTGGGGCGGTCAAGGTCAAGTAGTGAAAATGACCGGACCGGCGGAGCATGTTTTTGATGGGCAAATCGCAATATGACCATAAAAGAAGCAAATTCGACTGAACAATTAGTCATAGAGTACCTGCGCAAGCATCCTGATTTTTTGCTCAGGCACCCTTATGTGCTATTGGATTTGCAGCTACACCACCAGCAGCAAGGGCTTCCAAACCTTGCTTTGCACCAACAGCGGATGCTCCGCGATGAAGTCAACTCACTACAGCAGCAGATCAAAGACATGGTCCATTATGCAAAAGCCAACGAGCTGGTTTTCAAGCAATTGAGTGAATGCCAATTGGCTATCATGCGTTGTACTGAGTTGAGTGCAATCAATCATACGTTAGCACAGCGCTTTGAGGACCACCCGGACATCCAAGCATGTAAACTCATCAACATCGATGATACGCTTTTGGAACTAGTGTCAGCTAAACTGAGCAGTAACAACTGCTACTTAGGACGACTCAGTCCGTCACAAGCTGAACTCTTGTTTGCCGATATTGAAGTAGGATCGGTAGCACTTTACCGCGTTGATGCGTCAGACAAAGGTCGCTTTATTCTGGCCTTTGCCAGCCGCTCACCAGAACACTTTTCGCCACAACACGACAATATGTTGATCACGGCTTTTATTCAAACATTATCGCTTAAGCTCGAAGCGCTGGCATGAGCCTAACACCACTATCGGAAGATTGGACGCAACCAGTAACCGCCTTTATGGCACACTTGCGCCACGAAAAGCACTACTCAGAACATACACTCACCCAATACAACACTCAGCTTATTCAAGCAGCGCAGTATTTTTGTGATCACGCCTCTTCTTGGCTAGAAGTCAGTGGCGAGCAAATTCGCCGCTACAGCATGAAGCTTCGCGGTCAAAATTACAGCCCAAGAACTATCAACCTTAAGCTCAGTTGTATTCGGAGCTTATATAAATTTCTCAAGCTCAAGTCACAATCGCAACAGGCTGTCGTCAATCCCGCACAAGGGATCCGAGGGCCTAAGTTTCAAAAGCCACTCCCAAAGAACCTTGATGTTGACCAAATGGGGCAACTTCTGGAAATTCAGGCAGATGATGCGCTTGCCATTCGTGATAAAGCCATGATGGAATTAATGTACTCTAGTGGTTTGCGATTAAGCGAGTTGGTTGGCGCAAACCTATTGGATGTCAAAGACGGTGAAATACGCGTGCTTGGTAAAGGCGGTAAGGAGCGCGTTGTGCCTGTCGGCGGTAAAGCGCTAAACGCACTAGCTGATTGGCTCAAAATAAGGCCGCAATTTACAACGTTGGAAGAACCAGCGCTTTTTGTGAGCAAATTAAAGCGCCGGATCAGCCCTCGCCATGTCCGCGCAAGAATGAAAGAATGGGGTCTGAAACAAGGGGTTAGTACACCTATTCATCCCCATAAACTGAGGCACTCGTTCGCCAGCCACATGCTAGAATCCAGCGGTGACTTGCGCGCGGTACAAGAGATGCTTGGACATGCCAGCTTATCAGCCACTCAGGTCTACACCCATTTAGATTTTCAACATTTAGCAAAAGTGTATGATAGCGCTCACCCAAGAGCGAAAAAGCAAAAAGACGAGTAACAATGCGATTCAATAAGCCCATTTCAGACATTGCCGCCATCAGTTTTGATTTAGACGATACGCTATACGATAACAGGCCTGTTATCATTGCGGCTGTTAACGCCATGACAGCGCACCTGAATACTATTCCCGGGTGGCAAGCGAAAGGGGGATCATTCTGGTCTCAATGTCGAAACGAAACACTCAAACAAAACAGTGCGCTTGCAGAAGATGTGACAAAGTGGCGTCAAGTGGCACTTGAGTGGGGCTTCACAGCACTGGGGTTTGATAGTGCAACAAGTAAACAGCACGCGCTACAGGCCTATCAAGCCTTTGCCGATACCCGCAGTAATATCACGGTCAGCGACGCCGTCATCAACCTGCTTGCTCAGTTACGCAGTCAATATCACATCATTGCTATCACTAATGGTAATGTCGAGATAGATAAATTTAATCTTCGCGATAGTTTTGACTTAGTGCTTCGCGCTGGAATTGATGGCCGCGCCAAACCTCACCCTGAGCTTTACCAGCTTGCCTGCCAGCATTTTAACCTTGCACCACATCAACTTCTGCATGTTGGCGATAGCTTAGATACCGATGTACAAGGAGCACACCGTGCCGGCTGCCCTAGTGTTTGGCTTCGCAATCAATTTGCGCCATACCAGTACAAAGGATTGGCTAATGTGGAAATCGATGACATACAAATGTTAAAAAAGATGATGTAATGTTTCCTTTTATGCGGTTGCATTCGGTGCTTGAATAACGTACTAATATTGACTTCCAAAAAACGATAATAATGGAAGTGAAATATGTCATCACAGGACACAACAAGTGATACAGGCTTTTTTGGTCATCCAAAAGGCCTACAGACTCTGTTTCTCACCGAGATGTGGGAACGAATGAGTTATTATGGCATGCGTGCCATGTTAGTACTTTTCATGACGGCCACCTTACAGCAAGAAGGTCTTGGCTTCACCGTTGCCTCCGCTGCCGCAATATATGGCCTCTATACTGGCTCGGTTTATTTCTTAGGTCTACCGGGAGGTTGGATAGCAGACCGTTTATTGGGTGGCCAACGCGCGGTTTGGTACGGCGGTATTATCATCATGTGCGGCCACATCATTCTTGCCATCCCAAGTCAATTTTCCTTTTTTGTTGGCCTTATCTTTGTTGCCAGTGGCACAGGTTTATTAAAACCCAATATTAGCGCTATGGTTGGCCAGCTTTATAACGATGAAGATAACCGCCGCGATAGTGGTTACGCGATTTACTATATGGGGATCAACCTAGGGTCTGTGATCGGCTATGCGGTATGTGGCTACTTTATGGAAAACGTTGGTTGGCATTGGGCCTTTGGTGCAGCCGCGGTGGGCATGGCAATCGGTTTAGTCAATTATCGCCTAACAGACAATCACATCGCTACCGTTGGCAATGCGCCAACTAACCCAATGACGGGGAGTCAAAGTGCTAAAGCTTGGGGTGCGATTGTTTTAGTCATTGCGGCTGTTGCAGCAATAACGGCAGCGGCGTTTGCAGGTGTTTTTGTGATAAACCCCGTAGAGCTCGCAAAATATGTCGCGATAGCTTTTACTGTCACTTTCTTTTTGTATTACGGTTATATCTACTTTGGCGGTAACCTTGATGCCGATGAAAAGCGCCGGATGTGGGCACTCTTTTTGGTTTGCGTTGCGTCCACTTGTTTTTGGTCTGGTTTTGAACAAGCGGGCTCTTCACTTAATTTATTTGCCCGCGATTACACCGACAGATTAATCGGCAGTTTTAGTATTCCAACCGCTTGGTTCCAATCGGCCAACGCTTTTTTCATTATCGTGTTATCCCCTTTCTTTGCTGCGCTTTGGATTAACTTGGCTAAGCGCATGATCACGCCAACCTATAGCGTGAAATGTGCGATTGGTCTTATCATCATGGCGAGCGGATTTATTGTGATGTTTTTCGCTTCCCAATTTGCAGCTCAAGGCCTACAAGTAGCACCAATGTGGTTGATCACCACTTACTTTCTGCACACCGTGGGTGAACTTTGTTTAAGCCCAGTGGCGTTGAGCGCAGTAAGTAAGTTATCTCCCAAACGTTTTGCTGGGCAAATGATGGGGGTTTTCGTACTCACTTACTCAATTGGTAATATCTTCTCGGGTCTGCTCGCTGGTAGCTTTGATCCTAATAATATCGAAGACTTACCAAATCTATACCTACAAATTGCGCTATTTACTATCGGTATTGGTGTATTTGTCGGTGTACTTGGTCTAAAAACCAAGCATTGGGAAAAGCAATCTGAAAAGCCGCTCACAGAGCAAACGGCTTAAATGAATTGAAGATGTAGGAGTGATGGCTTCTACATCTTCTCAAACTCAGCAGAAACAAGCTGGCCGTCATAAGATTTGAAGTGGCCAACCCAATCAGAGTTTACTACTTCTATCATGCCATATAGATTTTCAATCGAGCCTATTTGAGATGCGCGACTTTCAGGGTCAAGATAATTCACCCCATAGAATTGCCAAGGAGTAAGTACATTCGATATCACGCTCAATCCAGATAAATTAGCATTGCTTAACGACCAACTCTCTAGCAGCTTAACTCCTATCACTCGGCCAAATTGGCTTTGTTCAATTAACTGATTACACCCGGTGTAAAATAGCGTTTGTTTATCTATGCCACGCCATTGCATTAAGCCGCCCTGATGCTTTGTAATAAAAGCTTTGATGTCTTCTTGACCACTCCAGCATGCAGGAGCAATTGGTTTCGCAATCTCTGTTTTGCCTATGGTTAGGGCAGATAATTTGGTCTTCGGATCGGTAGTATATCTTCCCTCGACAAAAAACTTAATGTCAGGAAACTTTTCCTTAAGTGCAGAAACTGTCATCTCATCCAAGTCCCGGTTTGTAATTTGAGTTTGCTGGTGACTTAGTGGTGTAGCAAGAGCAACATCATAAATATCAATTAGATTTGCAAGACTGATAGGAAGAAGATTGAATGCATATTGGTACCCGACGAGCTTATCATGTTCAAATAAAAACGCGTTATTGCGACCAATAAATGCAAACTTTTGATAAGCATTAATAGGCCATTGCATCGTAAAACGGCCTATTTTTTCTTCCGCTTGTGAAAAAGAGTCTCCGAGCTTAATACCAAATACTTGGTCCGTAGTAACAGAAGTATCAAGTACCTCTGTTAGCTTTGGCTTGAGTCGACTTTTGTGCGGATCAATCGTTGTGTTATAAGTAATTGAATGGGTCGTTGGTTTGGATGAAAAAACAGCACCAGATATCAGCTCAGTGTTTTTTGCTGTAAGTACTTCAGTATAATGACAAGATAAAACGGGCTGAGCTACAACTTTCCCGGATACAACAGCTCTTTTCGACCACCCATCAGCCGTTCTTTTGAATGAAGCATTTTTAATAATTATACCTTTCTCAAACGCTTTAGCTTCTTCAGATAACGCGTCAAATAGTGACAATCTAACATCGTCAAACAGCGCTGTGACAACATCCGATAACTCACCATTACTCGCCTCTTGTCCCCCCAACAAACGCATTGACTTTGAGCTTTGCTTGTATATTTCAATGGGCGCTTTACTTTCATCAATGACACAATCACTATTTTTCGCAAATATTTGGGTCGCACTCACTTGCACACTCACCGCAAACAAACCAGCTAGCAAAATATTTTTTTTCATTTTATTGTCCCTTTTTTAGCCTTATCTCAACCTTAGCGTAATCCGATACAAATCTGTAGTTTTTCTTCCGACTTTGCTACTGTACTGACTCTTTTAAAAAAGGATGCTGTTTTCTATGTCTAAAGTCATGATCACTGGTGCAACGGGCTTGCTTGGCCGCGCACTTTGCCAAGAGCTAAGTAGTACCCACGAGATTTTAGGATGTGGCTTTAGCCGAGCAGCCGCGCCACTTCACAAACTTGACTTGGCTGACCACAGTTCGGTTTTAGATTTCTTAGATAATCACGGGCCAGAGATACTTATTCACGCAGCAGCAGAGCGCAGGCCAGAACAATGTGAGCGAGACCAAGCGGCAACGCTTGCGCTCAATGTTGCGGCAACCGAGTTCTTAGCCCAAACCTGCCGCGAAAGAGATATTCGATTTTTCTTTATTAGTACTGACTATGTGTTTGACGGCACCTCAGCACCTTATGTTGAAACAGATAGCACTAATCCTGTGAACTTCTACGGCCAAACCAAGCAAGCTGCGGAGCGTGCCATACTGGCAGACAGCGCATTACACACCATAGTGCGAGTGCCCGTTTTATACGGCGAGGTAAAAACGCTGGAAGAATCTGCGGTAACCATTATTGCAAAACAGCTGTTAGCCAACCCCGCTTCAAGTCACGATAATTGGGCCATTCGCTACCCCACCCATGTTAATGATATTGCGCTAACGCTCAAAGATGTTATCGCACAGCCTAGCCTTGGTGGGATTATTCATATCAGTGGCAATCAAGCATTCACTAAGTATGAAATGGCGCAGGTCATGGCGCAGGCTTTGCAACTACCGACGCAAGATCTCGTGCCGCTGAGCCAACCGAGTGACGATGCCACAAGACCACAAAATTGCGCTCTAAAAGACACTAGATTGATTAACATGGGGATCGCTCACAACCGCGATTTTGCAACCGCGGTGAGTGAAGTGCTCACAAAACACAGATAACGCTTAAAACAGGTTATTACGACCGAAGGGCACTTCTAATGTATTGTCATTGACTGACACTGGGTGCCCGACCATCTCGTCATAAGCGCTTTGATGCCTAATCACCATTTCCATGTAGCTAATATCAAGCAGGCGTTTTTGAATTTGCAGCGGGTTATGTGCTTTTAAAAACTCGCCATTTTCTTCCGTGACATAATATTCCACGTTATTAATAAGCACACTGACTTGATAAAGCGCTAAATCAATGGAATGCACTATTACCTTTTGCAGCGGCTGATGTTGTTTTAACTTTGAAAACGCAATGGCCATTGATATTCTCCATGCATAGATCCAAACAGTCTGTTGCCTTACAATACGCGCTGTTATCTCTTTTTGATCATGTGAATGTCTATGTCCTATCCGATGCGTTTGGCCAAATATCTCAGCCACTGCGGTGTTTGCTCTAGGCGACAAGCGTCTCGCTTAATTGATAGCGCAAGAGTGACCGTAAATGGCCGCTTGGCCAATCACATAGATCACATCAATTTGACCGATTGCATTATGGTCGATGGTGAACCGGTCACGCCGCCAAAAGCGAGAAGACTCTTTGTTTACCATAAACCCGTGGGTATAGACTGCAAAGTGAATCCAGATGACCCTGCGAGTATCTACCATGTGCTACCAGAGTCATGTCGTGTTTATCCAATAGGTCGGTTAGACAAAGACAGTCGAGGCTTACTACTACTCACCAATGATGGGGCACTGTGTCAGCAATTAATCCACCCTGACCATCATCAAGAGAAAGAATATGAGGTGCAAGTTGACAAGCCTCTGGACCCAGATTTTTGCCTTAAAATGGCAGCCGGCGTGCCAGTGAAGGGCCAAATAACCCTCCCCTGTACCGTTGAGCAAATCGCACATGACCGCTTTAGAATAGTGTTACGCCAAGGCCTCAATCGCCAGATCAGAAGAATGGCACATTACTGTGGTTATCGGGTTATCGACTTATACCGAGTGCGTATCGCAAACTTAGCATTGACACAGCTAGAGGTTAACTCCGCTGAAGTGAAAGAGATTTCAGCAGAGTTAATTCAGTTGACCTAAGTGTAGAGTCACGCAAAGGACGACTATAAACCACACACCACAATAATGGCGATAGCACAGCCGAGTCCTAGCGCCCAGACAATGGAGCGCAGCACGTCAATATTCGCCCAATACAGCACACAATATAATGCTCTAGCGACAATATGGCCTATCGCTAGCCATTCGACTAGAGGAGTGTAGGTTTGGGTGCCAAACGCAACGGCCAAGGCGACAGCAAACACGGCTAATGACTCAAAACAGTTTTGATGTGCGGCCAGCGCTCTTGCCCCCAGCCCAGTTAGTTTCTTTTGCTGTTCACGCGGGTGCTTGTTGTCGTAGCCCCCTTCTTTATTCATCGCCACTGCCACAGGGATTTTGGCAAAATAAGGTAGTAAGATGGCAAGAATTGCACAGATGATTAGTATACCCACAAGATACTCCTTCAACCTTTTGATTATTCAACTCAGTAGAGCAGAATAGCGTTAAAAAGAAAAGCCATAGTTGAATACGTAATCCCCTAACCTATGGCCCAATCTTGTAGCATCGACCTTAATCATATCGTGATACTGAAAATTGAACATGTGGCAAATTGTCGCAGTGCGCCAACCACAAGAATGCTTCCGTAGCACATTGAATACACATTGAATTATTTTCACTATCACGATAATTCATTTATTCAGACTCGCTCCTATCCGGTATGCTGATACACATTCGAGCATTGTAGAGTCACCTCTCATGTGGATTTTGTTCACCTTACTAGCTGCTTTTTCTCAGGCTTGGCGAAATGCTTTTCAAAGCAAATTGAGTGAAAGCGCCTCCACAGCCAGCGTCACCCTCGCAAGATTTATTTTAGCCAGCCCACTTGCGGGGCTATATCTTTGGAGCCTTTATCAGATCGCTCCTGCAGAATCGCTCGTCATTAACGATGACTTTTTAGCCTTTGTGCTGGGTGCCAGTGTCATGCAAATCATCGCGACGGGGTTAATGGTGGTGCTATTTAAGCAAAATAATTACGCCATAGGCGCTGGACTTGCGAAGAGTGAGGCACTCGTGGCGGCAATTTTGGGCGTACTCTTTTTTGGCTCAAGCTTAACTTTACTCGGTTGGTTTGGTGTCTTTATCGGTGCTATCGCGGTGTTGTTATTGAGCGGTTTTAGCCTGCGTGCTTTCAATGGTAAAACTGCACTAGTGGGACTTGCCTGTGGAACAAGCTTCGCGCTTACTTCTCTTTGGGTGCGTGAAGCCAGTATCGCATCGGGCCTACCTTTCCCCCACAGTGCAGCCTGGGTGTTATTATTAGTGCTGATTTGCCAAACTGTAATGTTGAGTATGTATTTGACGATACGCGAACTACACTCTTGGCGCGTGCTGTGGCAACGCCGCAAACTGACGCTGGCCATTAGTGTTAGCAGTTGCATCGGTTCTATAGGTTGGTTTAGCGCAATGAGCCTTGAGCATGTAGCCTACGTGAAAACCCTTGGCCAAATCGAAGTGTTTTTCACTTTGCTTATCTCATTCTTATGGCTCAAAGCACCGGTAAAGAAGCGCGATTCAATGGGACTCTTACTCATCGCAGTCGCGGCTATTTTGGTTATGCTAACTTAAGTACCACAACCCCACTGATGATAAGTAACACACCCAAGTAGCGCATAAAACTACTTGGGTCACCGTAGAAAAAGATACCCACTAAGAATGTACCTGCCGCGCCAATACCCGTCCACACCGCATACGAGGTACCCAGTGGAATTTGCTTTTGCGCCAGCCATAACATCCAGCCACTCAAGGCCATAAAACCAACGGCTATCACTATGCCTAGCCAACGAGTATCGGCTTGTTGCGCCATTTTCAGACCAACGGGCCAACCTATTTCAAACAGGCCAGCCATAATTAAATAAACCCACGCCATACTATTTTTGTTTCAACTCCACAGAATACAGGTCTTTTCTTCGGTCTCGTAAATTACGCACCGTTCCTTCACTATGCAATATTTTGAGTTTATCTAAGTCTAAGTCACTAAATAACAGCATTTCCGTATTTGGTGTTGCTTCGTTTAGCGCGGCATCATGAGGGAAAGCAAAGTCCGATGGCGTCAACACCGCTGACTGCGCGTACTGCACATCTAGGCTTTCTACCTGTGGTAGGTTACCAACGCTTCCTGCGATAACCACGTAGCATTCGTTTTCAACCGCACGGGCCTGCGCACAGTGTCTTACCCTTAAATAGCTATTTTTTGTGTCAGTCCAAAATGGTACAAACAAAATATCCAGCCCTTTTTCAGCCATGATCCGCGATAACTCTGGAAACTCCACGTCGTAGCATACTTGGATCCCTACTCGGCCCGCGTCCGTATCGAACACTTCAATTTTATCACCGCCTTTGATAACCCAATCATAGTCTTCGTGAGGGGTGATATGAATTTTACGTTGTTCATCCACTTTGCCAGAGCGATGACACAAGTAACTGACGTTATAGAGCTTGTCGCCCTCAAGTAGCGGCATAGAGCCCGTGATAATATTGGCATTGTACTCAATCGCCATTTGCGACATAGCAGCTCTAAACTGCTCGGTATACGTCGCCAATGCACGAATTGCTTCGGTCTGATTTCTATAGCTTCCGAGCCCCATTAGTGGCGCGTTAAAAAACTCAGGGAAAAGGATAAAGTCACTTTGGTAATCCGAGACCGTGTCCACAAAATACTCAACCTGCTTCATTAGCTCCTCTACCGATTCCACCCTGCGCATTTGCCACTGCACGGCCCCCACTCTGACGATGGTTTTCTTGCTTTCGATCACGGTATCGGTTGGCTCGAAGAGAATGTTATTCCACTCAAGTAGGGTCGCATAGCCTTCGGAGTCCTGATCTTCCGGCAGATATTGCTTAAGCAATCGCTTTACTTGGAAGTCGTTGGCAAGTTGGAAGCTTAGAATGGGGTCGTGTAATTCTTTATGGTCGACTTTGTTTATATACTCCATTGGCGACATACTGCCACGGAATTGCTTATAAAGCGGAATACGACCACCCGCCAAAATCGCGCGTAAGTTGTACTGACGACAAAGCTCTTTACGAGCATCATACAGCCGTCGACCAAGACGTAGACCACGATGGCTTTTGGCTATCACTACATCCAGCCCGTACAGAGCATCTGCATTACTATCACTAAAAATTCGGCTATGCGCGTCAACAATGTCTTCATAGGTATGCGGGTTAGAAAAGGTTTGATAGTCAACTTGAACACTAAGCGCGATACCGACGAGACGCTCACCGTCTTTGACACCGATCTGCCCCTCAGGAAACTGGTCAATCAACCTAAATATCGTATGACTAGGCCACGCACCACCGAGATCAGGATAGGCTTCATCCATTAATGATTTAACCTGATCGTAGTCAGACTTTTCTAGGTTACATAGCGTGATCCGCGCTTTTTCTACAGACATATCAACTCCAAAGCTTTTATTATCTACCTATCTCTCACTCTACTACAGCCAACCTTGCTGGATGCTGAGCGAATAACCTGAGCTTAGGTCAAATAGACGGCAAATCACAATAGAGCTTCTATACTTATTTTATTGTGAATACCACAAGAGCTTACGTTTGACTAAATACCACCCTTATAGCAAACCAGACCAAGTAGAAGCATTAAAATTTGCATTATTACGACGTGTGGCCGCGTATTGCATGTGGCTACACGCAGGCCTCATTGGTGTCTTTTGGCATTTAGAGGTGAACATACTTGCTTTGGTAAACGTGGGTAGTGTGCTGATGTGGTACGCTGGCATTAAACTCATTGATGCGAGTAAACCCTCGATTGCACTGCGGGTTTTCTGCCTTGAAGTCGCCATCCATGCGACGCTGGTGTGTGCCTATCTCGGCATGTCACTCGGGTTTCAGTACTATCTCTGGACAGTGTCTTGCCTCATGCTGCTAGATTACCAACTCAGGTTACGTAATGCCGTGATTTATTCCGTTGTGTTGATCACGCTATTCGCAGTCTTAGAATTATTGTTTGGTGATGTTGCCTATCAATATCGCTATCAACAGTTAATTCCCTATGTCCATTTTGCCAATGTGCTCATATGTGGTATTCCAATGATCTACACAATCAGCCACATACGTAAAATGACAGTGCAACAAAGAGACAAATTAGAAGAACTCGCTGCACACGACCCGCTCACACAAATGTTCAACCGTCGCTATGCGCGCGAGTTAATCACCCATGCTAAAGAAAACTGTATCTCTACTCACTCTCCTTTATGTTTGGTGATGGCGGATATCGACCACTTTAAAAAAATCAATGACACCTTTGGCCATGACAAAGGAGATCAAATTTTAAAAAGTGTGGCCGAAACAATCAAAGCACATATTCACCCTGCAGACATTGCAGTTCGTTGGGGTGGTGAAGAGTTTTTAATCGTGCTCGCGCCTTGCTCTAGTGGAGAAGCAATGCAGCGCATGGAAAAACTACGACGAGCCGTCGAGACCACCAGTTTTGAAAACGACATTCTTAAGGTCACCATGAGTTTTGGCGTTGCAAATTGGGATCCTAGCCAAACTTTTGAGGTCGTCATTCAACACGCGGATGCCGCACTTTACGACAGCAAACATTCAGGTCGGAACCGTGTTACCGCAGCACCGATTTTGCGTGTATCGGAGGGCGTAAGTTAACCCCCTCCGATACGTTCAGTGCAAAGCATTACTTAGGTGAAATGACTATCTGGTGAGTTAATTCACCAGGTAGCAAGGGGGTATTCTCCCCTTCGGCATAATCTGCAAATCCAGACCGATAAAACGGCGATAACGGATGTCCACTTTGGCCACCAGCAACCGTTAAAATTGCATTTTGTAAATGACCAGGTTGTGCGATAAAGCGTTGCGATGCGCCGAATGATTTACCCTGCACCGCAGGCATAAAGGTATCACCAAAAGCTTGTGCGGTTGGCATATCTAACAAACCGCTCAGCATTGGCATTTGTTTTGAGAAAGGATGCTGCACCTTGAGTGCATTAACATCCCCCCAGCGCCAAGCGGCCATATTACTGCCATATTTTTCGCTAAGTTGCTGCTTGGCAAGCTTGTAAGCAGCCAACTCTAACTCAAGCCAAGAACCATGCTCGCCCAACCAACTATTTGGCTGCTCGGTTAAGAGCTGCCAGAGTGAGGGCTCAAGATAACGCTTAACCGGCTTCATCGACAATTTTTGTGTGTTTAAGTGCTGCTCCAAGGGTGCGAAAAGAGTGTCGATCAGTGCGTTGCGGTAGGCTTTTACTAAGGTGTAACCGACTGAATCTGCACAAGCACAAGCCTGCCAGTCATTAAGGAGCGAAATATCATTTTCAAAAGATGCGGAATGTTGGTTTTGCAATAGGGATACTAAGTGCTCGTGCCACGGCGCTAAAAACTTGGCGCGATTGTCCAATTGCAGCTGATAGAAATCCGCTTCCGTAAATTGTTGCTGACCTAACAGTCCATCGCGGATCTGCACGGCACGTGCACCTAACGCATAGCCGCCATCACCAAACCTTTGATTATCTGCAACTGAAACCACGCGAGAGTTAGCCGTCCACAATTTACCGTTTTCAGGGTTTTGCACAACCGGGCGAACTTGTTCGTTGTTCTGCCACGCTTGCTCATATTGCTCTATATTCAACGCCGTGTCATGAGCCGTTTTGCGTGCAGGAATAGCCCCCATCGGCGTCCAAGCAGCTGCCCCTTTACTGTCTACCACCATCAAGTTTTGTACAGGGATCCCTACCTTTTTGGCATGTTCTGTTGCTTGCTGAACTTCGGTTAATCGTTCAAGTTGCACAAGCTCTAAGTTTACGGCATAGGGTTGATGAGCAACCCAACTCAGCGCTAGCTTCTTATCTCCAAGTTGTTTAACGGGACCAAATGTACTCATTTCCAATTTATAGGAATGGCTTTTGCCATCAGGCAATTTTATTTCTTCAGCAATGAACTGCGTCTTGGTGTCTGCGTCAAGCTCAATCCAATCGGCTGTATCTAAATAACCATTGGTGAATCCCCACGCTATGCGATTATTACTTCCAACCACAATGGCTGGAGCGCCTGGTAACGACACCCCAGTTACCTGAATTGCATGGCCCTGATCCTGATAATTAAGCTGGGCACGATACCAAATCGACGGCACATTTAAGCCAAGGTGCATATCGTCGGATAACATTGCCGATCCTGTCTTTGTAAGCGCACCAGTTACGGCCCAATTATTACTGCCGTAAAGCGGCACATCAGCAATATGTGATGGCTGAGCTTGCACGATTTGTTGCTGTAATGCAGGAATAGTAACTGGCGATGCCGTAAGTACACTGTTATCCAAAGCAGCCTGATATTGACTAGGCTGCAAGATAAAATCGAGCATATCTTGACCATATTGCTGCTTAAGCGCAATTAGGGTTTCATCGCGCTCATAAGTACCTGCTTGCAAGTCTAGATACATGCTAAAAATAGTGAGTAAGCTGTCTTCTGGCTGCCATGGTGCAGGAGTTGCACCTAGAAGCAGGTATTCAAAACTGGTGAAGCCAGATTGTACTCGCCCATCGTTCACCCCTTGTGTATAACGCTCAAGGATTTGCCTATGCGCCTCAGGTAAGGACATCACGATAAGCTTTGCCCGTTTTCTGAATTGATGGAATCGCATGCTTTCATCAAGGCCAATGGCCGCCGAGCCAAATAACTCACTCAATTCACCTGCGGCATTGCGACGCAACAGGTCCATTTGAAAAAAGCGGTCCTGACCATGTGCAAAACCCAATCCATACGACGCATCTGCTCGGGTGTCAGCCGACACCACAGCTTGCCCCATAGCATCGCGCGCTACCGTTACTGTATTATCAATCTCCGATGCACTTCCTTTACCATCCAGTGCAGGCAGGCTCAGCGCAAGCAAGCCATATATACTTGCAGTACCAAGCAATACCAGTAACAGCAGAACGACAACAATTCGTTTAATCCAAGTAAGCATGACCATCCCTTAACAATGTATCCAGTGCTAATTTATGCCTAGAAGATATAGCATGTCATTGGCTAATAAACCAATATTCTCGACTTTGTCACAGTTATAAGACAATCAAGTTAAAGCATTTTATTTTGGTTAATTAGATTTCGCTTTGCGAGGACTGAACTATAGTTAAATCATCGTCTTCAACACAGAAGCACCATGATCTCTGAACTATCGACATCACCACTTAAATTTCGCTTTGTGAAATATAGCTTCTGGCTTTTGCTAGTCGTGATCATCGCAGTGGCATGGTATGTTGATCAAGTAAACTATCGCCGCTTAATCGCGATAGAAAAGAGCCGCTCGACCGAGGAAGTGAATGTCTACCGCACTAAAATAGAAGGTATTCTGGCAAAAAATGTACAACTTGTCAGAGGACTAGGCATTGCCCTTTCTGGTCAATCCGAACTCTCTCAAGCTCGCTTCGAACAGCTCGCAAAACCCTTATTCGATAGTAGCCAAATCCTTCGAAATATCGGAGCAGCTCCAAATATGCGGCTCGACTATATTTACCCATTGAAGGGCAATGAAAAAGCCATAGGCTTAGACTACCAAACCCATCCGACGCAAAAATACGGCGCATTACTCGCCAAAGAAAGTCGCGAAATCGTGATGGCAGGTCCACTAGAGTTGCTGCAAGGAGGCACAGGGTTAATCGCAAGAGTTCCCGTTTACACTGACAAAACTCACTTCTGGGGTTTACTCTCTGTCGTGCTCGATATGGATAGTCTGTATCAACAAGCAAACTTTACCGCATTAGAAAGTCAATATCTGATCGCGATTCAAGGCGTTGATGGTAAAGGCCAAGACGGAGATTACTTTTATGGCAATAGTAATATTCATTCGCTTGCCCCCATCGCATTTAGTGTCAACGTGCCCTCAGGTGAATGGGAACTCTACGCCGTGCCTCGCATTGGTTGGCAACCAGCGGCAACTGCCGTGTGGCCTTTTCGCTTAGCTATCATCGCGCTGATTATCATCTTTATTGCCGCATTTATCTTCATCACTCGACTGCTATCGCAACTGCAACGTAATGCTTTGTCACTGACCAATATGGGCATACTCGCAGAAGTTGGTGCATGGGAAATTAACGTCAAAACACGCGATATTATTTGGTCGGACGTCACTCGTAGTATTTTCTGCGTGCCGAGACAATTTCAGCCCACTTGGATGAATACAACAGAGTTTTTCAAAGCGGGTTTGCACAGAAAGCGTTTGCAAGACTGTGTGGATGAACTTATAAAAACAGGCCATGAGTTCGAAGAAGAATTTATTATCCAAACCCAAAATCTGGACGACTTATGGGTGCTAGTGAAAGCGCGCTCTATTCGCAATGGCAAACGCACTAGCCACATTTTTGGTTCCATTCAAAACATCCATAAACGCAAAATCATGGAAATGGAACACGATAAATTCGCCAAGAATAATGAGCTCCTTGCCCATTTGAGCTCTCACGAAGCCATCTTAAATAACCATCTCAACAAAGCACTCACACTCTGTGCAGATACCTGTAGAAAAGGAGTGGAGGTTAATAAAGTGAGCATTTGGCAATTTAATGAGGATAAAAACCAGCTGATCCCAGTGTGTTTTTCAAATGCTGCGATGGATAACTTAGAGCACTTTCCTCCTTGGCGAAAAGCAATAGCGCCTGCATTCTTTAGTGAAATTGAGAGTGGTCAAATAATTGCGGCGGAACAAGCTGAAAACCACCCTGCAACCATGGCCCTCACTACAACGTACCTTGAACCTTTTGAAATTAAGGCGATGCTTTGCTGCCCCATCAGTCATAAAAACCAAACCTTAGGCGTTCTTTGTGCAGAGTACGATGTTGTAAGTCCAGGTTGGGGTCAAAGCGACCTCCGTTTAATGAAATCTATCGCCGCCATGCTAGGAAGCCTCTTTATCAATAAAGCCCATCAAAAAGCAAAAAATCAAGCCATCATTGATAAAGACTTAGCAGAACAATCCGCTAAAATGAAAGCAGAGTTTTTAGCCAGTATGAGTCATGAAATACGCACTCCACTCAATGGCGTAATGGGTATGGTTGAGCTCGTCATGCACTCACAACTCACTTCGACTCAACACCACCAGCTCTCTTTGGCACATAGTTCAGCGAAGTCCTTGCTTACCATCATTAATGACATTCTCGACTTTTCCAAAATAGAGGCTGGTAAGCTAACGATCGAATTTGTTGAGTTCGACCTTATCGAGATGTTAAGTAATATGCTGTCTGGTTTTGTGCGCGCCGCTGATGCCAACAATAATCGGCTACATATCGATTTATCAGGTATGAAAGTCCATACCGCACAAACAGATCCTAATCGCCTCAAACAAATCCTTAATAATTTGTTAAGCAATGCGATTAAGTTCACCCATGATGGTTCAGTGACTTTAAGCTGCCATACCGAACAAACGGGCGATCAAACTCGGTTATGGTGCAGTGTAGAAGATACCGGTATCGGTATTTCAAAGGAAAAGCTCAATAAAGTTTTTGATTCATTTACCCAAGCAGATTTATCAACCACTCGACAATATGGTGGTACTGGGCTTGGTCTCACCATTGCAAAGCAATTGTCTCAATTGCTCGGTGGCGATCTACAAGCATTTAGTAAAGAACACGTTGGCAGCACGTTTTCCTGTAATGTACTACTAACAGCAGCTAAACCCATTACCGTGCATGGAAAGTCTGATAACTCAACGTTATATATATTAAGCGAAATCAATGAAGACTACAGTAAACTACTGAAGCCTTGGCATATCACGTGCTTGCACGTGCAGCAACTTGATATGCTCATGACTCAACTGCAACAACCATCTTCACATCTTGCTGTTATTTTGGATGCCAAGTTACTCAATGCCACGCCGCGGAAAAAACAACAAGCACTCAAAGCGCAGCTAACACAGCAGCAGATCGTACATATGGTTGCCGTTGAAGAGCAAAGTAGCGAAACCCTCTCGCTATTTTCCTCCTGTGAGCGGGTGTACTATCCCATTACGCCATATGCAGCACTTCAGGTGTTCAACTCTAATTATCAAGACCCAGACAAGCCGACATCCGTCAAAACCGACTCACAGGTCAATGCTGAACCCCTGTTAGCACGCTCAATCTTATTGGTGGAAGATAATCGGATAAACCAAACCGTTGCGATGACGATGTTAGAGCGTTTAGGTGCGAAAGTAGTCTGCCAAGAAAATGGAGAGTTAGCACTTGCACATTTACAATCAACTAACAAACCTTACGATGTAATTCTAATGGATTGTCAAATGCCGGTGATGGACGGTTATCAGGCAGCACAGCAGATCCGCCAAGGTGTTGCCGGAAAAATCCATCAGCATAGCGTGATCGTTGCACTCACCGCCAACGCGATGCAAGGTGATAGAGAAAAATGCCTTGATGCTGGAATGGATGATTACCTCACCAAACCCATTGACTTTGATGAGCTAAAAGCCAAACTTCTGCAAATAAAACCGCAGCAAACAATGCAAGCACCTTCGTCTACGGCCCAACAAAGTTAGCTCACACACTTTGCTACAGTAAATATTGGTATTATATTGCTACTATCAAGATGATGTTATACATCTCATCAGCAACAACAAAAATAAGGAAAGTGATGCAATTAGATACTCAAGAGCAACGCGTACTGGGTAGCTTAATCGAAAAGCAAGTCACCACCCCAGAACAATACCCCATGTCACTCAACGGCCTCACCAATGCGTGTAATCAAAAGTCGAATCGCGAGCCGGTGATGGAACTCTCTCAAAATGATGTGCTAGACACACTGACTCGCCTACAAGAAAAACGCTTAATTACCTGCGACGAAGCACTCTCTGGCCGCGTCGACAAGTACAGCCAGCGCTTTTGTAACAGTGATTTTGGCCACCTAAAAGTCAACGCGAAACAAAAAGCGATTATCTGTTTGCTGTTACTGCGTGGACCACAAACTCCAGGTGAATTGCGTACTCGCAGCGGCCGCCTCGCAGAGTTCAGCTCCGTACAGGACGTTGAAGCGACATTAAGTGCGATGCAAGAACATGATTATGTAGTTAAGCTTGCCAGGGAACCTGGAAAACGAGAAAGTCGTTATCAACACTTGTTTGGTGACCAAGTCGTTGAATCAACAGCGCCTGCAGAAGCCATAACCGGCACCCAAAATGACAGCGAAATCGAAAGCTTAATTGCCGAGATTGAGCAATTAAAGCAAGAGCTCGCCACCATCAAAGCACATTTAGGGCTTTAAAAAGCGCGTCAGCACCAACATAATAGAAGTTTATCGCCCCGATAGTATTGAGGAACCAGTATGCGTGAAGCAATCATGGCCGAAATGAAAGTTCAGCCAATTATTGACCCGGAATTTGAAGTCAAACGACGTGTCTCATTTTTAAAAGCACGATTACAAGCCTCTGGCTGCTTCACCCTTGTGCTTGGCATAAGCGGAGGAGTTGATTCGTCAACTTGTGGACGTCTATGCCAGCTAGCTATCGATGAACTCAATGCTGAACATGGTACTGGGGCTTATAAATTTATTGCCATGCGCTTGCCGTATGGTGTTCAAGCTGATGAAGATGAAGCGCAACTTGCACTTGAGTTTATCCAACCGAGTCAGCGCTTAACAGTCAACATCAAGCCTGCGGCCGATGCCATGCACGAGCAAGCACTTGCTGCCATGGCGGGTGGAAGCGTGCCACTGCCTTCACAAGCCAGCGTGGATTTTATTAAAGGAAACGTAAAAGCACGCCAGCGCATGGTCGCGCAGTACGAAATAGCAGGCCTGACTCGCGGTTTAGTCGTCGGCACCGATCACAGCGCTGAAAACATCACGGGCTTTTACACCAAGTTTGGTGACGGCGCCTGCGACTTAGCGCCCTTGTTTGGCCTGTCAAAACGCCAAGTTCGCGCACTAGCGGCTTTTCTCGGGGCACCTGCGGGACTAGTACATAAAGTACCGACAGCCGATCTCGAATGCGACCGCCCAGGCCTTTCCGATGAAGAAGCGCTGGGACTAAGCTATGACAATATTGATGACTTCCTCGAAGGTAAGCCTGTTAGCAGTGAAGTAAACGACAAACTTATTGCCATTTATCAGCGCACCCAACACAAGCGTCAACCAATTCCTACGGTATACGACGAACAATAGTATTGTTGGCAGGAGATAACCAGTTATTCATCCTGCCAACCTTAATTTCTCAATTCACAAGGTGATTAACGTATGAGCCCCGCAGCTGCACCTATTTTAATTACTGGTGGCGCACAGCGCATTGGACTTGCTTTGGTGAAACACTTTCTCGCTAAACAGCAAGCCGTCATATTGACGTATCGCACCAAACATCAAGTTATCGATGAACTAGCATCGCTAGGTGCCATTTGTATCAAGGCTGATTTTGACGAGCCAGAAGCAATCACGCAACTCAACAACCAAATTCGTGCCCATACCGACGCACTCAGTGCCATCATCCACAATGCATCGAGCTGGGATTGTGAAGCCAACAACCCTGATTTTTCAGCATTATTCGACAATATGATGCGGATCCACGCTAAAGTCCCTTATTTGATCAATCATGCCTTGAGCGACTTATTGACAGCTAGCAATAATGTCAGCGATGTGATCCATATTACTGACTATGTAGTAGAAAAAGGCAGTCCAAAACACATTGCCTATGCCGCAAGTAAAGCTGCATTAGATAACTTAACTCGGTCATTTGCCGCTAAGTTTGCACCTAGCATCAAAGTGAATAGCATTGCACCTTCTCTTATCATCTTTAATCAAGACGATAGTGACGAGTACAAGGCAAAAACCTTGAAAAAGTCTATTATGGGAATTGAGCCTGGTAGCAAAGAAGTTATCAATAGTGTCGACATGATACTCTCTAGCAACTATATGACAGGACGCACGGTACAAATCGACGGTGGCCGCCATTTGAGGTAACGCATTATGCAAGACAAATTACAACATAGTTATAAAACGATTATTGAAGCCGTGGGTGAAGATGCAGACCGCGAAGGATTATTAGATACGCCAAAGCGCGCAGCGAAAGCGATGGAATATCTGACTCAGGGCTACCGTCAAACACTGGATGAAATCACCAATAACGCGGTATTCAGCTCAGATGCCGATGATATGGTGCTGGTCCAAGATATAGAGTTGTACTCTATGTGTGAGCATCACCTTCTACCTTTCGTTGGCCGTTGTCACATCGCTTATATACCTGACGGTAAAGTGCTTGGCTTGTCTAAATTTGCCCGCATTGTTGATATGTTTGCCCGACGTTTTCAAATCCAAGAGCAGCTAACTCATCAAATCGCCAAGGCCGTTGAGGAAGTCACCGGCGCAAAAGGCGTTGGCGTGATCGTTGAAGCCAAACACATGTGTATGATGATGCGTGGGGTTGAAAAACAAAACTCTAGTATGCGAACGTCTGTCATGCTTGGTAATTTCAGAAGCGACCCCAAAACCCGCAACGAATTTTTACAGTTAGTGAAAGGATAAACACGCTATGTCGAATGCCATTATTAAGGTGACGAATTTAAGGCTACGTACCTTTATTGGTTTTAATCCCGAGGAGCGGGAAAAAAAGCAAGATGTCGTGATCAATATTGAAATTCACTACCCAGCGGATACGGCATGTTTAGATCATGATAACGTGGCTCACGCGCTTAACTACAAAACGGTGACCAAAGCTGTCATCACACTGGTAGAGGAAGGGCATTTTTTGTTACTTGAGAAATTAGTGGCTGACATACTTGCTGAATGTCACCAACATCAAGACGTGACGTATGCAAAAGTCACCGTAGATAAACCGCACGCTTTACGGTTTGCTGACTCAGTGTCACTCACGCTTGATTGGTACAGAAGCTAAACTAAGCGATAAGACCCTGATATGCACTTCCTTGCCTTCTGGTATTAAGAAATCACCTGTAAGGCAAGGTAAATCACCAGTGCGTAACGGGCGCCTTTACCGAGCGCGACTAACACAAAAAACCACCCAAAAGAGGTCCGTAGAGACCCCGCTACCACAGTCAAAGGATCTCCGACTATGGGGAGCCAAGCAAATAGCAATGAAAACTTGCCGTAACGATTAAATAGTCCACAAGCCTTATCATATTGCTGTTGAGAAACCGGAAACCAGCGCTTATCCCGCCACTTAGCGATAAACCAGCCAAGATAATAGTTCACACAGCTACCAAGTAAATTACCTGTTGTCGCAGCCAACCATAACCAAACTAATTCACCCTGTTGTTTCACAACGAGCCCACTCAGCGCCAGTTCCGACGACGCAGGTAATAAGGTTGCGGCAATAAAAGCAAGCCCAAATAAAGAAAGATAAATCATATCAACGGCTATAAGAAATTGGACTTTAAGAAATCATCTAAGTGGGGCAATATACTGAAATGCGCGCAAGACTTCAAAAGCACTGACACGGAAACAAGCAATAGACATGAAAACAACAATAAAAATGTTACTACTTAGTGCCGTTCTCACCACCGGATTAAGTGGCTGTAAGGCCTCTAACGAAGCACAACCACAAGCAGACAATGGCTATCAGACCTATATCCACACTGGCGACACCTTTAAACATTTGCAATTTACGGATATCAAAAACCAAGCCGTTAGGTTCGATGCTAATCACAAAAAGTTGGTGATTTTATTCGCGACTTGGTGCTCTGATTCGCAACGTTTATTGAGTGAACTAAAACAATCTGAATTACTCACCCAGGCCGAGTTAACCATCGTTGCCATTGGCCGAGAAGAAACTAACACTACGCTTGAGCAGTTCAACGAAACCATGCAATTGCCCATCCATTTTGTTGCCGATCCCAATCGAGATATTTACAACACGTATGCCAATAAAGGCATTCCTAGAGTCATCTTGCTTGATGAACGCAACCGAGTGATGCAAACCCTCATCGGTGAGCAACCCAACACCTTATCAAAACTAAACTGGAATTAACGAGGTAACTATATGAATCCAGAAGTCGTTAGCATTCTCACGATGGCCAAAGTTATCCAAACCGCCGTTGCCCCTGTATTTTTAATTACGGGTATTGCTGCGACCTTAGGGGTACTATCAAACCGCTTAGCACGGATCACGGATAGGGCGCGTTTACTTGATCGCAAAATCAATACCACGCAAGATGAAGAGCTCAAAATGCACTTTAGCCGTGAAATGCGCGCACTATTGAAACGGTCTCGTTTTATTCACGTTGCATTTAGCATGAGTGTACTCAGTGCGTTGCTTGTGTGTGCAGTGGTTATGCTGCTGTTCATGTCACACTTGTACAGTATGCCATTGGGTATTACTTTATCGTCTTGTTTTATCGCCGCTATGGTGCTGCTTATTGGCGCGTTTATCTCTTTGCTGGGAGAAATCTTTTTAGCCACCCGCAGTATGCGCAGGGGCATGATATTCAAAGACATCGAGAGTTGATTATTTAAAACTAGTTGCCTCCGTCACAGGGCACTTATCGCAATTGTTTGATTATATTTGTAATTTACATTGAAAATAGGGAAAAATATTAGGGGTTTACTATGAAGAAACTACTTACCGTCACACTATTTAGCTGTCTTGCAGCAACAGCGCAAGCTAACACTATGTTTGAATCGGCTGAAGATGCAATTGAATACCGCCAAGCGTCTTTCCAATTGATCCGTTTCCAGATTGGCAATATGGGCGACATGCTAAAAGGCAAAGTACCATTTGATGCTGAAGTATTTAAGCAACGTGCTCACAATGCTGCACAATTATCGCAAATGCCTTGGGAAGCATTTATCGACGGTTCTGACAAAGGCAATACTGATGCCCTACCAGCCGTTTGGTCAAACAGAGCTGAGTTCGATGGTAAAGCCAAGCAATTTGCCGAGTATGCTCAAGCACTGGCTGTTGCAGCTGACTCTGGCGACAAAAAGCTGATTGCTTCTGCATTTAAAGATTGGGCAAAAGGCTGTAAAGACTGCCATAAATCTTTTAAAGATTAATACCAGTTGTATTAAGTAAATGATCTATCTTGAAGCGGGGAAATAGCTTTAGTAGCAAGGCAAGAATTTTGCTATTTAGTTGTTCTAAATGAGAAATTTTTAACGAAGCTAATATGCTATTTCACCCTTCAAATTGATTAGAGAATTAATTCAATTGGTATAATACCAATCGTATAAAAACAAAACAGCCGCATATTTGCGGCTGCTTACTATCTGAATATCTCGTCACTTGCTTGGTTATTACCAACGACATAGAAACTCAGACATCGCACCGAGTAACCCACAGCCCTGCTTAATCGCACAGCCAAATTGAATTACTGTCAGTGCTAGACTCGTAGATGACGTCTAGTGATCAATCATCAATATAGTCGAAATCATCATCGCCTAGATTTCTACGTAGGCGTTTTTGCTCTAAGTAGTCGTCTAGCTTTCTTTTGACTTTACGCTTTTGCTTGTCATGTTGGTTACGACCCAACTTTTCAAATTCATCGTCTGCAAAATCATCATCAAGCGCATCGTAAGAGAATGTCTTACCCACAACTAACTCCAAAATAAAATAGTCATTAATAAAATGAGAGCCGTCTCTCAAGATCACTATTTAGCGCTAAATTGTCATTCTGAAAAGTGAGAGTTTCTTATCCTTACAATAAAAATTTTTTATTGCCTAATTCATTTTGACAAAAACAACTATATTTTAGTCAATTTCATCACTTTTAGAGCACATTAACTTTCAACAATAAAACATAATATATTGATTTTATTTGAATTTATATTTGGCATTGTTCTTGTAACAACAATCATGCAACTGAGCCAATAAGGATCGACCATGAATAAAATTTTACTACTAACAGCAGCAACAATGATGACAACCACCGTCGCTGCACACGAAAAAAATAACATCACGTTTAGCGGTGACAATTGTGAAGTAGAATTTCAAAATGACGTTAGGATCACGCCTGATAACTTGGTGATCACAACGGCCAAAAACAAAACAGCGGAGATCAACAACCTTGGCGAACTGACACTCAATGGCGAGCGCATTGCACTTAATACACAGCAAAAAACGATGCTCACGCAATACGGTGATGAACTAAGAGGCCGCCTACCACAAGTGGCTGATATTGCTTTTGAAGGCATAAAACTAGCGGGCGTTGCCCTTAATGAAGTGGCGCAAACCTTTAATTTAACCAGTTTAGATAGCATTCATGCTGTGATCGATGACCTCGAAACAGAAGTGCAAAATACGTTTTATCAGCAAGGTGCGTTTGTGATGGGCAAGCAAACCTTTGATGAGTTTGGCCAAAATTTTGATAATCAGTTTGAAGAAAAAATCGAGACCGCAGTACAAGGTGCCATGATGCAATCGATAGGTAGCTTACTGGTTGCGATTGGCAACGAAATGTCTGATGCAAACGGTGATATGAGCAGCTTTGAACAACGTATGGAAAACTTCGCAACGCAAATCGAAACCAAAGTTGAACAACAGGCAGAATCTATTGAGAAAAAAGCCGACGCACTGTGTGGCGATTTTGAACAAATAGCGAAAAACGAAGCTATTGTCGCAAGGTCTATCCCCGCCATGTCAGAGTACCAACTGTTTAAATTTAAATAATCTGACGTTGGCATAACTTACATCTAATTAAAGATACGTTATGCCAACCCTTTCCTTTGTGCATCAGCCAGCTCCCCCAGCGTTTTAATCGCTTGCTCTACCGACGCATCCCACGGCAAACCATAACTGATCCGTATACAATTTTGATACTTTTTGCTGGCACTAAATAGCGTACCAGGCGTAATACTGATCCCGCGCTCTAAGGCTTTTTGGAACAACAAGGCACCATCAACGTGCTTGCCTAAGTCTAGCCACAGCACACAACCACCTTGCGGGCGACTGACTCTTACCTCACTACCAAACGCAACATTCACCGCTTGGATCATACGATCTCGATTCTCAATTAACCGTTTACGGACCAACTTTAAATGGCGCTCGTAGCCTCCAGAGCTGAGAAAGTCCGCCAGTGCCCATTGATTCATTAAAGAGGACGAGCAACTCAACGCACGTTTTATGCGCTTTGCTTTTGCACTAAATTGACTGGCGACCATCCAACCCACTCGATAGCTGGGCGCTGCGGTTTTTGAAAATGACGCACATGTGATCACTAAGCCCTTTTGGCTAAATGCTTGTGCTGGTATGCCACGCTGCTCGGTAAAATATAAATCGCCATACACATCGTCTTCTATCAACACCACGTCACGTTGCTCTAATAGTGCCACCAGCTGCGCACGCCTCGTATCTGGCATAAAGCTACCAAGCGGGTTACTAATACTGGTAGAAAACACACACGCTCGAATATCATGCTTTTCAAGTGCCCGTTCAAGGTCGCTCAGCCAAATGCCATCATCCGGGCAAACCGGTATTTCAATGGCCTTTAACCCTAAGTTTTCAGCCAGTTCAACAATGCCAAAATAACAGGGGGATTCAATCGCTATCACGTCTCCGGGCTTGGTCACCGCTTGTAACGCAATCGCCAATGCTTCTTGCGCGCCATTGGTGATCACCACTTCATCCATATCTATTGCTAAGCCCATATCCAAATAACGCCGCACGATTTGCTTTTTTAAACTATCTAAACCATCCATAGGACCATAATTAATGAGTTCATTCCCTGCTTCTTTCATTGCGCGGCGCATAATTTTGGCAAGCACCTGCTCGGTACCAGCAATGGCGATGGGATTGGCGATACCTAAGGGGATTGCATGTGGCTGATGGATCCCCTTATACACTTGTTCAATCAACGCCTGCTTGTTAACCACTACAGGTTTGGCGGCCAATCGTGCACGCTTCGGTGAGTCGTTGTGCGAAGCTCTGTGGCATAAAAAGTAGCCGGACTTCTCTTTGGCAATGACTTTTCCTTGATCTTCAAGTGCTTGATAGGCCTGCTTTACCGTTGGGATACTGACGTTTAAGTTTTGCGCCATAACACGCAATGAGGGAAGCTTTTCGCCCGGTAAAATGGACTCTTGTTCTGCCATCGACAAGATCATTTGGATCACCTGCTGATAGAGAAAGGCGGAATGTTGGCGTTGAATAACGGTACTCATAAGCAATAATCTGTATAGGTATAAATTAGCAAATTCTGTATATAGCTTATACAGAATAACAGCGTAAACTACAGACTTCCACTGCTGTTTGAATCTAGAGCCGATCATGAAAAATCTATTTCTTTACGCCATCACTGTGTTGATTTGGGGATCAACATGGCTTGCCATTGAATACCAACTTGGCAGCATCAACGAGTTTGTGTCGCTGTTTTACCGCTTTGGCCTCGCCGCGGTTTGTATGTGGGCGTTTGTCATCTATAAGCGTGTGCCAATGCGATTTTCTCGCCGAGATCACGGCTTTTTCATCCTCTTAGCGCTGTGTAACTTTGGTGCTAACTATCTCTTCTTATATTGGGCTCAGGCACATTTAACGTCAGCGATGGCATCAATTGCATTTTCATTATTATTGGTCGTTAACATCGTTAACACTAAGTTGTTTTTTGCCAAACCTATTGCAAAGCGAATTTACTTTGGTGCATCACTGGGCACGCTTGGGATAGTCAGCTTGTTTTGGCACGACTTGGTCGCATTTGATTTGCAAAGCGAGGCCTTCTTGGGATTATCATTAGCTCTATTAGGAACAGTGGTCGCGTCACTCGGTAATATGGTGAGCGTACGCAATTCTAATCAGCAAATTGATGTTATGGCGGGAAATGCGTGGGGTATGCTTTACAGCGCTGTCATGTTAGCAACCTATGTCGCCTTTAGTGAACATCAGTTTATCAACCAAGCGCCGGCATCATATTGGTGGTCTCTGATTTACCTCAGCGTGTTTGGCACCGTCATTGCCTTTGGTTGTTATTTCTCACTACTCAAGAATATTGGGCCTGAGAAAGCGAGTTATTTGATAGTGTTATTTCCTTTTGTTGCCGTGGCCTTGAGTACCTTATTTGAAGGCTTTGAGTGGCAGCAAAACACCTTTATTGGGTTTATTTTGGTCATCCTAGGTAATGCGATTGTACTCACGCCTTTAGATCGCATCTACGCTTGGTTGTCCATTCGGTCCCCAGTTAGAAGTTGAAGTCTTACCAATGCTTTAGCTTCTTACTTTTCAGCGCCATTTTATAATGGCGCTTTTTTTATGTTCAGAGCGCGGCGACAGCAAGTTATCGTCGCAGGCGTGCGCCCAACAATCTCACCATCAGCCTCAATGTCATACCCATCTTGTGCGATATAAAGCTCTGTAATGCGGCCGTGGTGCACATTTCTTGTGCCCATATGACGTTTAAGTAGCATATTGACAAACAATATCACCCGCTGCCAATGCGTTTGCGGTGTAAACCACAGCAGCTCCAGCTGACCGTCATCAAGGCAAGCCATAGGAGCAGGAGTTAACCCTGCCCCAAAGTGTTTGCCATTCGCAAGTAACAACATCATACCCTGCTCAGGCCACGTATTGCTGTGGTAGCGAATGAGTTTGGCAGTAAACAGCGACATTAATCCCGCATAGGTATAGCTCAGCTTTCCTAGCCGTTTGGTCTGTCCTAAGTTATTCATGACATGCGCGTTAAAGCCAATCCCAGCAACATTGACAAACCAGTGCCCATCCACTTTACCCAAATCAATACTTGAGATCTTGTCTGAAAATACAGCTGCTCGCCACTGTGCTTTGGAATAATTAAACTGCCGAGCAAAATCGTTGCCAGTCCCCGCTGGCAGCAGTGCAAGCGTGTTATCCCGTTCAGCAATGGCATTGGCGACTAGGTGTAAAGTGCCATCCCCCCCAATCACCACCACGCTCACTTCCGCCGTAGCTGCTTGAGCAATTGCGTCCCTATCTGCGACAAAGTTTCCAGTGGTATTAAACCAAGTTGCCGTCAACTGTTGTTGTTTTAATTGTTGCTTTAACCATGCAATTTGCGCTTTCCCCTCAGCACCCGCTAAAGGGTTGACTACCACCAGCATAAAAACCCTTAAATACAAAAACTCAACTTATATGAATAAAAAACCAAAACTAAAACCAAAAATCAAAAGAAAAAACCACAAACACCCATATTGATTGGGCTACAACCTAATCAAGACAATCATAATTATGCATAGCCATGCAAAAAAGCCATTAAAACAAAAATGAACAAACCATTAATTCATTAGTTATTTTTATCCGAAAACATCAATTTTTATCGTTTTAAATTTAAACAAATTGCGTGCAAAATAGCCTTGTTTTCAATCATAGCTTATTAGGAGCCAGACATGCTTAATTCAGCTGCACCTTGCAGCCCATCACAAAACACGTTTAACCAAACACAACCAACTAAACAACGTCGTATCAATTGGACGAAGTGGTTGGCAGTATGTGGTCAACACTTAGCGTTAAAAGACGTGATTATGTATAAGTAAGTCTGCACAGAGCATGGCGTCCCAACCCGCCATGCTCTCGTCAGCATTTATTTCAATAGACCATAAAAGCACCACTTCAACCAGCATTTTTGTACAAAACCTCTTCGTCAAACCGCTAATTTCTAGCACAATTTTAAAAAAACCTCACTTTTAGCACATTTTTTAAGCAAACAGTTTAAAAACGGTTTACAGCGCCTAAATCGCTAAGTATTATCTTTGCCCATGGAGAGATGGCTGAGTGGTTGAAAGCACCGGTCTTGAAAACCGGCATACGTTAATAGCGTATCTAGGGTTCAAATCCCTATCTCTCCGCCATTTTTAAAGTATTGCGCCGGAGAGGTGGCCGAGTGGCTGAAGGCGCTCCCCTGCTAAGGGAGTATAGGGTTTGTAGCCCTATCGAGGGTTCGAATCCCTCCTTCTCCGCCATCACTTATAAGAAAACCGCTTAATTGCGGTTTTTTTATGTCTGCGATTTATCACTTCCACACACAACTGGTCAGATGTCTTTAACCTATGCTATGTTGAGATCTAATTGGGGAAATGAGTGTGACTAATGAAAATCCATGTCTTAGAAGGCTATATTCAACATATTTATCTGGTTGAGCACGAAACAGATCTGCTGTTACTCGATGGTTGCTGTCGTGCCGATGTTGAGTTGGTCTGCAACTACATCCTGCAACTGCAAAAGCCACTTAGCGCACTAAAGCTGATTGTGGTCACGCATATGCACCCAGATCATGCCGGTGGCGCGCACAAACTCAAAAAACTCACGGGCGCAAAGATTGCGGCCGCAAATGCCCCCAGTCAATGGTATCGTGGTATTGATGGTGTCATGATGCACCTCTCCGATATGGCACTGGCACTTTGGGTTGCAGGGAGAAAGCGCAAGGCCAAGCGTAACCTTTGGTATCCAAGACAATTATCACCAGATTTTTTCCTAGCGGATGGTGATAGCTTGCCCTACTTTAACGAATGGCAAGCGATACACACACCCGGTCATACGGATAGAGATTTGAGCTTGTATCATCTCCCCAGTAAGCGCATCTATGTGGCGGATTTGACGGTAAAAGTGAAAGGGCAATTTGTTGCGCCTTTTCCGGTATTCTATCCACGCCTATATCGCCAATCTCTTGCCAAAGTAAAGGCTCTACAACCCCACTCCGTGATCTTGGCGCATCAAGGAGAAGTGCTTGCAGAAGAAATTGATTTTAACGCATTGATAGCGCGCGCGCCCAAGCAACCAATGACACATTGGCGCTCGGTGAAGAAGAAGACCAAAAAAGCACTAGGATTAGGAAACTAGCTTTCGTTGATAACCCGCACCAACTGCGCGATGTCCTCCTGACTATTATAAATATGTGGTGAGACACGAATACCGTAGCAACGATTATCCACAGCAATGTCTGCTTGCTTAAGCTGCTCCATCACTGCCTCATGCTGCGAGCCAAAATGCAAAATAGCGGTCCCAGAGCAAGCACTCTGTGCTGTAGGAGAGCGATAAAATTCAGGCAATGCCGCTTGTAACTCAGATAACAAAGCAAAGTTGTACGCTCTTACTTGCTCAATCCCAAGCTCGGCAAAATAGCCAAGGCTGTGCCCCGCATAGATATAAGGTGCCACACTTGGAGTACCGCCCCAAAAACGCAGCGCACTTTCACTCAGCGCAAAATGATGAATATCAAACTCGAATGGATTTTGATGCGAAAACCAGCCAACGTCTTTTGGTTCGCAATAAGGCAAGACATCCTCATTCACCCAGATGAAACCTGCGCCAGGGCCACCGCAGCTCCATTTCACACAAGAGCCGATAACGCAATCCGCGCCCCACTCGCTTAAATTTATTGGTAATACACTAAGTGACTGAGCAATATCAATAATGCTTCGACAACCATATTGGTTAGCAAGGCTAATGATGTCAGCAACAGGCGCCTGCTGACCGCTGTTCGAATAAACATGACTGACAAATACCCAGTCAATTTGCTCGTCAATATAGTGCTGCCACACACTTAAGTCGTGCATATTCATCGCTTCGGGAATATAAACAATCTCAATATTGTCCAGCGCATTTTGTAACGCAAATCCCATGCTGGGGAAGTCTTGCTCACTCATCAATACGCGTACTTTGCGAATGCCACTTTCGGGCAAACTCATCGCCCATTTCGTTAAACCACTGGAAAGGTTTGTTTGCGGACAAAACAGGCGCGCATCCGTGTGTAATAGGGAAGCTAGGGCTGAGGTAAAGCGATCAATACCGCTTAGCCACTGCTGCCAAGGCTCTTGATTTTGTTGTTGCCACGGCACCATAAATTGCTGATGGAAGTCTTCCGCTGCAGATTTCAACATACGACCAACGGAATGACTCAATAAATAGCGACCCGTAGGCAAGTGAAAATCATCCCTATATTGCTTCATGCTTAACCCCTATTGCTTGGCGTAATCGTTTTAAATCATGATACCGAGTAAAGATATCAGCGCGCTCGGCAGCGGCTCGCCTATCTCTTAAGTCTGCGAGTTCTTTGAGTAACACTTCAATCGGTGGACCACTGGCGGTCACTTTGCTTAAGTGCTGTTGCTGCATTGCTTGCGAAGGTTTGGCGATATACTTTTCGACGAGTTGATTGTGATGTTGTATGGCCGTATCTCCATGCAGCTTACACACTTGTATAAACAAGCTACAGGCAGGGCCAAACCAATCACTTTTCGGCCCTTTCACTGCACTCAGAAACGCATCCATTAAATTAGGCGTGCGCATGCATTCACGCAGTGTTGCTTGGTCTTCTGGCATCATATAGAGGAATTTTTCCACCAGCATTTGACCGTAACTAATGTCATTCGCCGGGCATAACCCCAACATCATATCGATAACATTGATACCCGCAAAATCTCCAGCGTTTGCGCCACGATAGACCTCTTTACCAACTCGGTATGGTTTGTAATAGGGTCGTACAACATAAAAGAATGCCTCGGTATCTAGTTCCTTAAATAACTCTCGATTAGACTCTATCACCTCAAGCAGCGCTTGCTTAACTTGTTTGAGTAGCACCAATGACATGGGATGAGAAATTCCCAAATGATGCATTTTCATTAACGATTCGGACGCACGTTTATAGGCAAGAATGGCCTGAGTATTATAGTCGATGAATAAGCGCTCTGCCGGATGGGAAGTAAAGCGCTTATACACGCCGTTGATTGCTCGGTTGTGTGTGGTGAGATGAGCCGTTGCGAAGCGTGGTGTAACTCCCAAAGAGGCACCAATGTGCATAGCCAGTGCCGATGCTTGTGTTAGTGGAGACACCCTTTCACGGCTTGGCTCGGTAATTTCGTGGCGTCTACATGCTGCCATAAATAGACCAACGTTACCGAGTAAGTCGAATGCTTGCTCAAAGCCTTCGTCGGTATTGCCTTCTTCTAGCAAGGCTTGGATCAGTTGATTACCTTCTTCTAATAACTGTGCTTTTAGCGTTTCACCAACGCCTTCAACGTTTGCTTTATCCTGCTGCTGCCAATAAAGATGTTCAAGCTTGTCGTTAAGGTCGACAAACGGACCTCTAATCCAAGCGTCAAATTGTACGGCTAATGGACTCATGATTACTTCTCGTGATTATTCCACAGTTAAGGCTAGCAAATCACCACGAGCATAATTTGCCAATTTTCTCTAAAAGTTTAATACTGATTAGCAAGAATCACTCTTTTATTTAGTTTATGTCGGTAAATCTAGATGCCAAGGACAAATTGCTCCTTAACGCCTTGCAACATAATGCACGTTTGAGTAATGCCTCACTCGCCGAAAAGGCAAACCTTTCCGATACTCCCTGTCTTCGACGCGTAAAACGCTTACAAGATACAGGAGTAATTTCAGGCTATCATGCGGCACTTGATAGAGCGCAAGTTGACCTAAGTATTTTGGTTTATGCATTTATAAAACTCAGTGAAAATACCGCAACTGCAGCGCATTTATTTGAACAACACGTGGAATCTGAAGATCAGGTGATTAGTTGTTCGGTGATCTCCGGAAGTCATGATTACCTCTTGGAAATCGTAGCAAAGGATTTGCCCAGCTATGAACAATTTGCCAAGCATCAATTGGGCGCCTGTAAGGTGATTAGCGGGATTGAATCAACGATTGTCCTCAAGCAAACTTTTGCAAAACGCATATTACCGATCCGCTAACCATTTTTATCGTCATCTGTTCTCGCTATACTGCATGTGATTTTATGCTCATAAGGACCGACTATGCGCCACTACCTTACCTCCACAGTATTTGCTTTTAGCCTGTTTGCCTCACCTTTGCTCATCGCACAAGACTGTGTTACCCAAGTGAGTGATATGTCGCTATTTACCAAGAGCAAAGCATCGGGATTATTCCGCGAAGCGATCGATAAAGGCCCTGTCACCATCGATATAGCGAATATAAAAAACTATAACGATTATATTCGTTCTACCAAGCAAATTATTGAAAGCCGCAATCCCCGCGCTACACTGCCGTGCCCGTTAATAACGCCCACTGCAAAAATACTCAATCTGACAAACCCCAAGGTAAGTGACTTAATCGCGCCATTTTCACTTGAGCATGACAACAAAGATCACGCCATTTTACTTATCCATGGTCTGACCGATTCTCCTTTTACTTTTCACTACCTTGCGGCAGCACTCTATGAAGCAGGATACAATGTCAGAACCATGTTACTGCCAGGCCACGCGACTGCACCAAGCGATTTAACCGAAGTTGATATTGACGATTGGCAAACCCATACGGATTATGCCATCGCACAGACGAGCCAAGATTTTAAGCATTTTTCCGTACTTGGTTATTCCACTGGTGCCGCCTTGGTGCTGAGTAGCATAGCAAAGCATAAGCCCAATAATTTAGGCTCTGTTGCACTTATCTCACCCGCCACAGAGCCACATAATAAGAACGGTTGGCTAGCCAAGTGGATTGATTACGTGCCATTTGTCAATTGGATAGATGAAGACGCAGATTTGGATTTCGCCAAATATGAATCTTTCCCATGGCATGGCGCAACGTTAGCCCATCAGGCTATGGCGCCACTCAAATCACTCACCACTTTGTCAGATGTACCGATGTTTATCAGCTATAGCGATGTCGATACCACCATAGACAATCATGCAACGGCAAAGCTGCTAGAAAAATGGCAACCTAAATCAACATTGACCCAATTTATCTACTCGGAAACGCCATCGGCTAAGCAAGGTGTGAATTATCGGAGCGTGAAAGCCGACAACATTGTCGATATGTCTCATATTGGTATTTTGCAGCCACCTGAACATATTTTTTACGGCCGCAAAGGGCCTTATCGTAATTGCACCAGTTACCACTTAGAAGACCAAGCCTTCATTAACTGCCGCACAGGTAAAACCGTCCATTTTGGCGAGCGTCACGAGAAAAGCATGACGCAATACACCGCTCTTGCGCGGATCACGTTTAACCCTGATTACAGCAACTTCGAGCAAGCACTGCTCGCATTTTTTGACGGCCACAATGACTGAGTACCAACACAGGTTTATTCATTCTCTGACTGAAGTGACAGAAGCACAGTGGGACTGTGTTTCACCATCACATGTATTTACGAGCTACGCGTGGCTGCTTGCATTAGAGTTGAGCGGCTGCACCAGCAAAGAGACTGGCTGGATACCGCATCACCTAATGATTGAACGCCAAGGCGAGTTGATTGCCATTTTGCCAGGCTATATTAAATCGCACTCTTATGGCGAGTACGTTTTTGATTGGGCTTTTGCTGAAGCCTACGAGCGCCATGGATTAGATTACTATCCGAAATGGCTGTGTGGCGTCCCCTTTACACCAACTCAAGGGCCAAGAATATTAACGAAACGTCTATCTTCTTGCTTGCTTGAATATATTGACGCTACGCTCACGAGCCTCGCCCAACTAGGCATTAGTGGAGTCCATATAAACTTTTGTCGTGAAAGCGATTTTCTCACTCAGAGTCATTTAACGATACGCCGCAATGTGCAATTTCATTGGCATAATCAAGGTTACGCCGAGTTCGCTGATTTTCTCGCACGACTCACATCAAGAAAGCGTAAAATGGTCATGAAAGAGCGCCAAGCTGTGACCGCCCAGGGTATTAACATAAGCTGGACTGTTGGCAGAGAAATAAGCACAGCACAACTTGATGCGTTTTTTCTTAGTTACCAGCTCACCTATCTTAAGCGATCGCGACACCACGGCTATCTCTCTCGCGACTTTTTTCAGCAAGTTATCACCTCGATGCCAGATAAGTTTCGTCTTTGCTGCGCCTACTTAAACCACGAAATTATTGCCACTAGTTTATATCTTGTGGATGGTGATACCTTGTATGGTCGCTATTGGGGCGCGATTGAGGATAGTTACGACTTTTTGCATTTTGAGCTGTGTTACTATCAAGGCATAGAGTACGCCATTGCTAATCAGCTTGCTGTTTTTGACGCGGGTGCTCAAGGCGAGCACAAGTTAGTGAGGGGTTTTGAGCCGGTGTGGAGGCAATCGTATCACCGCTTATTTCAACCTGACTTTCAACACGCGCTTGAGGATTTTACCAAGCGCGAAGCGGACGCACTCGGGCATTACTTTACCGAGTGCCAAGCAAAACTACCGTTTAAACACCAATAAGCGATTATTAGCCGGCATCGCATAGTCTTGCTGTAGTGTAAGTCCTTGCTCTGCCGCAAGCGCCAATACCCATTCTTGATCGCGAATGCCACTCTCTTTGTCTTGCGATTTTAAATATGCATCAAACTCTCGGTTACTCTCGCTGGTAAATTCACCTTGATAATTAAACGGCCCATAAACTATCAGGTAGCCGCTTTCTTTAAGGTGTCGTCCAACTCCTGCGATTAAGCGCTCAACGAGTGTTGATGACACAATGTGCAAGGTATTCGCGGTATAGATCACATCATAACGCTGATTAACAGGCCACCCATGGTACAAGTCTAGCGCCAATGGCGGTAAAGCATTTTCTAACTCGGCGTCATCAAGCCACGCTTGAATACCTGCGTGATTAACCTCCCTGTCCGCCGTCTGCCACGTTAAATGCGGTAACGCCGCAGCAAAGTGCACCGCATGTTGACCCGTACCAGAGCCTACCTCTAGCACTTCCAAAGGTTTATTTAGATAGGGAGTGAGCTTTTCTAATATTGGCTGTTTATTATTTTCACACGCTTGAGAGTATGGTTTTGTCATCTCGTTTGCACTATTTTGATCGATTTATGCGCCCCATTGAGGCAAGAATTTATCTCAATTGCAAGGCAAATAGCTAAAACTTCCACTAAGCAATTAAAATTAGAAAAGAAATTTATTTTGGTACAACTTCTGCTAAGTTTAAAGAGTACTAAGAGGAGAAGCGAGCATGAAAATTTCAGAGATCACCCAAATGCCAAGCCAACTTAAAAGCGAAGGACTTGTCCTGAAGAAGCGTAAAAATACCTTCACGAAAAGTCGCGCTTACCGACAAGAAGTCGCTAACCTGATGCAACTCGAAGAACAAGAGAAAGAGCATTCAGAGCAGCAATATCTCCTCGGCTATAATTAATACCAATTGTATTAGGTAAATGAGCTATTTGAAGCGGAGAAATAACTTTAGTAGCTAGGCAAAAATTTTGCTATTTAGTTGTTCTAAATGAGAAATTTTTAACGACGCTAATATGGTATTTCACCCTTCAAATTGATTGGAGACTTAGTGCAATTGGTATAAGCTCAATCACACTTTCTTAAATTCATTTCAGACTCATAGTGAGCTGCTATGGTGAATGCTAAACAAATTGTTTGGCAGTGCGAATACTAAAGCTTGAATTGCCAACCAAACGATGTAATGATAACCATTATCATTACATCGTTTGGTTTTGTATTTATGCAGCTAGCTACTTTATTACAAACTTATCGTGCGAAGCTTAATCGCCACTGCCAGCGACCACAACTCGAGGCGCCGCTCTTGGTTGCGGAATATATTTCGGCAGGCATCGGCATGGCGAAATGGTACGAACGCCATAATAACCCGCTGCTGCAAGAGCTTTATCTTAAAAATACATTGTCCGAACTGTTAGAACAGATTGCCGATCCACTCGTTGATACCGCCATACGTAAACAATGCATGGATCAATTATTTAAACCTTTGTTGGCACTAAAACGGTTTTATAAACATCACCATACTTCGTCACGGCAATTTTTGAAGCTCCAGCGAGATGCGTGCCAAACCTGCCAGCAGTTTAACCCTTTTTATTAGGAGCAACGATGACTACATTTCGTCAAGAATCCGATAGTATGGGAACATTAGATGTTCCTGAGCATGCGCTCTACAAAGCGCAAACACAACGCGCTGTGAATAACTTTCCTATTAGCGGGATCACAATGCCAAGTAGCTTTATCAAAGCATTGGCCTATATCAAACAAGCCGCAGCTGAAACCAATCAATCCCTTGGCCATCTATCAAGTGATAAAGCAAAAGCAATTGTGAGTGCCTGTCAGCAGCTAATTGATGGCAAACACTTAGATCAATTTCCGGTAGATGTCTTTCAGACTGGCTCTGGTACCAGTTCAAATATGAATGCCAACGAAGTGATCGCCACGCTGGCAACTGAATTAAGCGGCGTAGCAATTCATCCTAATGATGACGTTAACATGGGTCAAAGCTCAAACGATGTGATCCCAACAGCGATTCACGTGAGTAGTGCAATCACAGCGGTGTATGACCTTCTGCCAGCACTAAAACACTTATCTAGTAGTATTGAACAAAAAGCAGAGCAAGTAGGTCATCACGTCAAAACTGGCCGGACGCACTTGATGGATGCAATGCCAGTGACCTTTGCACAAACATTAAGTGGCTGGCAAGCGCAAGTTGATAATGCCTGTCAGGGCATTGTTCATTCCTTAGAAAAAGTCTACGAGTTAGGTCAAGGTGGAACAGCGGTAGGCACAGGTATTAATGCCGATCCTCAGTTCGCTAAATTATTTAGCCAAAACCTGAGCACTAACATCGGGATCCGCTTCAGTAAAGGCAACAACTTTTTTTATCATATCGGCTCACAAGACGCGATTGTGGGACTGTCAGGCCAACTTAAAACCTTTGCAGTAGCACAAATGAAGATAGCCAATGACTTGCGCTGGATGAATTCAGGACCGCTTGCTGGCCTAGGTGAAATCGAGCTTGAGGCGCTACAACCAGGCTCTTCAATCATGCCAGGTAAAGTAAACCCAGTTATTCCAGAAGCGGCTGCAATGGCCAGTGCTCAAGTGATAGGTAATGACGCAACGATTAGTGTTGCAGGCCAGTCTGGCAATTTTGAGCTGAATGTTATGCTGCCAGTGATTGCATTAAATATTTTGCAAAGCATTGAGATCCTCTCAAATACCGCGAGGCTACTTGCGGACAAAGCTATTTCAAGCTTTAGGGTGAATGAGCAGAATATTCAAAAGGCACTGGCTAAAAACCCGATTTTAGTTACCGCGCTAAATCCTGTGATCGGGTATGAAAAAGCAGCACAAATTGCCAAGCTTGCCTACAAAGAAGGGCGCCCAATCATAGAGGTCGCTGCTGAGCAAACCGATCTGAGTGAACACGAGCTCCAATCATTACTCGATCCGCAAAAACTCACCAAAGGCGGTCTATAGCGCTGTCCCTCACAGCCTGCAATCACATATAGTGTATGCGGGCTGCAGAGCTTGCTATTCCTTAAGGACTTGCGTAGTTTATTTAGCAAACATTAGGAGAGCATATAATGAACAAGATGATCCCCACTTTACTTGCAACCTTTTTGCTGTTTGGTTGCCAAGAAGAAGTAACTAAAGAAGAAACTGTAGAACAAAAAGCACAAGAGACCAAGCCTGTAAGCGAAAAGCACACCGAAATTAAAGAATCAAAAGAAGCAAGCTTACCTATTCAACAAGATGGTAAAAAGCTCGGTACCTCTGACATCAAAACCCATAAACAATCATTGGAAAGCGTCGTGGCCGACAAAAGCTGTGATAACGATACCCAGTGTAAAGTCATTGCCGTTGGCGATCGTGCCTGTGGTGGCCCCTCTTCTTATCTAGTGTATTCAACAAGATCAGCAGATGAGGCCCAAGTTAAGCAGTTAGCGGAGCAAATTACTACATTAGAGCGCGCCTATAATATGCAAAATCAGATGATGAGTATCTGTCAGCATTTAATTGAACCCGCAACACAATGCGTTGAAAATAAGTGTGTTAAACTAGAAAATAGTCGTCCTACATACTAGAGGCAATAATGAAGTTAGCTATTTCTCTCGCTTGCATCGGCACACTACTTGCGGCGTTATCTGGCTGTGAAATGACACCAAGCGATGCAACAAATCGCTCGAATGCTACGCATACACTCAGCGATATAAGAGCAAATATAGGATGTGATGCAAGCTATCAGTGTAAAGTAATTGGAGTAGGTGAGCGATTAACCTGTGGTGGACCAAGAGAATACCTGATCTATTCAACGAAGCATACTGATGAGCAAGATGTAGAAGCAGTCGTTAGCGCTATTACAAAGCAAGAAAAGCTGAATAACAAAGGAAAAGCGCCAGCGGTTAGTTGTGAACCTGTGATGCCAATACAAACACTATGTATTGCCCATACCTGTCAGGCTGTGCCTCTATAAACTGATGAGCACTCAGGTTATCGGATAAGCTCATTGATCACTGAGATCACCATCACTAACAGCGCACAAATACTCGCATTAATAATGTACTTCACCTCAAGCTGCTTCTTAATCCAATAGCTATACATAAAGCGAATTAAGTAAGTGGCTGAAGTACCAAACAATGCAAATATTACCAACAGTGCAATTAAATGAAATGACACGCTAAATCCCCGCTTTTTAGCCCATCATATCGTTAATTGACCCTTCCTTATAGCCCTTATTGCATAAAACCACATAGCAGCTTCTCGCTTGCAACCTATCGGCGGGTAAACCATCTCCTACCGTGTTGTACTGTGCTTATGTTGTGGTGGGAGTGGGAGCGAGTTCATCTCGCGAGGTTTTCTATATCCCAAACAGCAAACCACCTCCTACCATGTTGTACTGTGCTGATACTGTGGTGGGAGTGGGAACGAGTTTACCTCGCGAGGTTTTCTAAATCCTAGACAGCAAAAAACCCGTCGCATTGCTGCAACGGGTTTCTCTTATTTTGCCCTGGCTCGCTACGAAGTGGGATGTTCTCATTTTTTAAATAGAGAGTCACATGGGTAATCCACACTATCATTGACCGGGGCCGACCCTTCGACTGTTTTGTTTCACTTCTGAGTTTGGGTGACGAGAAACCGAAGCACCGCTTCGCAGTTCGAGGAAGTGAGCTCAAGGACGCGCGAAGGAGAGATGCTACATGGAAGTACTTTACCCCAAATAGCAAAAAACCCGTCGCATTGCTGCAACGGGTTTCTCTTATTTGGCCCTGGCGATGTTCTACTTTCACATGGGTAATCCACACTATCATCGACGCTGTTTTGTTTCACTTCTGAGTTCGGCATGGGGTCAGGTGGGTCCAAAACGCTA
>NZ_JAKRFX010000024.1:0-80345 GCF_022347825.1 Pseudoalteromonas sp. OF7H-1 | reverse complement strand
AGGCACAAGGGCGCGAATACATCAAAGAGGCCGAGGTAGCACCTCATCAAGAGCCCGGATATAAGCACGCAATCACACCAATAATGCTAAAAATGGCTTGTACAATTGGAGGAGTCCATATAAGCGGGTTCACCCAGCGATCTTTTTGGTTTTAATGCCGTATTTCAGGCGGCGGAAATCTTTTGTCGTGATAAATCACGACCTACAAATAACAAGCTTCACAGGTTTATTCTGTTGCACCATTTTCTGCTAAACGTATATCGGGTGGGAGCGGGTTCACCCCGCGATCTTTTTGGCTCTAATGCCGTATCTTAGGCGGCGGAAATCCTGTGTCGTGATAAATCACGACCTACAAATAACAAGCTTCACAAATTTATTTTATTGACCTCATTTTTTGCTAAATCTATATCGGGTAGGAGCGGGTTCATCCCGCGATCTTTTTGGTTTTAATGCCGTACCTTAGGCGGCGGAAATCCTTTGTCGTGATAAATTACGACCTACAAATAACAAGCTTCACACGTTTATCCTGTTGGCCTTGCTTTTTTGTTAATCTAGGGTACTCACGAGGTTTTTTTAACGCTGCGTAACGACTTAAACACCCATCATCATTTCTCGGTAGCGATAAACAATGCACCTAACCTCACACTGCCTCTACGGCAAATGTTGCTGCAACAGGTACAGTTTGGTACCAGAGTTAATAAGAGTGTTGAGTTTCTACTGCCTCTACGGCAAATGTTGCTGCAACTCAACCAATTCAGCTTTTTAAAAAATAGCTATAAGTTTCTACTGCCTCTACGGCAAATGTTGCTGCAACAGCAGGTGGTAAAGAAGCCCTCGCCCTTGCCAATAAGTTTCTACTGCCTCTACGGCAAATGTTGCTGCAACCTAAGAAGTCGCCTCACCTGCGATTAATAGCTTGCGTTTCTACTGCCTCTACGGCAAATGTTGCTGCAACACGAGAGTCTCAGTCCCATGTCTTCTCTATTGAAGGTTTCTACTGCCTCTACGGCAAATGTTGCTGCAACCCTACCTTCTGTAGCCCTTGACTGACACGGCCTGTAGCGGCTAATTGGATGAACCTCCAGCGCCAATCAAGAAACTGTGTTGATATTAGCAAAAAACAGCCATTTTGGAAGTAAAAAGTTAAGCTAACTAATTGATTTAATTGAAATGGATGAACCTAAGGGTGGGTTTTTAGGCTAACAGTATGATAGTTATAGTATTTTTAAAAAATCCCTATATCAGGAAAGAGGTTCATCCAGAACCGTATTACCTTTTACTTATAACCTACTGCTTTATATTAAAAATACCTAAAAATTATACTTAAAATAAGTGAGGTTTGTTTGCGTGATTAGCTTTTGTGAATATCACTTTACCTTACTCAAGAACTTACCTATTCTGCTAACTCAATTAACATTACGAAAGGAGTCAGTAAACGATGGGGTTAAATCAAGAAGCAATCACCGGCTATCTTAACGAGCTGCTACCAGACTCACAGCCAGACTTACTCAAAAGTGCAACCGACTACCTCAACCACCATGGAGAAATAGCAGGGTGGATAGCTGAGCAATCACCGCCAGTACAGCAACGCCTAAGTGCGCACTATATTACTGCCGAGCAGCCAAGGGCATTACAACAGCCGCTTAATCGAGAGGTGAGTACTAAGGTGGGTAATAATTGCTATCGGTTAATTATTCCCTCTACCCTTAGCGCAGATCTTACCAGCAAGCTGCCTTGCAGCGCACAAATTGATAAACATAAAGCGAATTATACGGCACTCAAGGCGCTAACTATCGCGCAGGTTTTTGGTGAATTAGGCTTAAATACAAAGCATAGGCCTTGCCATAAGCAGCATGTGTGGGAAGTTCGCCCGCTCACTCGTACGCTTGATGATCTTCATGATGAAATAAAGCTGCGCTTTTTACCAAAACTAGACGAGCCAACCTACAGTTTACCGTCATTGGGGTTAACTGCATCGGCCAAGCAGCAGTTACATGACAAGCACAATCGTTTGTGGCTAAAACTTGCGAAACCGGCACGGCACTTTTCTTATCAAAGTGTTGATAATGGCGAGTATTATTGCGAAATGCGTTTAGCAGATATGCAGCTGGTTTACATGCCAACAGGGTTGGTACTTACCATACTCTCAATACAATTTAACGACATTGTTCATTTACAAAACACCACACAAACAGAGCCAATTCTTACGCGACACGCCATTACATTGCAGGATTTAGTTGAACTGAATGCTGCGTTTTATCGCACCAAAGGGCAGTTAGCACTGTTTAATACTCAAGCGCGCTGGCAACAAAAAGCTGCGCCTTTTAGTTGGCTCGACATCATGAGTTTGTTACTTAATCAACGTAATTTAAATACAAACGAGCAAGTCAACAGTCCTTTCGCTCAGCAGTGGCAGCTTGCACGGCCACTTGGGTATATGCAAGCCTATTTACAGCAAACAAAGCAGCACTTAAACACGCAGGTACAAGAGCTCATGCTTGCGCAAACAACGGCACTGCAATTGCGTTTAGCAAAGCGGCAGAGTATGGCCTATTTGATAACCGAGGATGAACTAGAAAGTGGCATTGGTGGGGCAGACATCCGACATCAGTTTTCACGGGAAGGGGGCTGTGTACTCATCAACCCCAACCGAATAGGGCAGCAACAGCGTATTTTTCATCAAGGCTTTATTGCCAACCAAGGTACGCAATATGTAGCGGTATTGGTATTGGCGTATGCGGAATACTGCTTTTTACAGGCAATGCAAAATAGTACCCAAATGGATGGTGCGATAAGGCTTGAACAACAGGTTATTACTACCATAAAAGAGCAGCAACAATTATTATTGAGTCACCGCATTAATAACCGGTTTGCTGAAGTCAGTGTGTTGACCATGCTAAATCAGGTGTATTGCCAGTGGGATAACGTATTTAATATTAACTTGTACCACCAGAGATTGGCTGAAGATATTCGCGAATATCATGAATTAATAGCGCTGTACCACCAGCAGCAATCTCATACACATAACGCAAAAATGGAGCAAGAAGCCAAACAGCTCAGGGAACAACAACAGCAACATCAAAATAAAATAAAAAACATCGCCACGTTAGGCACCGCACTTATTTTTATTGCCAGCGTGTTTGGCACTAACTTTGTAGAAATGACCACGCTATATTATGGTGAGCCAATTCGGTTTTTCTCAAGTGATTGGCATGCCGTATTTATTGGTTTGGTGATGCTCACGACCTCAGCTTTTGTCTATTATTCAAATCTAAGTATTAACAAACAAATTGCGCGAAAAGCCAGTGTCACACACCAAAAACAAAGCCATCCTAAGCGCAGCCGCTTGTCACTTACTTTACTAATATTTGGGCTTGTTTGCGTATTTGGCTGGGGGCATAAAATGTGGTTTTAGTCAATCACACACTAACATAGCTGCTTAGCAACCTGTAAAAACTACCTTTCGTTTTGCCAAAACCGCTCCTCAAGTAGGAGCGGGTTCACCTCGTTCGCTTTTGATTTAGCTGCCTTTACGGCAAATGTTGCTGCAACTACTCTAAAAGTTCAATCTGCTGAAATTATTGTTGTTTCTACTGCCTCTACGGCAAATGTTGCTGCAACATAAGCAGGATGGAGTTTGTTTATATAAAAAAGATGAGTTTCTACTGCCTCTACAGCAAATGTTGCTGCAACTATCAGGGGAAATCCCATCCATCATGGCTCTTGAGGTTTCTACTGCCTCTACGGCAAATGTTGCTGCAACAAATATTTACTTCTTTGTCAACGCTCAGGAAGCGGTATGTTTCTACTGCCTCTACGGCAAATGTTGCTGCAACGATGCTAGACTCTAAACAGTTTACCTTATGCGTTAAAGTTTCTACTGCCTCTACGGCAAATGTTGCTGCAACAGAAAATACTTATGGGTATCAGCAACTTGTATTGTTTCTACTGCCTCTACGGCAAATGTTGCTGCAACAAGGGTGGGAATTTAATTTTAGAGCAGGATAGTAAGGTTTCTACTGCCTCTACGGCAAATGTTGCTGCAACCCTACCTTCTGTAGCCCTTGACTGACACGGCCTGTAGCGGCAAATTGGATGAACCTCCAGTGTCAACCAAGAAACAGTATTGATTCTAGCAAAAAACAGCCGTTTTGGAAGCAAAAATTTAAGCTAACTAATTGATTTAATTGAATTGGATGAACCTAGCAACTGCTTTTTAGGTTAACTATATGATATTTTTAGTATTTTTAAAAAATCCCTAAATTAGGAAATAGGTTCATCCAGAATGGTATCAACTTTTGATTATAACCCATTGTTTCTTAATATAAGTTCCTCAAAAAAAGAGATAAAAGCGCCGCCCCAAAATAAAAGGTACAAGATTTTTAATCGTGAACATACTTTGTTAAGAATTGGGTTTCTCAAAGTAAGTTAAAAAATTTGTGCGCTAGGAAAGCAGGCAACGGCCTTTCCTTCAAAGTCCATGGATTTTGTTCTGGTAGTGTGGTTTAAATAGTAAAAGCGAATGTTTGCTGTGCCATCATAACCATCAACCAATGATTGCAGTTCTTGCTTGAGTTTTACCAATGCCGTTTCATTTGCTAGTTTAATCTCAAAGACAGAATACTGAACGCGATCACCAAATTCCAATAGCGTATTTCCTACCTTTCGTCTCAGTTTGTCGTTTTCTATGTCAAATGTGACTACGTAAATTAAACTCATCTAGGTAACCGCCATGGCGTAAAATGGGGAGACTCTCCTTTGAGCCAGTCTATTAAATGATAATTCTGTTGTTGTATTGCGTCTAATAAACTGTAATGCAGCTGTCCTTGTTTATATTTTGGTGTTTGTAACGCTTCTATTAATAGCTTGCTCCACAAACGTCGTTTATCCTCTCTTATTCGGCAAAATGTTCCTTGTTGTTCAAAGTCAGCTACTGATATTTGATTTAAATTGAGCGCATTAATCATCGTGCGCTCGACAACAAATCTAAATGGCTCCATTAGATCACTCGCTAGAGTATGATGCTGCCCTTTGGCCTGGTGGAGGCCTGCATAATTTGGGTATAAACCAGCACTTTGTAGTAAAGTACTTACATGGCAATACAGTAAGCTGTAGCCATAAGATAATAAGCTATTAACGGGATCTCGTGGTTGTTGTTTTACTCGCGTTGTAAATTCAAACTGGTCTGGAAGTACTAGCGCGAGTTGCTGATAGTATGTCTTACTGGCGCTTCCTTCAAAGCCTAAGCACTGTGCAATTGAATTTGCCCCTTTGAGCTTATTCAGCATTTTAGAAAGAGGTTCATGCATTAACTTTCGCAGTCTTAGTACTTCGCGTTGATTATGGATTTTAGCACTCAGTAATGTTTTACTAAATTCAAGCGCCGTTGATTTATTTGCAAATCGACTTGCTTGTATTAGATGAAGTTCGTTTAAAGGGGAGCTTGCTAATGTTTGACCTATGTAGTTGCCAAAACCATCGGCAAAATAGACGTTAATTTTTTGCTTCATTAAGCGTTTAAGTGCTGGCGTAGTGATATGATGATTACCAAATAATACAACGGTTTGTAAATGAGTAAGCGGGATCAGGGCTTGGGTATCGTCACCTTGTGTTATTTTTAGCCGCTTTCCTTGGCAGTTAAGTAATGCAGAGCGGCCAGTAATACATAGCGTCATGGGACTATCATTAAAATAGCAACTGTTTGAAGTCTCTGGCATTGAAGGTGGCTGTTTTTCAGGCGTTGGACTCTTTTCCGGTTTTATGGAGATCACTAAATCGTTGATGAATAAATATCCTAAAAACTTGACTCCCTTGGATATGTGTACAACTTGTGTCTTTTCTTCATTGAGCTCCAATCCCTGATGTGCGATTACTTTTTTCACATTTTCTAGCGTGCGCTCGGCTTGTTGTTTGGTTCGGCATAAAATCAAAAAGTCATCAGCGTAACGTACTAAACGCTGCTCTTGGTTACCTAAAATAGCATCGAAGGGATCGAGCATAAGATTGGCAAGTACAGGACTCAGTGAGCTGCCAAGGTTTAGCCCGCTTACTTGCGAAATATCATGTTGTTGTGTGTTGGCTATGGGGGCATGTAACATGGCGTTGAGTATTGCCCATAGCGGGTCATCACCATAGAGCGCCCTTAAGCGGGCGATAACTTGGCTAGGCTGCAAGCTGGCAAAAAATTGTTTAATGTCGGCATCTAGCACGTATTCATAACCGGCTCTTACTGCTTGCACAATGCTATCGCGTGCAGTTAAGCGCGAATATCCACGGCGGTAGGCATAACTTGATTTACTGTAGAGCAGATCAAGTGAGGTGCCGAGCCAAGTACTAAGTGCTTTATGGGCAACTTTATCTATAAATGATGGTAGTAATAATAGTCTTTGCTTTTGCCCCGGTTTATCTAGCATTTTGGGGTTAAGCGCACCCGGTTGGTAGTGCAGGTTTTGTAACGCGCTTAAGAGTCGCTCGAACGCTTGTTGCCCCCATGTTGACTGCGCGCTTTTTGGCAGTTTTTTAATTTCGTGTTGCCAAGCAAGTTCTAACGTTTGTAAGTTAAACACTTGTTTTAACAAAGGGGTAGTACGGGTAAGGGGAATAAATCCCAGCTCGCCTTGCTCACCGCACAAGTGGTATCGTCCCATCCCAAAATTGCGGTTTTGCCCAATACCTATATATTGCCCTAACACTAAGGTTACCCAATTATCGTAACTAAGCTGGTGCGTATTTAGGGTAAGTGTCCCTACTAAGCCGCCCAGTTGTTTGGCCTGTTTTCCTTTGCTTTGGTAACTGGTATCAGCCCAGTGCAGGTCGGCGGTCATATCGCACTCTACTGGCGCTTGCCTTGCGGGTCTGGTATAGCCTAGTGCTTGGCACAAAGACGCATAGGCATCAAAACAGCGGTCAATAATAAGGCTGCCGTGAAGTTCATCACTTTGTTGATAAACTCGTTTCCCCGAGTGGCTGAGCCTAACTGGGCTTTGAAATGAAAGGGTGACGCTGTGGTGGTGTTCACTGTAGCGTTGCCATTGCTCTGCCTCTAGTAAAATCGAGTGGTGATCGTATTGCGTGGTCATTAATGGGTGCGCCACAGGCATTTGAGTCAGTGGGTCAAAAATTTGATGCAGCTTAATGTTATGGGCAAGCGCGCCGTAGCAATGAGCGGCGGAGCGCGGTAAGTTAGTTAGCTGAGTAAATAGCTGCTCAAGGTGTATTTCCGGTAGATTAATACTTATCAAATAAAAGCGATACCGCGTGCCCTTTTGATATTGAATAACGCCGCTCTCGGGCGCGTGCACTAATACGCGATTTTGTATTTGCTCAGGAATATTTAATAAGGTGTTGATAAAGCCCCGCAATACCGCTTGATGAAAAAACGGCATCGAGGTAGTCGCACTAAACTCAAGCTCTACACCATATACTCGAATGGGGTATAGACTCATTACGGCAATTAATCCTCGGTAAAATTAATAGGGGCGTTTAGCATCTGTTGGCATAATGTCTTTACTAGGTTGCTGTATAGATCACTTGCGCGCTGTTTGTTTGTTACTAAAAGGTCAAAAATATCCAAAAACAATGGCTGAGTTAAGAAGGCATACTCTTTATCCTCGCCCCACAGTTTTGCGTGTATAAAGGTATTTTTTGCCTCTTTAACGTCAGTGGGCGAGAGGTAACCATGGGTAATACGGTTGCGGTACCGCTGTGGTGTTGATTCACACTTTTCCGGCTTAGTACGCAATGTATGTTCAAACTGTAGCAGTGGATGATTGTTTAGATCCTCCCATCTAATTTGCTCGTTTTGTTTGAGTTTGGAAAGTGCAATAGCAAAGTCAAACAGCAAGTTGCGGTCAGAACCTTGTTCCGCTTTATATTTTAAAGAACGGTCAATTTTCAAGTCAAAACAACATGTTAATAACGAGTCAAGTGGCTTCTTTTTTTTACGTTGGAAGAGCGTGGTTATTTGCTCTTCATATTGTTTTTTAATGACTTCACACTGCGCTTTGGCTGCGTTTATCTCGAACTGGTTAGGTGTAAAACTATGACAGAGTAAATCTTGTGCTGCGACTTCTACAAAATCACAGGTAAAGCGGATGGCTTCTTGGTAATTACCCATCTTTAGTGCGGCTTCAATTCTAAATGCTGCCCACAAGCAGTTGGGTAACTCAGCCTCTGTGTTAAAGGGGAGAGCGGCTGGTAGTGTGGCGTTGAGTTTATCAATACTTACACGCCCTTGGAGCCATTCACTTGCTGTAATTAGGTTATGTGCCCAGCCTTTATCGCACCGATTTTTATTTTCGTCATCAACAAAAGGCTGTGCCAATGCTGCTGCCCCTTGAAAGTTGCCATGCTGTATCAGTGCAATACATTGTTTGCGCGCGCGTAGTGACACATCTGGACTTGGGTAATGGTGGGTATTGGCAAGTGTTACTGCTGGCGCTGAGCTTGAGCGCATCTCTGGCTCTGAGTAAGCCAAGACTTTATCAGCGTATAGTTCACAAATGGCCTCCAGTTGTGCCTTGAGCTTTGGAAAGCCGCCACCACAAGACAAGATTAACTGGTTTTGTGACGGTTCTACTCTTGAGCATAAGGTTTGAATTGCTGTAGAGATCTTTTCAAGAGCTTGGCGGTTTATGGGGTCGTTTTGGTCAGCGCCCTCTAATAGGTCATCGCCAGTTAAAAAGTTAAGATAGTACACGCCTTGTTTAATGTCAGCGCTGGTGCAGTAGGTATGGTCAAACTCTTGATTATAGGGCAGCTTCAAGCTTTTGCTTAGCCGGTTTGCGATATACGGGCCATAGGCGAATGGCTCTTTCTTCTTAATGAATGTGCTGAGTTTATTGCTTGCTTGTCGGTTGGTATTTAGCACTAGAACATAGTTAGGTGTAAAGTCTATGTGTTGTAGTTCATTCACTAAAGGGGCAATTTTTGGCAATAACAGCTCAGGGCAGTCCGGGGTTCTTAACGTGCAGAATTTAGGTGCTGTAAATCTTGCTTCACCATCATTTATGGTGAAGTCAAGATAAAGCGGCTTTTCCTGTTGCTCAAAGTCCTGTGCAGTTAACACATCTACTGCTTCGTTGGGTTCGAGTAAAGTAAACGCAAGTCTCTGAGATGATGATCCTACATCAATACAGTGCTCAGCAAGGTAGCTACAAAACTCCGGGCGGCTGTGGTCGCCTATTGTCGCTAAAGTGGTGATGGCCTCGGTTTGGGCTTTATCCTGATCTTCACCTGCTTTTTTCGTCTCTTTAATTACTGCTTTAATATCGGTATTACCGATGGTGATAATTAGAATTTTGTTAGTCATTGCCAGTTCCTTATAGCGGACGAAGTATTTTGTCTTCAGTACTGAGTTTTTGCTTAGCTCCCTTTCTTATTGCTAACTCGTCTTGTTTCACCTTCGAATGGAACCGGTATGATTCGTTGCCATTATTTGGGAATGTATAGGTTTCTGAAAGATCAAAGGTGTGTATTTTTATCCATTGTTTAATGTGGTTAAACGATTGTTGAGTAGATAAAAATGAGTTTATGAGTGCCGCCGTGGTTAAGTCGCTTTTACACTGTGTAGTGATTGAGTGAATTTTGGTTTGCACACTACCAAAGCCCAAGGAACGGGCATAACCGAGCTTAATTGCTAGGGTATCTGTGCTAACGAGAATATGATTTAAGTCTTTCTTACAATTATTCGGTAGCTGGCGATATTCCAAACTATTTGGACTTAACGCGAGTAATAAAAGGCCAAGCTCAGATTTATTAAGGTTTTTAAACCTTAACGTTGCCCTGTATTCAGTGCCTTCTGGGGTGATAAAGTTCGCAGTAGTCGCTAAGTGGTTTTCCTTATTGCTAGCAGCTTCTTGCAGCGTGGGTGAGTAGGGTTTTTGGTGTAAATAAAACTTACGACCATTTAGTTCGTATTCTGGGTTCTCATTTGGACTATAGCCGTAGTGTGGTATTTTATTGGCGCTGTTTGAGGTCTTGGGTTTTAAATAAAACTCTCCAGCGCTGGGTTTTGGTTGCCCTAGCGGTTTAAGGGGGATGGTAATGCTTTTTTGCTTTACGCTGTTAGCTTTGTTGGTTATCTGTTCCAACGCATGATTTATACTCACTAAGCCTGCGAGTTTATCATCTTGGCTTTTGCAAGTTTCATTTGCATAGCCAAACAGTTTTTGCACTAGTGGCAACGCTTCTGGGGTAAATGACTGTTGAATTTGTGGTCGTAATTGCCCTTTTACGGTATGAATAGAGTTCTGATATGCCCAATAGTAGTTGTAGTTATTACCGATACTATTTATATCATTTAATGTGAGTTTGCCACCTGTTGATTTTACTTCGGCAAAAATGACTTGCCCAACTTCTACACATCTATGTTGATGAATGTCTTCTGGAAGTGAGCCGAGGGAGCTAGGAACATTTGGATGACGATTTGAAATATGACCATTAACCTGATTTTTTAAATGTTCAGTGGTGTACTTATATTGGTTATAAAATACCTTATTTATTTTTATATCACTGTATTCACATCCCTTTACATTTAGCAAAATACCAACATAAGGTTTAGGGTTTGTGTGGCCTTTCGTTTGAGCTAATACCCCTGAGTATTCGATGCCGCCCTTATACATGTGGTATGTATAGTGTTTAAAGTGATTAGTATCATGATACTTGAAGAATCTGTATCTTATCTTACCATTCGCAGCCTCAAGGTTAGCTATTTGATTTGGTGATATTTCATCTGCTAGATAGATGCTACTACTTATAACTTTATTATTGAAGCTAAGATATTTTTCTTTGACCAAAAGCGTGGGCTGTTGCGTAAGGTTATGCTCACTCAAAGTGGTGTTTGGGTCAAAATATTTACTCGCACGTTCTGAGACAAAGATAAACTTAGGCTGGCCTTTGAATATTCTGAGTGTAAAGGGGGGGTTACTAATGATAATAGCAGGAAGGGTTTGAAAGGCACTGCCATTGCCTATACTTGGCCGGTATGCAAAGGTTTGCTCGCCAATATGCTCCATGGGGGCGTTGGTTAAGGCTGCACAATTATGGCGAAGTGCCCCCAAAATAGAAGACCCCAATATCATGCTCTGGTCTTGATAAAATGCAGGGTATAAATATGCTTTTTCTCTATTTTTACCCTCTACAGTTATTGTCTTTTTTTCTTGATAACAGCCAAAAATGCTTTGAGTTAATGTTGTTAAACTAAACTTTATTTCCCCGCTGAATAATCCGCTTTCTTTACTATTATGTGCAACCCGCTCAGAGCGCAAGACACGAGCTGGGTCATTGTATACAAAATGATAAGGTGGTTTGTTATCTGTTTTATTATTTTGAGGGTTACTAGGAACTCGCCCACGTTGGTGATTATTATATCCTTTTGGCATCACTGTCTCTCCCATATAAGCTCTGCGGTACCCTTGGTGGTTTCAACGGTAATAAATTTTAGTTGTCCGTTATGGCTCAACGCTTGTAACTCGGTAATCGTCTCCCTATCAAAGCGACCAGAGTCAGTGAGTAAATAGGGCGTATGGTAAAGTAATACGCTGGTCTTATTTTGCTCTGGTAGCGCTACATGTTTGAGCAAAGTACATTCATTTGTTGCAATCATGGTTAGAGTACTGTGCGGTAAAAATAACTGGCATTGAGCAAACTCAAACTTGCCTTTTTGTAATAGTTCCCTTAGCTTGCTCTGTGTATTAATGACAGCAGGGCAACGCTCTTTAGCTTTGGTCGATGGTTTTGGGTCTAATACCAAAATAAAGCTTGTATTGTTGTCTAGGACATAGTTCTTTAGTAACTGTACCGTATCTTGGTCTTGGCTGTCCGTTACTGTGAAGCCTAAGTTAACCAGCTGGTTTAACAGCGCTGAAATTGGCGCATTAATGCGTTGTACTTGTAAATTCGCTTTAGTCATTGTCAGCTCCTTATTCTTTTTGTTCCTGTACTTTCCAGCGCAGCCAACCAGAGTCAACCCATTGCTTGGCGCCAATAGCAAGCTGTGACTGAGCGCCTTGTTGTAGCGCGTTGCACAGCGCATCATATTGTGCTTTTACCTCACTTTTCATGTGATCTGCATTGCTCGCATCTGGGTCTTTGATATATTCAAGTACCAGCTCTGTGACAAAACTACCGCGTACAACCGCAGTGCGAACAAACTTATTTGAGCCATACACCCCAGCGGTAAACTCATCTTCAGCGTGGTTATGAAATACCATCGCTTGCCAGTCATCATGTTGTAAATAAGCGGGTTTGATATAGAGATTAGAGCTTTGCACTTTGCCATTTTGTTTGTTTAGCGAACCAAATAAACTGTGAGCGATTTTGCTCTCGTTCGCACGGATCAACTGGTGGTTTAACACACCGCGAATACTGGCTCCGGGTATATAAGGCTGATGATTTTCATCCACAACAAAAAAGTTATCAGGGGTATCTTGGTCTTGTAATTTGTAGCTACTGCCTGTGCTAAAGTGCGATAACACTGAGTCGGGCAGCTCGTGTATACTCTCAGGGTTATCTTGGCTATGTCCTCCAATAAAAAAGCCATCGACTCCCCATTGCTCCCCCGATTCATCCAAATTTGCCCCTGCATTTAACGTAACGAGTAGTGTTTTTCGTAAAACGGGGGCGTCAGCAAGCGTTTTATTTTTCACAAATTGATCTAGTGGCGTGCTTTGAACTTGCAACTGTTTGCATAGCTGCGCCTTATTTTGGGTAAAATCACAGGTGCTATTTGGGTAATCAAATACATGTTCATCTGTGAGTGTGACTACCTCGGCCTGTTGTACTTTAAACCAGCCATAGCCTGCTACAGGGCGGTGACCTAAAAATAGATAATTCGTTTGCCAATAGTGCAATACATGAGCAACTAACTCATCTGGGGCGATACTACACGGTGTACAGTCAACCATATTTACTTCAATAAAGCAGTGCCATAAGTTCCCCTTTGGCAGTACTTGTACATCAAATAAGGCGTTAGGCTTTGCTGCACCAGTTACTTCATCTATGGCAACATGCTGGCGAACAATGGCATCATGTAAAGGGGACTTGAGGCTTACAGTGTCGACCCGTAGGCGTGAAGGAATACAGATTGGCTTATTATTTTTATCTTGAGCAGGAACCTCGCCTGAAATATCAAACTCTACTGGGATGCCTAATTTTTTGGCTTGATCCACCATAGCACCAGCAAGGGTCGTACCGCGAATAATATAGTTATCATTGCCATCTTTGGCCAGAGCAATATCAACATCGTTACCTTGCTCTCCAGAGGCAGTATTAAACTCAGTATGTTGCTCTAAGGTCACGTAAAACAGGGTGTAATAGGGTACATGCTCGCTCATGCTTGCTCTCCTTGTTTTGCACTATGGTTTGCTAGGGCAACTAGCACACAATCGCAGGCCAATATCGCAGGTTCATGTTGTGCGCTACATAAGTGTTCAAGCTCGGATAAAAAGTCAGTAATACTTAGCCACGCATGTTTGGATTGATTCTGTTGTGTTTTCAGTTCAGCAAAAATGTTGCTTAATGGTTTTGGATCCGAGTTTACTTTTTGCCGTTTGAGTTCATTTTTTAGCTTTTGCCATTGAGTTACGCTGGGGGAGCGGTTAAAAAACGACGTATCATTTTGGATCAGCTTGTCAATATTATCTATCTGTTGTTCCACTTCCTTGGCACACGATAGGGGGGTGAAGCTCGTTTCAAGGGTGGCGGTGAGGTTTTGCTGTGTTAATAAAAATTGCCCAAGCCCCTGAGCTTGGCGCTCTCCTATTGCCCGCGTGTTCTTAAGGTAAGCGGCCAGTAACTGCGCTTTTTCAATATTGGTAATTTTTATACAACTACCCGCTGCAATGACTTGAGTGGGCGTTTTAGGTAGGCCAGTTTCAAAGCTATATCCAGTTAAAATATCTTGCTCCGAAAACGCAGTGTAGTCATTTTTGTCTAAGTTTAGCTCTGGGCAAAGCTGGTTTAATGCTTGTTCAAGTTGAGTATAGGGCTGACCAGTATGATAGCTGTAACACAATAGTGGTGAAGTTAGCACAACGGTGAGTGGCTTAGTGTTATTAAACTCAAAAGGTGTTGGCGCTTCGGTGGCTGTGGTTAACTTACATGGCGCTTTACCTCTACCTAGCAGCAAAGGCCAAGCATTTTGCGCAATTAAGTGAGCAAGTTGCGCAATCAACTCTTTGTTTGTGCTACAAGATAAGGTCGCCATAAATTGGGTTTGCTCAGGTATGACCTCCTCGGCGAATAAATCGGAGTCATTAACGATGTCAGCGCCATTATCTTTTTTATACTCGGGCATGCTAAATTGCGTGCGTACTTTATTGCGCATGTGCACGGCGACGCCTTGCTCAAATAAGGTTTGGCTTTGTGGTTGGTAATAAAAGTGACCTTTTAATCGCTTAAGCGGCGCAGAGGTACTAGGCTCTGCAAATTGATCAGTAAACTCATTGGCTTGTGTCTGTTGTGCCCACCACGGTATAGTACCTTCTGCATGGGATTTTGGCGCGGCAATACACAAAGGCGCGGGAATATAACGCATGCCTTGCCTACTTGGGTAGGCATAACTTACCGATATCACCTCGTTTACTAGTGCTTCAAATAACGCCTGTTTGCCTTGCAGTAAGCACCAATTTGCCAACGCTGCTTTTAACCGGTCTCCAGAAATATACGTATAAGTTGGAACAATATTGCCTGGGACATCGGTATTTGGCAGCCGCAAAGGCTCAAGATTAGTCACGATTATATGTAGAGATTGTTGCGTGTTAACTGCGGAAACATCATTGGCAGCCAGTAAGGTATCATCCATCTTAATATCACATCTTACCCGTCCAGCACCTCGATTTCGGTTGGCACCGATTCTATCTAAATGATTGATTAACACTGTGAGTGCTTGGATATAGTTTGTGGCAAATTGCTGCTCACAGAGTAGCTGCCATGTTGCCTCAAATTCAGAGCCAGCTTTAATATATTCTTGATTACGCAAGCTGCCTTTTTTAGGCGCGCGATTAATCATATCTATCGCGTTATTTTTGTAAGTAACCCCTTCACGTGCTGTACTACTGAGTATATGTGTTGGATTAGGTTTTAGTTTGCTTTTGTAAAATGAGCCTATCACCAAGGTGCAGTTAGACTGTGGCGAGTCACTCAGCAAATCGTTAAAGCACTCTTCGTATTTGTTGTTTAGTTTGTTTATGGTGGTGCTAGCCGCTACCAATAAGCCTTTAATATGTTGCCGCCAGATCACAGGTTGGTCGTTTGCATCTTTCGTTTGCAAGCTATCAATTAGGTGCGTTCCTAAACCGTTACCGGTGTGTAGATCTTCTAAAAGTGTGAGTGAAACCTTGATAGTAGTTAATTGAATCGCCATTTAGCTGACCTCCTTTTCACGAGACAAGTATTGTAATGATACAAGCTCTAACACATCGCCAAGTTTGGTGGTGTAGTAATTTGATGCGCCCTGAAGCGGATAAAAAGCGTAACCTGCTTTGTTGCTATCAACCTTAGCGAGTGCTTGAAATAATGCGCAAAGTGTATTGGGTGCTGGGCTGGCGCTATCATTATCATCAGTTACTTTGAGCTCAGCGTGTTGCTTATCTCTGGCAATCATTTTATTAATCAGCAACTCTGTTTGTCGCCAACCTAGAGGCAAGGTGTGCATAAGTTGGTACACATGGGCACGGGACATAATATGATGCTGCGCTTCTTCCGCTGCTGTTGGGTCACCAAGGGGGAGCGTTGCATCTTGATGAGAGGCGGGTAAAAATTGTGCTGCGAGAGACATAATATCGTTAAATTCTTTATGCTCTCCAAGCAAATAAGGCTTTTGGCTTAACAGTAAAGTCTCCGTGCTATCGTTGATTTTGGTTACTTTTATTTGCTGCTGCTTACGTGCGTTAATAGGGTTGTCGAGCCACGCTTGGGTGACAATTTGCCAATCAACACAACTTGGTTGTACCTCGGTATCGGGGGTGCCTCGGGCTTTAACCTTGGCACTTGCATTGAGTTTTTCAGCTGCATAATGCAGCCGATAAAAAGGTAAATTATGCGAGGCGATACATACCCCAAAAGACATCGTCAGTGGTTTATTATCTGCAATGGGGGTGGAAGATAAATAACTGTCTATGTGTTTGACTAACTCAAAGGCATACTTGGCTTGGCATACTAGTAATAAGTCATCACCGCCAAGCATAAGTACTTGAAATGGCATCGTGCTTTTAAGGGGGAGGTGCTTGAATGTTGCAATAATGCCTTGCTTAACCGCGCTTTTTAATTGCTCCCTTGCAGAGCCAAAAAATGCTTCTGCAATACGTTGTTTGTCGCTAAAAGTACCACTCTGAGTCTCTTCTTTTTTATTTCGGTGAGCGATAAATCGCTGTCCCATATTATTACCATCAGCGCTTATCACTGCGAGGTAATCATCATCCACTAGCTTATCAAAGCTGGTGGGTAGCGTGTAGCCTTGACTAACAAAATCGGTAGAGATAGCACTTGCAAAGTCAGCAACAATACGGTCTTCGTTAGCTTGTGTATCTTCTTGAGTTGCCTCAATGTTTTGGTCTTCATCTGGTGCTTTTTTATATGTAGTAAGCTGTTTGTAATAATTGTTTTTAAGTGCGGTTTGTTGGCTTATTTTTATCTTTTTTTCAAGGTCTTGTGTTCGTTTTGACTTTTGCTCGGCAACGCCAATGTTTGATTGCTCACACTTTTTAAAAAGTGTTAACGGGGTGAGAGAGGGTAAAGTCATTGTCTCAAAAGGGACATCATCTGCACCGCAGGCCTCGTTAAAGATGCGAGTGTGTACTGTTAAGCCCGCTAGATTGTTAATTAAAATGGTGCGAGCCTCTGCAATAAACCGTTTTGCATTGCTACAACTTGAAAATAGCGCATAAAAATGACCACCATCGCGGCTTAGGATCCCAAGTTCAGCGAGTGCGTCTGAGTCGTTGCCGCACAGGAGCGTTTTGTCTGGGAGTATGGCTTTTTCTATTGCTATGGCGGCGACAACCAGATCGTAGCGAATAGTCTTAGCAAGTAAAGCGTTGGCGGCAACCATATCGTGCAGGCGAGAGGAAGAAAACAAAAAAGTTTGAATTCGCTTAAATTCGATTTGTGCAACAAACATAGATGTCCTTGTGTGATGAAGCGATCCTTATTTATCAGCATAAAGTAATTTATATATATTTGAAACGCTTTGTAATCAAATAATTCACTTTATTTTCATTTTATCTTTACGTGCTATTCGTGCACTGAGGAAGAGATTTTGACTGAATGTTGGGCTGTGTAATGTTTTGCTACTTGCTCAAAGTCGTAAACTCACTGATAAAAGCTTACCGCGCTATTGAGTAGCGCGAACTAACCCGCGAGCTTTTCAAGGTACCTACCTTTAGGGCAAATGTTGCTGCAACATGAAAAGAGATTTGCTTGTTGATGCTCTATATATTTGTTTCTACTGCCTCTACGGCAAATGTTGCTGCAACCTAAAAAACTAGGCTTCGCTGAAGATCATTTGCAAGTTTCTACTGCCTCTACGGCAAATGTTGCTGCAACAATGTGGAAGTTGTAGTTTTCAAGAGAATATTTCTCAGTTTCTACTGCCTCTACGGCAAATGTTGCTGCAACTTCTTTGATGCACTGCCAAAAGAGCAGCAAGATTTGTGTTTCTACTGCCTCTACGGCAAATGTTGCTGCAACAAATGACACACTTTTATGGCACAGATAACTTAGAGTTTCTACTGCCTCTACGGCAAATGTTGCTGCAACCAAAAAATTAGAAATAAGTTTTACAAGTTTTGAAGGTTTCTACTGCCTCTACGGCAAATGTTGCTGCAACAGGAGTTGAAGTCGTGGAACGACATAAATGAAATAAGTTTCTACTGCCTCTACGGCAAATGTTGCTGCAACGGTGCTGTAGAGCCAACAAGTATATCTCAAGATCTTAGTTTCTACTGCCTCTACGGCAAATGTTGCTGCAACCCTACCTTCTGCAGCCCTTGACTGACAAGGCCTGTAGCGGCAAATTGGATGAACCTCCAGCGTCAATCAAGAAACTTTATGAATTTTAGCAAAAAACAGTCATTTTGGAAGTAAAAAGTTAAGCTAACTAATTGATTTAATTTAATTGAATTGGATGAACCTAGCAACCGCTTTTTAGGTTAACTATATGATATTTTTAGTATTTTTAAAAAATCCCTAAATTAGGAAATAGGTTCATCCAGAATGGTATCAACTTTTGGTTATAACCCATTGGTTCTTAATATAAATCACTAAAAAAATGTTATAAAAACGCCCCTAAAATAAAAGGTACAAAATTTTTTAAATGGCGTTTACTTATAGCGAGTAAAAGTGGGTTCACCCCGCGATCTTTTTGGCTCTAATGCCGCATTTTAAGCCGCTGAAAAAGCGGCGGAAATCATTTGTCGTGATAAATCACGACCTACAAATAATTCCTGTTGAGCGCATATCTATCGACAGGCAAAGGCAGAGCAGCGATACTTAAGCAAATTGAAAATATAGGGAAATAAACTTGAACGCGCAAACTCAAACGACCAACTACTTTTTACTCTTCGCGGGTGTATGTACAGCCATTGCGGCAGTGGCGCACATTGGCTGCATTATCTTTGGCGCGCCTTGGTATCGCTTTTTTGGTGCGGGTGAGGAAATGGCTACTATGGCCGAACAGGGGCTTATTTATCCGCACATTGTCACTGCCGTTATCGCTACGATTTTACTGCTCTGGTCATGCTATGCGTTTTCAGGAGCGAAACGGATCCGACAATTACCTTTGATGAAAATCGCCCTATGTGTAATAAGTGCAATTTTTTTAATTAGGGGAATTGGCTTTGTTTTTATCATGCCAGCCATCCCAGATAACAGCATGACGTTTTGGTGGGTGAGCTCCTCAATTTGCTTGGTAATAGGTGGCGCTTACGCGCTTGGAACCAAAAAGGCATGGTCACAAATCTAACCGTTTTAAAAGCCAGCACTTCAGGTGCTAGCTTTTTGTTCAGATTAGGCAGTTAACCTTATTCATTCAGTGCTGTTCTAACACCGGCTTCAAGTTCTTCGTGAACAGATTTAAATAACCCAAGTTGGCGTTCTATGATATGTTCAGGTACACCCGCCATCGCGCGTGCTATGTTGCCGTACAAGCGCTGCTTTTGGGCATCATCAAATAGGCAATATAGAGCACGAGGCTGTGAAAAATCATCATTGTCTTTGCGGTGGTTGTATCTATCTGCCATACCCTCAAGTTCAAGAGCAGGGCGTTTACATTCTGGGCGCTCTTTTGGGCCACCCATCGAGTTAGGCTCGTAGTAGGCATCTTCGTTACCACCAGGTTCATTGTTAAAGAACCGCATTGCACCGTCTTTGTGGTAATGATGCACTGGGCATTTTGGGCGATTAACAGGTAATGCCTCATAATGCGTACCGAGTCGGTAGCGGTGAGCATCGGCATAAGAGAAAATGCGTGCTTGCAACATTTTATCGGGAGAAAATCCAATTCCAGACACCACGTTAGACGGACTAAATGCAGCTTGTTCTATCTCTGCAAAATAATTGTCTGGTACGCGATTTAATTCTAGTGTGCCAACATCGATGAGTGGAAAGTCGCCATGCGGCCAGACTTTGGTTAAGTCAAACGGATTGTGTTGGAACTGTTTTGCTTGCGCTTCAGTCATCACTTGAATCTTCATATCCCATTTCGGATAATTTCCGCGTTCTATGGCCTCAAGCAAGTCCTCTTGAAAACTCTCTCTGCTTTCGCCAATTACTGATTTTGACTCTTCATCGGTATGATGCTGGTGGCCTTGTTGGGTTTTCATATGAAACTTCACCCAAACTCTTTGGTTGTCTTCGTTAATCAAACTAAAGGTATGTGAGCCATAGCCGTTCATGTGCCTTACATCCGTTGGCAAGCCACGGTCAGACATTAAAATTAATACTTGATGCAGGCTTTCCGGCGACAGTGACCAAAAATCCCATTGCGCGGTGTTGGAGCGCAGGTTAGTTTTAGGGTGGCGTTTTTGGGTGTGAATAAAATCTGGGAATTTATACGGATCACGGACAAAAAATACGGGGGTATTATTGCCAACTAAATCCCAATTTCCTTCATCAGTGTAAAACTTTATCGAGAAACCTCTTACGTCACGCTCCGCATCTGCAGCCCCTTTTTCTCCGGCTACCGTTGAAAAGCGCATCAGAATGTCGGTTTGCTTACCAACCTCAGCAAATAGCTTTGCCTTGGTATATCGGCTTATATCGTTTGTTACTGTAAATGTTCCAAACGCACCCCATCCCTTAGCATGCACGGTACGCTCTGGAATACGCTCTCTATTTTGATGCGCCAGTTTTTCGATTAGCTGGTAGTCCTCAACCAATAATGGGCCTCGAGGACCCGCGGTCAAACTATTTTGATTATCGGCGATTGGATTACCAGCTGTGGTGGTTAATGGACACTTGGTCATTGCTCGTTTCCTTCATATAAAATTTAGAAATTAACAGCAAGAAATAAACCAAAGAAAAAATTCAATTTAAACAATTGGTTGAGTGGTAGCTTAACGGTGAATGTGAGTTTTACTGAGCAAAGTTTTCAGAGTGATGTAAGCGCTACGTGAAATATGTAGACTGTTGAAATGCAGCGGTTTCATCCGCTGCATATTTAGAAATTAATGGTAGCTAAAGTTTTAGAAAAACCTCGTTGAATTCCATAAACGCGTTTTACCACTATCTAACCCAACAAACTGCACTGTACCAGTCGTTACGTTACTTGGTAATGTATAGCTAATCGTTTTAGCTTGAGTACCATACGCAAATGCAGAAATACGTTTTACTTTAGTGCCATCAATGTATACGTCTACGTATTCTGTGTTGGTTACATCAAAATTATACACTCCGTTAGTTTCAGCAACCGATGCAAATCTATCTGAATTAAATGCTACCGTTGCACGCGCTGTGGGTTTTGCGAGTAACTTACGAGCGATCGTATTGAAATCTTGAGTATCACCATCGAATATGTCTTCAACATTATAACTGACAACTTCATTGGCAACACAGCCGTAATCCTCAATGAGCGCATTGATGTGATGACCTTGACGTACTGACTGACGCCACGACACCCGCATACTTTGATCATAAGGTAGCGCTTGATATGGTGCACCCACGTACTGTACAAATAAACCGTGCTCAATTACGTTTGCGCCACCTGCACCAGTACGCTCGTGCTGTCCAAATACGGTTGCAATACCGTTATCTTGCATACCACATGTGAACATATCACCTGCAGAGTAGGTGTTAGCGTTTGCCCAAACCCCCACGTTACCATAATATGCCTGCCCAATCTGGTTCGCTGCATCTTTTGTCATGAATGAGGTTGCAGCAGAGTATTGTTCATTGGTGCCTTGTACGTCAGCTAATACTTGGTGCCAATTATCACTTAGGTAAGTACCGAACAGGGAATTATTTAGAATATGGTGGTTCTCAGGTGTGTTGATAAAACGTACATGGGACGGAGTAACACGTTTTGGTGTAAACAGTTGTAGTAAATAGTCGTTATATAGAATATTACCACCAGGGTTGCTTCTAACATCAATAATAAGTGCTTTCGTGTCACTTAGCTGGTTATCTAAGATATCTATGATGGCAACAAGGGCAGTGTTAGTTCCATTTTTAGGTGAAAAAGAGGCAATCTTAATATAGCCGACTGATTCGCCGTCTACTTGCACCTTATTCCATGTTACCGTCGGCTCAGCAGTGGCATTGGCTGCTAGGGCAAAAGCACTATCTTGTGCTGCCGCTTCTAACTCTTTAAATGTAGCAAATTCATAGTTAATACTTTGCGTAAACTGCGCTGCATTATCCTCTGTATTCGCTTGAGTACTCGGATTTCCGTTATAGACCAACCAAGGCAAGTTAACACTATATATTTCGCCCGTTTCGTAAGACTCCAAAGTAAGCGTTAGCGCGTCATTTTGTGGCGGCATCTGTTTATTATGTGATTTGATAGTCAAGTTGTTTAACGCACCAACAAACCCGCCATCTGGATTAGCCCCACCGCCTTGGAATAGTGTGTTGTTTACTACATCCGTTACTGCTTGGCCGTTGTATGCAATGACTTTATCGCCTAAAGAAACCGTTGATGTATCTGGTGCAAGTACGGTGTAGTTTTGCCAGATACGGTTTACGCGTACTTCCTTGCTGCCATCTGTATTGACGGTTTGTGCAAAATGAACTGGTACAAAAGAAACAAAGTTTTTCATTGGTGCCGGGTAGTTATAGTCCAAATGAAAATCTCGCTGAGATAAGAAGATCTTTTGCAGCTGCTGATGAAATTGAGAAGAACTTAGATTTCCCATGTTATTGATTAAATCGTCTACTGCAACAACTGGGTCTAAGTGTCCGGCCGGAGAAAGTCCGTAGTACAGGTTTTTGGCATATTTATTGACGTATAAACCGTCAAGTAATAGTTTTGCTTGCTCAGCTACAAGCGCTTTTTGTTCATAACTATAATCTTGAATACTAATTTGGTCGCGTGTGTCTTCAAGATAGGATATTTGTGCCATTGCACCCGTTGTAAAGCTTAATGCCAGAAGGCTGGAAACTGTTGATAATTTAAACATATTGTTATTGTCCTGTATATGGAAACAAAACTGTTCTATATCTTTTGGGTACAAAAGTCGATAGGTGTTAAACAAAATGATAATAATTTATTGCTTTTATGTGTATTGATTAAACCGAACTTCCTACTCTTTGTAGGCTAACTAAGGAGATTATTGGGAGAATTGAGTTTTAGAGGATTATTTGATTTGCCACGCAACACCCATTTGCGTGGCAACAGGGATATCGAACGCAAATTACGCTGTTTGATGTAACTCTTGCTCCATTTGATCTCTCATTTTAAACTTTTGGAGCTTTCCCGTTACCGTCATCGGATAGGCATCAACCAATTTGATGTATTTTGGGACTTTGAAATAGGCGAGTTTATCTTTTAAAAATACACGAATATCTTCTTCCGAAATATAGTGTCCCGGCTTAAGTTGCACCCAAACACATACTTCCTCACCATATTTTTCGTCTTTGATCCCAAATACAGCGGCGTCTTGAATATCGTGATGATGATAAAGCACTTCCTCAATTTCTCTGGGATAAATGTTCTCGCCACCGCGAATGATCATGTCTTTTATGCGGCCGACGATGCTAACGAACCCTTCGTCGTCCATTACCCCTAAATCGCCAGAATGGAGCCAGCCGTCGTTATCAATGGTTGCTGCTGTTTTTTCTGGGTCTTGCCAATAGCCTTTCATGACGCAATATCCACGGGCACATACTTCACCAGGCGTACCGATTGGGGCAATATGTCCTAGCTCGTCAATAATTTTGACCTCGGTATGTGGCATAGCACGACCAACAGTCTGCACTCGTTTTTCTACAGGCGAATTGATCTCGGTAATATTGTTGATTGGGCTGCACTCGGTTTGCCCGTAACCAATGAGTACATCGGTCATATGCATTTGGGTTTGTACTTGGCGCATGACCTTTTCTGGGCAGGTGGAACCCGCCATCACCCCAGTGCGCAGCGAAGATAAATCAAACTGCGTAAAGTCTGAGTGTTCTAATTGTGCGATAAACATTGTTGGTACACCGTGAAGCCCGGTGCATTTTTCTCGTTCAACAACTTCTAAGGTAACAAGCGGATCAAAGCTATCGTTAGGGAATACGGCGCACGCACCTTTACTAATACAAACGAGATTACCGAGTACCATACCAAAACAATGATAAAGCGGCACGGGAATACAAAGCTTGTCTTGCTCTGTGAGCTTCATAGCATTGGCGACGAGTAATCCGTTATTGAGGATATTACTGTGGGTGAGGGTGGCGCCTTTTGGATTGCCAGTCGTACCTGAAGTAAATTGAATATTGATAGCGTCACAGGCATTTAGGTTGGCTGCAATCGCATTTGCCTCAAGATAGTGGGCATCATTAGCTTTAGATAACAAGGTGCTGAAATTCATTAGACCCGGTTCAATATCCTCGTCAATCAGCACTATCTGTTTGAGTGAGGGAAGGCGCTGTGAAGATAATTCGCCAAACATGCAGTCGTAGGATTCTGGTGCCAGCTCTCTAATCATGTCAACGTAATGGCTATGTTTAAAAGACTTCGCCATAACTAACATCTTACACTCAACGTTGTTTAGCACGTATTCAAGTTCGTTTGGGCGATAGGCGGGGTTAATGCACACCATAATTGCGCCAATTTTAGCAGTTGCGAATTGCACTAGACTCCATTCAAGGTTGTTCGGAGACCAAATCCCAACTCTATCCCCTGGTTGTATGCCTACAGCTAAAAGGCTTGCGGCAAGTTGATTTATTTTTGCGAGGTACTCACGATAATTTAAGCGAACTGATTGATGAGAGACAACAATGGCTTCTCTTTCTGGATAATTGTCGACAATATTTTCTAGATATTGCCCTATGGTGAGTTGAGTGAGCGGTGCTACTTGGGGGCCTTTGAAGTAACTCTTTGTAAGTGCAACTGCTTTTATTAATTGGCTCTCTGTCGTCATATCTTTTCCTTGCTGTTGATCTCTAGTTTTTATCATTATGCTTTATCAGTGATAACCTAATTGTCGACAAAATCAAGTGCAATTGGACGAAAAGCATGAAATTACGACTAATGGCTAGTGATAAAGTGTGTAATGGCAAGGTGGTGGAAAAGCGGTAGTAGCTTTATCAGACATATAAAAAACGCCTGAAAATTCAGGCGTTTTATGGTTTAACTTAAGGGATGTTATTAAGCTAATCCTTCATCTGTATCGACATGCTCATCTTTATGATGCTTCGCGATTTCATCTGAAAGTTCTTGCTTAGAACGCTTCTCTGACATCCGTCTTGCCATTAGCCAGTAAAAGAACAGGGGCAAGAAGAATACTGCAAGGAAGGTAGCCGAGAGCATACCACCCATTACGCCAGTACCCACACTGTGTCTTGCTCCTGCGCCAGCTCCAGAACTCATCACCAGTGGAACTACGCCAAGTATGAAAGCAAGTGAAGTCATAATAATAGGCCTAAAACGCAGTCTTGCCGCTTCAAGGGCTGCGGTTGCTGGACTCCATCCTTCTTGATATTTCATTAGCGCGTACTCGACAATAAGAATGGCATTTTTACTGGCGAGGCCAAGTAGGGTAACCAAACCGATTTGGAAGTAAACGTCGTTGGTTAGCCCAGCAATCCAGATTGAGACCAACGCACCGAAAGTACCAAACGGTAGCGCTAACATAACCGAGAATGGCAATGACCAGCGCTCATAAAGTGCTGCGAGGATCAAAAATACCATGATCACGGCCATACCGAGTGCAATACCTGTTGTGCCAGAGTTTTGCTTTTCTTGGAACGCGGAACCCGTCCACTCGTAAGTCATATCTGGTGGTAGTACTTTGTTGGCGATACGCTCAAACTCCGCGATAGCTTGACCTGAGCTGTAGCCAGGTGCTGCTTCGCCCATTAACTTAACTGCAGATAAGTTATTGTAACGATTCATGGTTTCCGGACCGCGACTATACTCAACATCCGTAAATGCAGAAATTGGTACCATTTCGCCACGATTGTTTTTCACATAAATGCGGCCTACATCTTCCGGTGTCATTCTAAACTCAGCTTCAGCGGACATAATCACCTGCCATGCACGGCCAAACTTATTGAAGTCGTTGACGTAGTAATTACCTAAATTGGCTGCAAGTGCGTTAAACGCAGAATTGATATTAACCCCCATGGCACGCGCTTGTTCACGATCCATATGCACCTTTAGCTGCGGTGCATCAGGACGCCATAGCGTTTGAATGCCTGTAAGGATAGGGCTCTTCTGCGCCTCGGCCATGATCATCTGCATGCCTTGCTTCAATTTAGCGGGATCAGAGCCGCCTTTATTTTGCAAGAAGACTTCAAATCCGCCTGTTGTACCCAAGCCGAAAATTGGCGGTGGGTTAAACGCCAGCACTAATGCTTCGTTAATATGCGCGGTTTTCATAAATAGCTCACCAACAAGTTCCTTCGCCGACACATCGCGTTCATCCCAATGTGTTTGCGTCACGAACATAGTCGCCGCGCTATTTTTGAAGCCACCACCGATGAAGTCCATCCCCGTAAACGCCACAACGTTTTCGTTAGCTGGGTTAGACTTTGCAGCAGCTATCACTTCATCGGCCACTTTAGCGGTGCGCTCTAATGAAGAGCCGTCAGGCAAGAACACCGCTATCATGTAGTAACCTTGGTCTTCGTCTGGTACCAAAGAGCTTGGTGTTTTTTGCCACAGGAATACCGTTGCACCAATCATCGCTACCATCAGTGTTAGGCCTACAAAACCACGGCGAACCATAAAGCTAACCGCGCCAACATAGCGTCCGGTTACACGATGGAACCAGTCATTGAACCACAAGAAAAACTTGGCATCCTGTTTGTGTTCGTGCTTAAGCAGCAATACACAAAGTGCAGGCGTCATCGTCAGTGCAACCACACCGGATAAACTTACAGAGATGGAGATTGTGATCGCAAATTGGCGGAATAGTTCGCCTGTTAACCCGCCTAGGAAAGCGATAGGTACAAACACCGAACACAATACCAATACAATCGCGACTACGGGACCGCTTACTTCCTGCATCGCTTTAACCGCGGCTTCTCTAGCCTGCAAGCCTTGCTCATGCATAATCCGCTCGACATTCTCAAGTACTACGATGGCGTCATCTACCACGATACCAATCGATAACACCATGCCGAACAGCGTAAGCGTGTTAATCGAGTAACCGAGCATATAGAGACCTGCAAATGTACCAAGTAACGAGACCGGAACTGCAAGCGTTGGAATTAGCGTTGCACGCCAGTTTTGCAAGAACAGGTAAACCACTAAGAATACCAAGATCATTGCTTCACCAAGCGTTTTTAACACTTCTCGAATTGAGACTTCTACAAAGCGTGTGGTGTCGTAAGAGTTAACGTGAGCGAGACCTGTAGGGAACTGAGGTTTGATCTGTTCAATTTCAGCCTCTACTGCTTTAGCCACGTCAAGCGCATTCGCGCCCGGTTGCAAGAATACACCGAGTAATACCGCTTCCTTACCGTTAATAGTACCTTGGAAGTTATAGTCTTTAGAACCAAGCTCTACGCGAGCAACATCCTTAAGGCGCAGCGTTGAGCCATCTGGGTTTGCACGAACGATGATATTTTCGAACTCTTCAGCCGTCGATAAACGTCCTTTCGCGGTGACACTATAAACGAGTGATTGCGCGTCTTGAGATGTCGGTGTTGCACCAATACTACCCGCTGCATACTGAGAGTTTTGCTCTCTAATTGCACCCGCAATATCGTCTGCTGTGACTTGCAGTTGACTCATAATATCCGGGCGTAACCAAATACGCATGGCATAGTCTTTAGCACCGAAAATCTGCACGTTAGTCGTACCAGGAATGCGTTTGACGCGGTCAAGGATATTCATGGTAACGTAGTTAGATGTCCAGAGACTTTCTCGAGTACCATCTGGCGAATAGAAAGCGTGTACTTGTAAGAAGTTAGAAGATGTCTTTTGAACCACCACGCCTTGGCGTCTAGTTTCTTCAGGGAGACGAGCTTCTACTTGCTTCACCCGGTTATTTACATCTACGGCAGCCTGATCAACATCCGTTCCAATCTCAAAAGTAACAGCGATCGTCGTTACGCCAGAGTTCGTACTGGTTGATGTCATGTACATCATGCCTTCAACACCGGTAATCGCGTTTTCGATAGGGGTTGCAACGGTTTGTTCTAATACATCCGCTGATGCACCAGGGTATACCGCACGTACCTCAACTTGAGGTGGTGCAATTTCGGGGTACTGTGCAACAGGCAAACTGCGCATTGCAGCAAGCCCGGCAAGCACTATCACGATAGAGATAACAAAGGCAAAAATAGGCCTGTTTATGAAATATTTGGAGAACATCAGATTATTCCCCTTGCTCGCTCACAGACACTGGCATACCAGGGAAAAAGATCCTCGCCATACCTTCAACGATGACAGGTTGACCTTCTTTTAAGCCTTCGCGAATAACCCACATATTCTCATTGTTAAGCTTGACCCATTCACCAACTTTGACCGGCGCAGGTAGGGCTACGGTTGCACCTTGTTCATTTTTGGTAGCAATGTACACAAATTTCCCCGTACCATTGTCTAGTACGGCTCTTTGTGGAAGTACAACGGCATTATTGCGTACCGCACCAGAGAGCTTAACTCGCACAAACTGACCCGGTCTTAACTCGCCATTTTCATTAGGAATACGAGCTTGTAACTCACTGGTACCCGTAAAGCGGTTTACCCGAACGTCGCTAAAGTTTACTTTACCGGCTTGTCCGTATAGTGAACCATCTTGCAGAATAATCGTGGTATCAAATTCATTATTTTCCGGTAATGACAAAGAGCCATTTTCTACATCTTGGCGCATTGTTAGCTGCTCACGCTCTGAAAAGCCGAAGCGAGCACGAATGGTGCTAATGTCGGTAAGTTCAGTTAATAGCACACTCGGACCAGAAACATAACTGCCTTCTGACATCAGTTCACGACCAACAATACCAGAAACAGGTGCTTCAACTTTGGCATATTCAAGGTCCAGCTTAGCTTCACTCAACGCGACTTTTGCAGATTCTAAATTCGCAACTGCAATATCGTAAGCAGATACTGAGTTATCAAAGTCGCGCTTTGATACTGAACGCTCGTTCTTCAAACGCTCAAGCCTTTCGCTCTCGCGCTTAGTTTGATCAACGTTTGCTTTTGCTGCCTGAAGTGCTGCCTGCGCTTTTTCTACCGCTAATTCAAAAGGTTTAAGCTCGATGGTGAATAATGAATGACCAGCTTTTACAAACTGACCTTCCTCAAAGTTGCGAGATTCGATGATCCCAGACACTCGAGAACGAATTTCGACTTCTTTATCACCCGCGAGAGTGGCCGGAAGTTCGATATCGAAAGGCACTGATTGAGTAGTAACTTGTTGTACACTCACTTGCGCAGGTGGCATTGCATGGCCCCCTTGCTGTGGTGCTTCTGAACACGCTGACAAAGTGCCTAACGTGAGCATTAAAAAAGATAGGTGTTTAACACGACTGCGTATTGATGCTGGATACATGAACACTCCAATTCCTATATTATCATTTTATGCTGCCCCGGCTTCGACGGGGAACTACCTTGCAATTTGCCTTTAATAACGCACACTCAACTGGATGCAATCAGTCAAGTGACTTCATTTCATACCTTAACCACACCAAAGTAAAGGCTATTTGTTCGACAATTAAACAAGTAAACGGTAGTGTATACTTAAAGAAATAAAAGGTAAACGGTTGCGTGTACTTTTCTTCAATTTAGGTATACGATCATGTGTACTTTTTATTAACGACTTTATTGATTAAAATAAAGGGAATGTTGATTTATTACGAAGAAGGCTTATCTCTGTATAGAGAGGTGATTCTTGGTATACAACTGACCATGTGAGTAGCAGCTATCAATGGCTCGCTTTTCCCACTATTAATTAAAGACAGAATAAGTAAATGACGCAACTTTCACCAAAACAGCAGTCAATTTTATGTGCAGCGATAGAAGAATTCGCTCAAAAAGGCTTGCAGGCGACGACGATGGAGTCGATCAGTCAATCAGCGGAAGTATCAAAGCGCACGTTATACAAGCATTACTCGACCAAAGACGAGCTCTTTGATGCCGTTGTTGAGCTTCTAATTGAGCGAATTAAGCCGATAACTGCGATACAATTTATCCCAAACTATGACTTTTCAGTGCAACTGCAACATCTTGCGAAAAGCGCAATGACTTTGTTGAATGACGAGGATTATATGCGTTTGTCGCGTATTGTGATGATTGAATCGATGCGTAGCTTTGAGCAAGCACAGAATTTAAATGAAAAGTTTAGTCATTGTGAAGCCGCGATGATCCAATGGTTCGAAGATGCTGCGAATTCAGGGTGTCTTGGTAGTTTTGATGCGGACTTTGCTGCAGCGTACTTTTGGGGCGCACTGAAAAAGCTAGGCTATTGGGAACGCGCGATAAAATGGCAAGCTCCGCTTCCAGAAGCAGAGCTTGATATATTAGTTGAAAAGGCGGTCTCGCTATTTTGTAATGGCGTTACTCAACGCCAATAAATCCACCGGTTTGATGTGACCACAGTTTGGCGTAAATACCACCTAAAGCTAGCAAGGATTGATGGCTTCCTTCTTCTACTATCCGACCTTCATCCATAACGATTAGTCTGTCCATTTGTGCAATCGTAGATAATCTATGGGCAATTGCAATAACAGTTTTACCTTCCATCAGTGCATCTAGGCTCTCTTGGATAGCTTGCTCAACCTCAGAATCCAAGGCTGAAGTAGCTTCGTCTAAAATTAAAATTGGCGCATTTTTCAGTAATACACGGGCAATGGCGATACGTTGGCGTTGGCCACCTGATAGTTTCACACCGCGTTCACCTACTTGTGCGTCAAAGCCAGTATTACCGTGACTGTCTTCTAAGTCTTGGATAAAATCGTAAGCCTGCGCTTCTTTTGTTGCGGCTATTAATTCTTCTTCTGATGCATCAGGGCGACCATAAAGAATATTGTCACGCACGCTGCGATGGAGCAAAGAAGTATCTTGCGTCACCATGGCGATATGACGTCTTAAGCTTTCCTGTTTTACTTTCGCAATATTTTGGCCATCTATTTCGATGCTGCCGCCGTCGGTATCGTAGAATCTCAGTAATAAGTTCACTAAGGTCGACTTCCCCGCACCTGAGCGGCCAACTACACCAATTTTCTCGCCGGGTTTGATATGTAGGTTCAGGTTGTCGATGACGTTATGTTGTCTCGCTGCATCTTTACGCTTATAAGCGAAGGTAGTGTTACAAAAGTCGATTTTTCCGGCTTTAAAATTTAACTGCGGCGCTGTTTGTTGGTCAACAATATCAAGCGGTCTGGAAAGTGTGTTCATGCCGTCTGCAACGGTACCAATATTTTCGAATAGACCGCTAATTTCCCACATTATCCACTGCGCCATGCCATTTAGACGTAAGGCTAAACCTACTGTAATCGCAATTGCACCAGCGGTTATTGCATTAAATGACCATAAGTAGATTGAAAGCGCGGCAACGGAAAATACCAGCAGATAATTTAAGGCCTGAATACTAACATTTAAACTAGTTGCTAAGCGCATTTGCTTATATACAGGTTGAATAAACACATCCATGCTGTCTTTGGCATATTCTTCTTCTCGTTTGGTATAAGAGAAAAGCTTTACGGTTGAAATATTGGTGTAGCTATCAACTATCCTTCCCGTCATTTCTGAGCGCGCGTCAGCCTGCTCACTAGAAACGCGTTTTAGTTTAGGAACAAAATAGAATTGGAAACAGATATAGCAGCCAAGCCAAATAACCAAGGGGATCATCAAACGTATATCACTGCTTGCAACAAGCGCGAGCATTGCGGTGAAGTACACTAAAATATATACCAGTACATCGAGTAGTTTCATGACTGATTCGCGCACAGCTAGGGCAGTTTGCATCACTTTAGTTGCAATACGTCCTGCAAACTCGTCTTGATAGAATGTCATAGACTGCTTTAGCAAGTAGCGGTGTGCCTGCCAGCGAATAGCCATTGGGTAATTACCCAATAAACTCTGATGCAAAATGGCGCTGTGAAAAAAGACTAACAGTGGCAGCGCCACTAACGTGATCACAGACATTCGGATTAACTCGGTTTGTTTGGCTTCAAATAGAGTTTGTGGTGTATAAGTGGAGAGCCAGTCAACCAAATCACCCATAAAGCCAAATAATGTTACTTCCAAAATTGCGAGGATCGCAGCACTTAGCGACATAAATAATAAGGGTAATTCCATTCCCTTAGTATAGAAGCGACAGAAAGCCAACAAACCTTGTGGTGGCTGACCAACTTCTTGCTCGGGAAAGGGTTTGGTAAAGCGTTCAAATACTCGATACATGGATGATCTCTAAATTTGTTCAGAAGCTAGTCTACCTTGATAGTATGAAATGCGCGAGTCACAGATTGGTGCTCAATTTGCACTAATGATTATAGTTGTTTTTGGTTGAGTAGTTTTTGTGTAATGAGCTCACCAGTGACAGCATCATAGCTACTCAAAGTCAGTGGCGTAGAATAGTGCTTTAAATAGACCTGATCATGTGGTTTTTCTACTGTAATTTTGTCGATTGGGACGAGCTTATTACCGTCATCGACAAAAAATGACAGCTCTAAATAGCATGGAAAAACCTTTTTACATACACCGAGAGACTGTTTTTGTAGATCAAACGTTGAGGAAAGCCAGCTTGGCCTATTATTGATTTTCGTGGTTTTGGGCCAAGTTACAGAAAGATCAAATCGTTGCGGATCTGAAGAGTAGTGCTGAGATTGGCTTGCTACTCGTGCGAGCAGCAAAGGAGTATTGCCACTCACTGATTGAACCTCAGATAAGCGAACCTGATCAACGGTGAGCGGATTAATTGTCAATGTTTGTTTGAGTTCACTCGCCAGTTGGTTTTGCTCATCTAGTTGAGAAAATCCGAGGTGAACGAGTAATTTTGCATCACGATTGTTATCAAATACTTTTTCTTTTAAGTGTTCAGCCGCGGCTTTGGCTCTACCTTGTTGTGAGTCGTGATCGTAACTAATAATCTCGTAGCCAAGTGATTTGGCTTCAAATATCAAGCTAGCGTAAGTCGCTTCCATGGTGTAGATCCCATGTTCGTATGTTGTAAAGCCATGTTTATTTATTTGCTGCTCAACGCTTACCTGCGGGGTGAGTGCTTCTAATGCAAGATAGCGATAGCCTTGTTCATATAAAGGCTTCAATAGGGCAATCGTTAGGGCTCGGTGTTTAGCATTATGATACGCTTCGTTTACCATAGTAATATGCGTTTCAGTTGCCTTTTGCTCTATGATTTCTAGCGCAGGAACTAGCCGATAATCGTTTAGCAACATATCTGGATTGATCACCCCAGAGGTGAGTTTTTCTGCTTCAAAATAATTGCCGACGATAGAATGATAGGTTGCTGCATATTGAATGTTTGCTGAGCTGCTATCTAAATGCCCTTTGACTGGAATTTGGCTTTCGAGTGACCGTGTGTTTTCAAACACACGTTTATCTGAGTTAACACCAAAGATTAAAGAAGCAGGGTTAGCGCTTGAATTTGCTAATGCTGTTACGGATATCAGCGAACATGCGCTAAAAATAACGGCTTTTCCATATTGTTGAGGTAACACCTAAATCCACTCCTTGCGGTTTATTACGGTTATATTAATAGCATAAAAGCGCAGAGGGCTGAATCAAATAAAAGCAAATTTTTTGCAAGTATTTAATATTTGAATTATTTACAGGGGAGAGAAGTGTGGAAGCAAATAAAAAGGCCAGTAGCTAAGTAACTGCTGGCCCTTGATATGATTATTCTTCTTTGCCGTATGTTTTACGAAGAATATAAACATAGGCATTGATGAAAGCTTGCTCTTGAAACTTTTTCAACCCAGTGTCTTCATAGTCAACAGGAATTGGGTTTCTTTTTAATTGCTCTTTAACTTCAGTGCCAGAAAGTAACTGCACGTCCACGCCTGAAATTAACTGGATTGCAGCTTCCATTTTAAAACCAGCCGCACTACCTGCGAATTTACCTTTGTGTGGGCGCTGACGAATGGCGATAGAATCTACGCCGTAATCTTCTACTAGTTTTGCAAAGTCGAATTGGAACTTGCGCATTTCATCAAGTTCTGTCCCTTGGTTACTTAACGTAAAGCGGCGCTGACGAATGTCTCTAATATCAAAAACATCATCTTCTTTCGTTAGCATACAAAGCAGAGCTTCGCTGCCTGAAATTTCAACCCCAAGTGTTCTCATTTTCGTGTCCAGATTATGCAAAAATTGAATTATCTCACAGTGTTATTTCTATTGCTATCGCTGCATGGTCAGAATAGCAAATATCTTCGTCCATACGCTTCGGATCAAGGTGAGCATCGTAACTGTAGTAATGTAACGACTTCACCCTGGGCGTTTCTCGGTTGGGATTGAACTCTTTTGAACAAAGAATGTAATCAAGTACGTTACCTTCACCTTGATAGTAATGACTGGCTGGTTTTTCTTTGTGGTTGTTGTCGGCGTAAAGAAAACTGTCAAACAACCCGACACTATCAAAGCCATTACTAGCAAGGACGGGTGGAAAGGCTTGCGTCATAAAAGATAATGCGGGGCTGTCTAATGCATCATTGAAGTCGCCCATCACCAACGTTGCAGCCTGTTTCTCCCTTTGTGTTTTTAATGCATCGTAATAAATGATGGAAGCTTCGAGCGAACGTGATATCTGCGACTGCATCGTACCGACGGTTTCGTGAAGCAATGTAAGTAGCGGGTCATCTTGATTGGAATCTCCCAGCATGTGGGCCATTGAATGTACGCGTTGAGACTTAAAGTGCACGGCATAACACGCGAGTAACCCAAAGCCTGGAATGTCGAACTTACATTTTATCGGGGTGCGATTGAATTTAAACTGATGTTGATTATTAAGGTATTCGAGTAATTCGGGGCAGGGCTCTAACGGCGCAAAAGATTTAAATGGTAGTTTTGATGCGATAGCGACTACCGGTTTAAACAGTACCGATGGGTATACGTGATCAGGACTTGGCGCATCGACTGTGGCAAAGTGAACAAGACCTAAGTCTTCGCACAGCATCTGTAAGCTATCAGGTGAAAAGACTTCTTGAAACACAATGACATCGGGGTTTATATGCTGAATGAGTCCCGTAATAAACTGAGTTTTGGTTTGCCACTGTGTTTCATTATAGTGCTCATGAAGTTGATAAAAAGAATAAGGCGGCGCTGCAAAATTTAGTAGATTAAAGGTTGCAAACCGATATCGCTTTTTGGCCACGAATAATCCCAAAATAGTTTTTGTAAATTAATAGATTAATTTTAGCTCTAGGCTTGCACTTAGCCAAGTAACACGCGAGAATAGTGATTCTTATTCGAAAGTCCTCGGATGAGCCGCGATAATTCGCGCAAGACAATGCTTATTCGTAAAAGCGTTGATAGGCACACTTTAAAATTAATTAAATACATGTGATGCATTGTAGGTGTCACCACTGTAAATAGGATTTATCATGCCAGTTATTACTCTCCCTGACGGCAGTCAGCGTATTTTTGAAAACCCTGTCACTACTCTAGAAGTCGCTCAAGACATCGGTCCCGGCCTTGCGAAAGCAACGATTGCTGGCCGTGTAAATGGCGTTCGTGTTGATGCTTGTGACCTCATCGAAAATGACTCAGCGCTTGAAATCATCACCGCAAAAGACGACGACGGTCTTGAGATTATTCGTCACTCGTGTGCGCACTTGATTGGTCACGCTGTAAAACAATTGTTCCCAGAAGCTAAGATGGCGATTGGTCCTACCATCGACAACGGTTTCTATTACGATGTTGACCTAGAGCATTCGCTTACTCAAGAAGACCTTGGAGCGATTGAAAAACGCATGTTGGAGTTGGCAAAAACCGACTACGACGTAGTAAAGAAAAAGGTGAGCTGGCAAGAAGCGCGCGATGCATTTGCAGCACGCGGTGAAACCTATAAGATGGAAATCCTAGACGAGAATATCTCGAAAGATGACCGCCCAGGTTTATATCACCACGAAGAATATGTTGATATGTGTCGTGGTCCGCACGTACCAAATATGAAGTTTTGTCACCACTTCAAGATTATGAAAGTGGCGGGCGCATACTGGCGCGGCAACTCAGAAAACAAGATGTTACAGCGTATCTACGGTACAGCTTGGGCTGACAAAAAGCAGCTAAAGGCGTATCTTAAGCGTTTAGAAGAAGCTGAAAAGCGTGATCACCGTAAAATTGGTAAAGCACTCGACTTGTGGCATTGGCAGGAAGAAGCGCCAGGCATGGTATTCTGGCATAATGATGGCTGGAGCATTTATCGTGAGCTTGAAGATTTTGTTCGTGAAAAACTACGCGAATATCAGTACGAAGAAGTAAAAGGTCCGTTGATGATGGACCGTGGCTTGTGGGAAAAATCAGGTCACTGGGACAAATACTCAGATGCTATGTTCACGACTGAGTCAGAGAAACGTGAGTATGCTATTAAGCCGATGAACTGCCCAGGTCACGTGCAGATCTTTAACCAAGGTTTAAAGTCATACCGTGATTTACCATTACGTATGGCTGAGTTTGGTTGTTGTCACCGTAATGAACCATCAGGCGCACTACATGGCTTGATGCGCGTTCGTGGCTTTACTCAAGATGATGCGCATATCTTCTGTACAGAAGAGCAAATCATGGATGAAGTATCTGCCTGTATCAAAATGGTATATGACACTTACTCGACATTTGGCTTTGAAAAGATTGTTGTAAAACTTTCGACTCGTCCAGAAAAGCGCATTGGTGAAGACGAAATGTGGGACAAAGCGGAAGCTGCACTGGCTGAAGCGTTAAAAGTTAACAACATCGAGTTTGAATATCTGCCGGGTGAAGGGGCGTTTTATGGTCCTAAGATCGAATTCACGCTGTATGATTGTTTAGAGCGTGCGTGGCAATGTGGTACAGTGCAATTAGACTTCGCACTACCAGGTCGTTTAGGTGCAACTTATGTTGCGGAAAGTAACGAGCGTAAAACACCAGTTATGATCCACCGCGCAATTCTGGGTTCACTAGAGCGCTTTATTGGAATTCTAACGGAAGAATATGCTGGTCAGTTCCCAACTTGGCTTGCGCCGAAACAAGTTGTGATCATGAATATCACGGATAAACAAGCGGATTATGTCCACGAAGTTGTACAAAAGTTGAATAAACTTGGAATAAGAGCTTGTGCCGACTTGAGAAATGAGAAGATTGGTTTTAAAATCCGCGAGCATACTTTAAAACGTATACCTTATTTACTCGTGGTGGGTGACAAAGAAGTCGAGCAACAAGAAGTTGCAGTAAGAACCCGTACTGGTGAAGATTTAGGTAAATTATCGATTGATGATTTCATCGTTAAAGTTAGCGAAGAGATTAAAAATCGACTATAAATATAAACTTGCGTGTACTTTACTTTTTCTGGTGCACGCATTTACTTTTGAATTTTTTGGAGGAACGTACCATTAGAGGCGGCAAAAAAGGGCAAAATAACGCTCAGAAAAATCGTATTAACGAAGAGATTACAGCGAAAGAGGTTCGCTTAATTGACGCTGAAGGCGAGCAAGCTGGCATTGTCTCAACAAGAGACGCACAAAACATGGCGGACGAAGCAGGTCTAGATCTGGTTGAGATCAGTCCAAATGCTGAGCCACCGGTTTGTAAAGTGATGGACTACGGTAAGTTCCTTTTTGAAAAAGCAAAAATCCAAAAAGAACAAAAGAAAAAGCAAAAGCAAATTCAGGTTAAGGAAGTTAAATTCCGTCCTGGTACAGATGTTGGTGATTACCAAGTCAAGCTACGTAGCCTTCGCAAGTTTCTTGAGGGTGGCGACAAAGCTAAAGTCACAATTCGCTTCCGTGGTCGTGAAATGGCGCACCAAGAGATTGGTATTGATCTACTAGAACGTATCAAGACTGAATTGGAAGATATCGCATCAGTTGAGTCTTTCCCGAAAAAAGTAGAAGGTCGTCAGATGATAATGATGATGGCGCCTATTGCTAAAAAGTCTTAATCTCGGCATAATACGCATCGAATTTAACGCAGGTCTCAAGTGCTAACGCCACCTGCGTTATCCGGTTTTAAAGTAAGGTATTGATCCTTCACCGGTTTTAGGTAGTAAGCTAGGCCTACAAGTGAGTTTATCTCCGCCTACTTACATTGTGTTAAAGCAATATCATTCGGAGTTATTGCAAATGGCTTATAAGCTAAAATCACACAGAGGTGCTGCTAAGCGCTTCAAAAAGACTGCTTCTGGCGGTTACAAGCGTAAACAGTCGCATCTTCGTCACATTCTGACTAAGAAATCTTCAAAGCGTAAATTACACCTTCGTGCTAAGTCTATGGTTCATAAGAATGACCTAGGCCTAATCGATCGTATGTTACCATTCGCTTAATAGAGGATATCAGAAATGGCAAGAGTTAAACGCGGCGTAGTTGCACGTGCACGTCACAAAAAAGTATTAAAGCAAGCTAAAGGTTACTATGGAGCGCGTTCACGCGTTTACCGCGTAGCTTTCCAAGCGGTAACTAAAGCTGGTCAATATGCTTACCGTGACCGTCGTGCTAAGAAACGTACTTTCCGTCAACTATGGATTGCTCGTATCAACGCAGCTGCACGTCAAAATGGTCTTTCTTACAGCCGTTTCATCAATGGCCTTAAAAAGTCATCGATTGAAATCGATCGTAAGATCCTAGCTGATATCGCAGTATACGACCAAGTAGCTTTCGCAGCACTAGTTGCTAAAGCAAAAGATGGTCTAGCTGCTTAATAAGCAGAACTAGAATTAGTCTTAGGACTAAACCTGGTATTGAAAAGGAGCCTTAGGCTCCTTTTTTAGTTTGATATTCGTTATCAACGCAAGCGTTAGCGGTTTTTTATTAAGATTTTATCCAGCATCTTACTGCTCAATATTCGTTTTAAGTATCCCATCAAATAGGTCGGAAACGTAACGTAATATCTCGGCTTTGCAGTCTTCGCATTCAGTGCGTGTTGCAGCGCTTTATAAACAGCTTCTGGTCCTAAGGTAAATTTTTGCGGTGCTTCTTCTGAGCCCAAGCGGTTAAGCTGCGCCTGATATGCTTTGTGATGTACACTATTTTCGTGATCGATATTCGCTAAAAAGGCGTGTTTCGCGTTCTCTCTAAATTTAGACACGATCGGACCTGGCTCTATAAGGCTAACTTGAATATTGCTGCCTGAAAGCTCCATACGTAGGGTGTCGGTAAGTCCTTCAAGTGCAAATTTACTCGCGTTATAAGCGCCACGATATGGCAGAGCGACTAATCCAAGTACGGAAGAGTTATGAATAATGCGGCCCGCGCCTTGCTTACGCATTTGCTCAACTGCGAGACAGGTGAGCGTATGCCAACCAAAAAAGTTAACTTCAAATTGTTGCCGTAACACCTCTGTAGGCAAGTCTTCTACCGCACCAGGTTGGCCGTAGGCACCATTATTGAATACCGCGTCTAGCTGACCATTTGCGATTGTCAAAGCTTGGTTAAAGCCATCATTTATACTTTGCTCGCACGCTAAGTCGAGCAAAATACATTGAATGTCTGTGCCTTCAAATTTATTCAAGTCTTTTGCATTTCTAACCGAAGCAATAACTTGATATCCTGCTTTTGACAATTGCACAGCGCAGTAATAACCAATCCCGCTAGAACAACCTGTGATTAAAATTGATTTTTGTACGCTCATTTGATCCCTAAAGTTATGGTTATCTGCGATTAACTGCAAATTTTTGTTGAATCACCGCACATTGTAAGCCGATATCTAAAATATTGATATAATTGGCAGATAAAAGCAGAGGAATAGAGAAATATGATGAGTTCCAGCATTATTATGCTTACTGCAATGCTAGGTATGAACGGTCATTTACCACCTTTGATAGAGTGGCAGGGCAAAAGTGAACAACTATTACAACAACAGGGCCCATTAACGACTGATTTTGAACTAAGCGGTGCGATAAACTCTCCTGATTATGCAGACACGATGGCATTCGTTGACCGCCTAGTGGCTGCCAATCCGACCCAATTTAAGCTAGAGACGATTGGGCTTAGCAATAGTAATCGTGCGATTAAAATGATTGTTGCAACGGAGCAGGGCGGTGACAAGTCAAATGTTATTAATAATGGTAAGCCAACCATTTTAGTACAAGCTGGTATTCATGCCGGAGAAATTGACGGTAAAGATGCAATGTTTATGTTGCTTCGCGATGTTGCAACCGGTAAGCGCCGTGATATTTTGACGAAAGTGAATTTACTCTTTATCCCTATTCTCAACGTCGATGGGCATGAAAGGCGCAGCGAGTTTAACCGTATAAATCAACGCGGCCCGACTGTTATGGGCTTTAGAACCAATGCCAATAACTTAAATTTGAATCGTGATTACACTAAATTGGATACGCCAGGAGTTAAGGCGGTCATGCAGGTGATTAACGAATATAATCCGGATCTGTACATCGATGTTCATGTAACGGATGGCGCAGACTACCAATACGATGTCACTTATGGTTTTAACCCAACTTTTGCAAGTGAGTCACCAGCAATAGCTGAGGTGTTAGAGAATCAGATTTCGCCACAAATTAATGCAGCGCTTGCCGCTCAAGGGCATATTCCAGGTCCACTTGTATTTGTGATGGATAAGCGAGACTTTAAAAAAGGGTTGGCTGGTTGGGTGGCAACACCACGATTTTCAAATGGTTGGGGAGATTTAAAGGGACTGCCGACCATACTGGTAGAGAATCACTCATTGAAGCCCTATAAGCAGCGCGTGTTAGGCACTTATGTGTTTATGGATGGCGTTATCAGTGGCCTTTCAAGCAATATTCAGGCATTACGAGAAGCGGTTCAAAAAGAGGCTGAATTCACACCGAAACAATTGGTTGTCGAACGCAGCTATGCAAAAGAGCCGGACTACATTCAATTTAAAGGCATCAAATACAAGCAGTTTGAAAGTGCATTGTCTGGTCATTTGGAAGCTAAGTATTTAGGCGAGCCGCAAGACTATGAAAAGCTGCCAATTTATTGGCAGAAGGAAGTAAAAACAACGGTGAATGTACCTGAGCAGTTTTACATTCCACCAGCATACCCTGAAGTGATCGAAAAATTAAAGTTGCATGGAATAACCGTTTCTACACTACCAGATGGAACGGTAGTGGAAAAAGTAAGCCAAGCTACAGTAAAAGACTACAAGTTCGATACTGCTCCTTTTGAAGGGCGCTTTAGAGTGAATGCGACTTTCGACATTGAGGAACTCTCAGACAAGGTCGATCTCAGTGGGTGGTATAAAGTAGCAACGGCACAAAAATCTGGAGAGTTGGTGACTCACTTACTACATCCAGAGGCGCCTGACTCATTTTTTGCTTGGGGGGAGTTCAATACTATTTTCCAACGTACAGAATATGTTGAAAATTATGCACTTGAACCTTTTGCGCGAAAAATGCTAAAACAAAATCCAGCAATGGCGCTAGCCTTCGATAAAAAAATACGTGAAGACAAGCAATTTGCAAACGATCCAAAAGCGAGGATGGAGTGGCTTTATGCAAGAACTCCGTTTTATGATAATGCGTATCTTAAATATCCTGTTTTGATGTCGTTTGGAGCAAACTAACCATGCAAGTGTTCACAATTCCAGTTACCCCGTTTATACAAAATTGTCGTGTTATCGTGTGTCCAGAAACACAAGCCACTGCAATTGTAGACCCAGGTGGTGAAGCGGAAAAAGTTATCGCGCAGTTGGACACTCTGGGGTTAGTGCCAAGCATGATCTTGCTTACCCATGCGCACCTTGATCATGTGGGGGCAAGTACAGAATTAAGTGAACATTTTAATATCGAGATTATTGGGCCTCATCAGGGTGACCAATTTTGGTTGGAAGCCTTGCCAATGCAATCACAAATGTTTGGTTTTCCTAATCATGCTGCTTTTTTACCATCAAAGTGGTTAAATGATGGTGATAAGGTTAAGGTGGGAAACTTAGCTCTCGAAGTCAGACATTGTCCAGGGCATACTCCAGGGCACGTGGTATTTTATGAACCAAACTCAAAACAGGTTTTAGTAGGAGATGTGTTGTTTAAAGGGTCTGTTGGTCGTACTGACTTTCCAAAAGGCGATGCAGCCCAGCTAAAACAGTCTATACAAGATAAGCTGTTTACTTTGCCTGATGAGGTCGTGGTGCATTCGGGTCATGGTGAAAATACCTCAATTGGCTTCGAAAAGGCGACAAATCCTTTTATGAGTGGCCGATTTGGTTAAATATAGTGGAAGTGGCATAGTAGTGGTATGCATTTTTTAATTTGCTATGCTTCAGGGAATAACAATCAGCATCGGTTAATAGACTGATGTGCTAACTAAACTAGAATAGATATGTCATTGAACCAAGTAGATCGCCAGATACTGGCATTGTTACAGCAAGACGCAAGTCTTTCTACCGCTGAAATCGCTGATAAAGTGGGACTATCTCAGTCACCTTGTTGGCGTCGCATCGCTAAATTAGAGCAAGACGGTTACATCAAAGGCAAAGTTGCATTGCTGGATGAGAAGAAACTCGGATTTGATATGTTAGTTTATGCGCATGTTAGGCTTTCAAACCATGGCCGCAATAACCTTGCCGAGTTTGAAAAATTGATCTTAAGTTATGACGAAGTGACAGAGTGCTATTCTATGGCAGGCACCATGGACTTTATGCTGCGTATCATTTCGAAAGGCATTGAAGGCTATGAGCAATTTGTTCGTGATAACTTACTTAATTTAGAATTCGTCCAAGAAGTACATTCAAACGTTACAATGACTTGCGTTAAGCGCAGCACTTCCTTACCACTTTAATACAATTTGTTGCCCTGCTTCGTTGGGTAGGGCTTCCCGTCATCTTTTCACCATTGTTCTATACTACAATATAAACCGCTTTATTGAGCTATGTATTGCAAACGAGTTTGCGATACAAGCTTGTATCTTATTTGTTAAAGGCGCTGCTTTTTGCTAAAATCCGCCGCCTTTGTGTTCATAGTCAATTCACACCAGAGGATATTGATGTTTAATCTTATCAGCAAAGCGCCTAGCTCTGCTAAAAACGATGTACTGTCTGGGCTTACGGTCGCTTTGGCACTTGTGCCTGAGGCTGTGGCTTTCGCTTTTGTTGCACAAGTAGACCCATTAGTCGGTTTATATGCAGCATTTATTGTCGGTCTTGTGACTTCAATCTTTGGTGGTAGGCCGGGTATGATCTCGGGTGCAACAGGGGCTCTTGCCGTGGTAATGGTGAGCCTTGTTGTTGAGCATGGCGTAGAATATCTCTTTGCAACCGTATTACTCATGGGTTTCTTACAAATACTCGCGGGTATATTTAAGCTCGGCAAGTTTATACGTATGGTACCGCATCCTGTAATGCTAGGTTTTGTAAATGGCTTAGCTATCGTTATCTTCCTCGCCCAGCTTGGACAATTCAAAGTACTTGACGAACAGGGTAATCTTACGTGGATGCAAGGTGAGGCGCTATATATTATGGCTGGCTTGGTAGCATTGACTATGGCCATTATTCACTTTTTACCAAAGCTAACAACCGCTGTGCCTTCGAGTCTAGCTGCGATTTTAGTGGTAACCGGTATTGTTATTGGCTTAGATTTAGATGCTCGTAATGTGCTTGATTATCTGAAAGATATGTCAGGTAACGTAGATGCAACGATAGCCGGTGGTTTTCCTGCTTTCCATATCCCTGAAGTACCATGGACATTTGAAACATTTAAAATCATCTTCCCATACGCACTTATCCTAGCAGCGATTGGTTTGATTGAATCTCTACTAACGCTCACGTTAATCGACGAAATCACCGAAACACGTGGTCACAGTAACCGCGAATGTATCGGTCAAGGTGCGGCTAACGTTACTTGTGGTGTGTTTGGTGCGATGGGGGGCTGTGCGATGATTGGGCAATCAATGATCAATATTAATTCTGGTGGACGTAGTCGTTTGTCAGGTATCACAGCGGCATTATTACTACTTGTATTTATTCTGTTTGCGGCAAGCCTTATCGAGATGATTCCGCTTGCGGCGTTAGTTGGTGTAATGTTTATGGTGGTATTAGGGACTTTTGAATGGTCAAGTTTTAGATTAATAAGAAAGATCCCTAAATCAGATGCATTTGTAATCGTCTTGGTGTCGGGGGTTACAGTGATTACGGATTTGGCCATCGCAGTTTGCGTTGGTGTCATTGTTTCGGCTCTCGTATTTGCCTGGGAGCATGCGAAACATATTTACACCAATAATTATATTGATGAGCAAGGCTCCAAGGTATATGAATTACACGGACCTCTGTTTTTTGGGTCGGTGAAAAACTTTGCTGAGCTGTTTGATGTTAACAATGACCCTGATGATATCATTGTTGAATTTAAACATAGCCGTGTTGCTGACCACAGTGCAATTGAAGCGATAGATGCGTTAGCTGAACGTTATAAAAAGGCTGGTAAAACGCTGCATCTTCGCCACTTAAGCCAAGACTGTAAAGTATTGCTAAGTAAAGCTAAAGATCTCGTTGAGCTAGACGGACAAGCAGATCCTACTTATAAAGTGGCATCTGACAAGCTTGCTTAAGAGTGACAGTTTGAATAGATGAATATAAATTAACTGGTTAATTTATTTTAAAAAAAGGCACTAAGGTGCCTTTTTTATTTGCGGCAAGGTGTGTAAAAACTGAGACCACCAGCAGTGAATAGAGACGACATGCTGAGATATAATCCAGTTAAGATAGAAGAGGTATAATCATTTTGAAGTGGCAATCACTGGTTGATAACAGGCAGAGATTTTTCTGGGTATTACAAATAGCCGGTTGGCTGGGCTACGCGCTAGTTAACTATATTGGCTCAAAAGTCTTTGAAATGCGTGATATTTATGTGTTTGTCATCGCATTAAATGCCTATGCAGGTTGCTTGATGACCGTACCGCTACGATACCTTTATCGTAAAATTTGGAATGCAACACCGTTGGTGCTGATATTCGTTGTGTTTACGGCGTCATATGTGACTGGAACACTATGGGCGGTCGTTCAGAAGTTTAATCATTGGGAAATATATCGCCACGGATATCGGCCGGATGAGTGGTTTTATTACTTACAGCAGGGACTAGACTCTGTCTATATCATACTCTGTTGGAGTGGGCTGTACTTTGGTATTAAGTATTATCAGTTGCTACAGAGTGAGCGCCAAAAAGCTTTGAAAGCCAATACGATGGCCCATGAAGCGCAATTGAAAATGCTGAGATATCAATTGAATCCGCATTTTCTATTCAATACGCTTAATGCAATTTCAACGCTTATATTGGTTGAAGAAAACAAAGATGCGAATCAAATGGTCTCAAGGCTCAGTGATTTCTTGCGCCATACATTGAACACAGATCCAATAAAAAAGGTGCCGCTTGAGCAAGAACTACATGCATTAAAGCTGTACTTAGAAATTGAGAAGGTGCGATTTGATGAGCGCTTATCTATTGAGCTTGATGTGACAGAAGAAGCTGAACAGGCACTAGTACCAAGCTTGATCCTACAACCACTCATTGAAAATAGCATTAAATACGCAATTGCCCATATGGAGCATGGCGGCAAAATTGAAATAAAAGCGCAGGTGTTTGCCAATGAACTACTCTTGGAAGTAGGAGACAATGGTCCTGGCGCAGAACTGGAAGGTGGGCAACTGAAAAGTGCACAGGGAGTGGGTTTAGCGAATACCAAAGACCGTTTAAAAACCTTGTACGAAAATAATTATTCATTTGTGCTCTCGGATAATGAGCCAACTGGTTTGAAGGTAAACATTCGCGTTCCATATGAAAGGGCGAAGAAGTAATGAGCAAAATTAGAACACTAATCGTAGATGACGAGCCGCTAGCGAGAAAAGGGTTAGCGGTAAGGTTAAGAGATTTTTCTGAAATCGAAGTTGTAGAATTGTGTGGCAGTGGTCAACAAGCAATCGATCTATGCAAATCTGAGGACATAGATCTGGTCTTTCTCGATATTCAAATGCCGAACATGAACGGTTTTGAAGTGGCGAGAGCGTTGAGTGAAAGTGTTAAACCATTGCCTGCTATCGTATTTGTAACTGCGTTTGATCAATATGCTGTAAAGGCATTTGAGATCCATGCGCTGGATTACATCTTAAAACCCGTTGATGACAACAGATTAAAACAGGCGGTGGAGAAAGTGCAAAGCTATTTAAAAACACAACAAGACAATGCGCATAAGAAAAAGCTAGCCAGCTTTGTTGCAGGGATCACTGGTAATAACTGTGAAGAAATCCTTAAAAAACTTGCAACAGGAGATACAATTGAAGATAAAAAATTCCCTGAGTCGCTCGCGGTAAAAGAGCAGGGTGAAATCATTCGAGTATCTACATCGTCAATTCAGTGGATTGATGCAGCCGGTGACTATATGTGCTTACACTGTAGCGATGGTCAGACTCATATTTTACGTAAAACAATGAAAGATCTAGAACAAGAGTTAGATCCAACATTATTTGTGCGCGTACATCGCTCTGCAATTGTTAACACTAAGCAGATCAGTAAACTGGTCACGCAAAGCAGTGGCGAATATTTATTGGTACTTGAGAATGGTCAAGAGCTTAAAGTCAGCCGTAGTTACCGTGATAAAGTAAAGGCCGCACTCGCAAGCTGATACGATAGCGAGCTAAAGTGATTTGCACCGTGTTTAGCCTACGGTGACGTAGTGTATTTTATGTGCTTGTACACTTTAGAGTATTCTAAGGAAAGATGAACTAGGCAGCAACGCTACCTAGTTCAACGCTTTTACACTGTGACGATTTTCAGCGTGTTACTGGCGCCGATAGTTTCCATCTTATCACCGTGTGTGATGATCACTGTGTCGCCTTTTTCCAATGAGCCAGCAGCAACTAGCGTGTCAAGCGCTTCGCGAACAGTTGAATCATCAGAGCATTGTGTCGAGTCAAATCTTACCGGATATACACCACGATAGAGTGATGCCTGGCCAAGCGTTGATTGATGGCGAGACAGTGCGTAAATAGGCAATCCAGAACTGATACGAGACATCAATTTTGCGGTATTACCAGATTCAGTTAGTGCGACAATTGCCTTTACTGAGTCTAAATGGTTTGCTGCGTACATTGCCGACAGCGCGATAGTTTCACAGGTATCAGCAAAACGACTGTCTAAACGATGTTTAGATATATGGATCTGTGGTTGAGATTCAGCACCTAAACACACACGTGCCATTGCCGCGACCGTTTGTTCTGGATAATCACCAGCAGCGGTTTCCGCTGAAAGCATTACCGCATCCGTGCCATCAAGCACTGCGTTTGCGACATCCATAACTTCAGCACGAGTTGGCATTGGGTTGTCAATCATTGACTCCATCATTTGGGTAGCAGTGATCACAGTACGGTTTAGTGAGCGAGCACGGCTGATAATTTGCTTCTGTTTACCAACAAGAGCGGCATCGCCAATTTCTACACCTAAATCACCACGGGCAACCATCACCGCATCAGAAGCCAGTACGATGTCGTCAATCGCTTCTACGGTTTCAACCGCTTCTGCACGTTCGATTTTTGCAAGTAATTGTGCATTAGAACCTGCTTTCTCCGCCAGTCCTCTAACGTAACGCATGTCGTCACCACTGCGAGGGAACGAAACCGCGATATAGTCCACACCAATTTCTGTTGCTGTGATCAAGTCTTCTTTGTCTTTGTCAGTAAATGCAGGTGCTGTTAAGCCGCCGCCTAAACGGTTGATCCCTTTATTGTTCGACAATACGCCGCCAACTTTAACACTGGTATGAACCAAGTGACCTTGTACTTCTTCAACAACAAGTTGAATAAGTCCATCGTTTAATAACAGCAAATCGCCTTGCTTCACGTCATTCGGTAATTCTTTATAGTCGATACCCACAGCTTCAACGTGACCTTGGCCAGGCTCCATTTTTGCATCGAGAGTGAATTTTGCACCCACTTCTAAGAACACTTTGCCTTCTTTAAATGTTGAAACGCGGATTTTAGGACCTTGTAAATCTGCAAGGATCGCTACATTTACGCCTAAGCGTTTAGCAATTTCGCGAACGGCTTCGGCTCTATTTTTGTGATCTTGAGCAACACCGTGTGAAAAGTTTAGTCTGACTACGTTGGTGCCGGCACGAATGATTTTTTCTAAGTTGTTATCTCTATCCGTCGCTGGCCCCAGTGTTGCGACGATTTTTGTGCGTCTAAGCATCAGATTCTCCTGTTAGCTTATCAAGGTAAGCAAAAACTTATGAATGTGTTAAAAGTAAATCAAAATTGCTGTTTTTTTACACATGCCACATTGTAAAATCACGATTTAACTAATTAGAGCATAAAGAATTATGCAAAACCCTTTTTAACACTCGAATTAAGTTATATGATCTATATGTCATCATTATGACACCGGTGTCAGTGGCCGTCAATCTCGAATATTTTACCTTACAGCTTAGGGGACTATTTGAGATTTATCACAAAATTGGTGAATTCGTGCTGCTGTCACTATATTGCTATACAGTGAATTGTGTTAGCTGTCATATTTTGGGAACCGATATGATTTCAGTGAATTGTGTGTCTCGCTGGTCAATCATGGTCGCTCAGGTATAATGCACATACACGAACGCATAAAGTTTTGATGTTACCGAGGAGGAAACTAAATGCAGGTTGCATTAGTTGGTTTGGGTGTGATGGGTAAAAACCTCGCGCTAAATCTAATTGAGAAGGGGATGACCTTAGTCGCTTACGACAAGAACCCCGAAGTAGGTGCGGAATTATTGAGTTGCGCACAGTCGTTAGGTATGGCGGAGCGCTTACACATAGTGTCTGATCTCGGTGATATGATCAGAAGATTAGAGACTCCTCGCTCGATTTTATTACTCGTTCCAGCAGGTGAACTAGTCGATAAAGTTTGTAGCGATTTGGTTGAAGCTGGAGTTGAGAAAGACGATATCATCGTTGACTGTGGTAACAGTAATTACAAAGATGGTATTGCACGTAAATTGAAATATCAGAATAAATTTGAGTTTGCCACTATGGGGATCTCTGGCGGTGCCGAAGGTGCACGTCATGGTCCTGCAATGATGGCAAGTGGTTCAGAAGGTGGCTGGGAGCGTATCGAGCCTTGGTTCGAAAAGGTTGCTGCGAGCTACAACAATGAATCATGTTTCGCGCGTGTTGGGCAATCTGCCAGCGGTCACTTTGTTAAAATGGTGCACAACGGTATTGAGTATGCGTTGATGCAGCTCATTGCGGAGCTTTATCAATTGCTTCGTCTGGGTACCGGTCGCTCTCCTAAAGAAGTTGCTGAGATTTTTGAATCTTGGTCTGAAGGTAAATTAAATAGTTATCTACTTGCAATTTCTAGCCACATTTTAAGTCTGGAAACAGAGCAGGGCGAGTCTTTAGTCGACCTTATCGACAATAAGGTAGGAGCTAAGGGCACTGGCCTTTGGACGGCGCAAAACGCACTGGAGCTTGGTATTGCCGTACCTTCGCTTGTGGCTGCGGTACAAGCTCGCCATCTCACCAACACTATTGATACTCCAGCTGCGAAAGAAATGACGTATGCGAATAAATCAACGCAAACAATTGAGGTTGATTTAGACGAGTTAAAAGACGCATTCTATTTTGCCAGTTTACTATGTTACCGCCAAGGTCTTGCACTGATTAAGGGCGCGTCTCGTGCACACCAATGGAAAGTGGATCTCAATAAAACGCTACAAACCTGGCGTGCGGGCTGTATTATCCGAGCTGATTACTTAGACGATATTGCTGAAGGTGTTGAATTTATCGATTCACTTGAGAAGCCTGCATTTGCACTACGTAGCATTACAGGTAAAGCGGTGGCGACTGGTTTGTCTTTCCCAGTGCTTGCTGCGACGCAAACTTATATTGCAACACTGAGCACGCCAAGCAACGGGCACTTGGTGCAAGCACAGCGTGATTACTTTGGTGAGCACGGCATAAAGACACACAGTGGTGAAACTTGTCACCTTACTGATCTTGTCGATATCGAAGCAAAAGTTAGATAATAATCGACGCTCGGAGCATTTCGAGCTGATTTAAAAGCCGTGGTAACGATACCACGGCTTTTTTGTTGTGTTACTTTTTCGCTTTACTGCTATCGAGTTAGCTCACCGCGCAGGTTGTCTTGCATCAAATGGCGGATCGTTTCAAGCTCTAGCTGCTGGCTAAATAAATAGTGTAGCTTTGTTAAGCACGCTTCTAGTGTCATATCGTAGCCGCTGATCACACCACAGTTTAATAACGCATTTCCTGTCGCGTAGCCGCCCATATTCACTTTTCCTTGAATACATTGGGTGAGGTTGATGATCACCACTCCGCGGTCGCTGATTGCTTTAAGCTCAGTTAAAAAATGCTCGTCTTGTGGCGCGTTACCAACACCGAAGCTTAATAAGATCAGCGCTTTCATCTCGCCACGCATTAGGTTCTTAAGGATTTCAGTTGAGATCCCTGGATACAAATGCATTACCGCGATAGGTTGAGGTGAAATCTTGGTGACTTGCAAGCTTTGCTCAACGTAAGGGCTTAGCTTCCCTTCGATCAGCTGAATATTGATCCCAGCTTGTGCCAGCGGTGAAAGGTTTGGAGAAGCGAATGCATCGAAGCCATCAGCATGAGCTTTGATTGCTCTGTTACCGCGGTAAAGTTTATTGTTGAAAAACAAACTCACTTCGGCGATAGGGTAGTTAGCAGCCAAATACATCGCGTTTAACAGATTTACTTGACCATCAGAGCGCAGTTGTGACAACGGAATTTGAGAGCCGGTCACTATCACAGGTTTAGTTAAGTTCTCAAACATGAAGGATAGTGCAGAAGCAGTATAGGCCATGGTATCTGTGCCATGGAGCACCACAAAACCATCGTAGTCGTGATATTTTGATTGAATGTCATCCGCGATAAGCTGCCAGTGATGCGGTGACATATCTGACGAGTCAATTAACGGGCAATATTCATGAATATCAAAAAGCGGCATTTCATCGCGAGTAAACTCGGCGTTATTTTTTACCGTATCTGTTAGGTATCCTGCAACCGGAACGTAACCGCGACTGGATTGCTTCATACCAATGGTACCACCGGTATAGGCGATATATATTTTTTTTCTTTTCATAAAAAAGCCCAGAATAAAATCTGGGCTCAGTATAACAATTACAGCACCACAATTGCAGTGCTTAATCGATTTTACTCAGGTGAAACGTTACACACTAAGCAAAGCGTATAGACATGGTTAGGATCGTTAAGCTGGCCTAACATCTGAGTTTGTAGTGCTATTGTATTGCTAACACTGTCTAGGGCATTTAATGCAGTTTTTGCGAATATCGATTGCTCCGGTACAAGGGCACTAATGGCGCTTTGCACCATAGACGCACCAAATAATTGTTGCATCAGCTTTTCTTGTTCGGTGAGTGTTTGTTCAATAGTGACAACATCATACATCTCTAAATTGGCAAGACTTGCTGCCGCTTCAATGGCATCGTTCTTGTTGCCTAACTTATCAACTAGGCCAAAATCAAGCGCCTGAGTTGCTAGCCATACACGCCCTTGCGCAACATCGTTAACCGCTGACTTATCAAGGTTTCGCTCGGTTGCAACCATAGAGATAAACTTATCATAGGCATCTTCAACCCCCATCTGGATAAGGTTTTTATAGCCACCATCTATCCCTCTGAATGGAGATTGGCCTTTTAATTCGGTTGTCGCAACACCATCAGAATAAATTCCTAATGAGTTTGCTGCATTTTCAAAGGTCATGATCATGCCAAATACACCAATAGAACCCGTGATCGTGCTTGGCGATGCCCAAATTTCATTAGCTGATGCCGCAATCCAATAACCACCAGAAGCTGCAACTGAACCCATTGATGCTATCACAGGTTTTCCAGCGGCTTTTAGTGCAAGAACTTCATTACGAATGGTTTCAGAAGCAAACATGCTACCACCGCCAGAGTCAATTCTTAGTACAACGGCTTTCACTTTGTCGTTAAGGCGAGCCTTTTTAAGTAGTGCAGCTGTTGAATCGCCACCAATAGCTCCCGCTTTACGCTTTCCATCAGAGATTTGACCTTTAGCAACAACCACTGCGACTTTTTCGGTAAATGGATTTTCTGCAAACTCTTTCGGCGGCAACGTCGATAGATATTGATTGAACGAGACCTGTTTAAAAGATTTTCCCTTTGCATCGAGACCAACTTCATCGATCAGTTTCTGTGCAAATGCTTGATTGGTCGTTAACGCATCGACCCATTGGTTGTCGATAGCGTATTTGGCGGAATCGCCTTGCGCCGCTTCCATTTTGTCTGTTAATGCAGCGAAGGTTTCATCAAAGTTAGCCACATCGAAACCGCGGTTTTCGGCCACTTCTGTTTTGTATTGTGTCCAAAGCGGGGTGATCCATCCAAGATTTGACTCTTTTGCTTCAGGTGACATATCGCTGCGAATATAAGGCTCAACGGCCGACTTGTATGTACCAACGCGGAAAATATGCTGCGTAACTTTAAGCTTATCAAGAGCTTCTTTGAAATACAGGGGATACATGCCAAATCCGGTGATATTAACTCCACCGTATGGGTGTAGAGAAATTTCATCGGCTACCGAGGCGAGATAATATTGAGCTTGAGTGTAATAAGCACCATGCGCATAGATTTTTTTGCCTGCTGCTTTGAATTGCGCGAGCGCGTCTTTGATATCTCGTAATTTATCGAGATGGGCGCTATGAAGACGTTGTAAATCAAGATACATCACTGTAATGCGGTCATCTTGAGCCGCTTTATTGATAACATCGATGACATCATCTAATAAAATTTCGCTTGGCTCTTCTGAGTCACCAAAAGCATCACTCATTGCCGCCTCAACAGGGTCAACATAGGTCAATTGCTCAACTATGATACCGTTCAGGTTTAAACGTAGTACGCTTTTATTTTCGACCTTAACCTGATCCTCACCCGATACAATGCTTATCACGATGGCGATAAGAATGAATAAAAACAGCAGATTTAAAATTAATCGCCTGGAAAAGTTCAGTGTGGCCCAAATGCCTTTAAAAATATTCGCTATCAGTTTCAAAATGATCCCTTATGCTTAACTTCAATACAACTCTATACATTTATCATATATCAGAGCGAGTTTCATGAATAATAGAAAAACGTAACGAAGTATTTTCATGATTGAAATATCGCCAATGCTGCCAAATTCGTTAATTTCTTTCTCCTTAAGACTTGCCAAATAATAAAAAAACGTTAATGTTCACAGGTAAGACCAGTTTTGTGGGGCGGCAAATGTTAGAACAAGAACTACAACTTAAACATACCAGTTTGCGAAATCGCTTGGTAATGGGATCAATGCATACCGGGCTTGAAGAAGGGTGGCACAACCGAAAGCGACTGGCTGCGTTTTATGAGGAACGAGCAAAAGGTGGAGTGGGTCTGATCGTAACCGGTGGCTACAGTCCAAACCTACGCGGTAAGTTGACACCCATTTCTTCTTCTTTTAACTCGTTATACGATGTAATTAAACACAAAGCATACACTGATGTAGTACATAAGCATGGTGGCAAAATTTGTATACAGTTACTACATGCTGGGCGCTATGCTTATCATCCATTCAACACTGCACCTAGTGCTATCAAAGCACCGATTAATCCATATAAACCAAAAGCAATGAGCTTAAGTGCCATCAAACGTACGATTAAAGACTTTGCTCACTCAGCTAAGTTGGCCGAAAAAGCAGGCTACGATGGTGTGGAAATCATGGGCTCAGAGGGATATTTAATCAATGAGTTTATGGCGGGTCATACTAATAAGCGCACTGATGAATATGGTGGTAGCTTAGAAAACAGAATGCGATTGGCAACAGATATTGTAAAAGCGGTTAGAGCAAAAGTGAGCGATAAGTTCATAATCGTTTTTCGTCTGTCGGTCATGGACTTAATCCCAAATGGCTCAACACCAGAAGAAGTTGTGCTTCAAGCCAAAGCTTTGGTCGCGGCCGGTGTGGATATTCTCAACACTGGCATTGGTTGGCACGAAGCGCGTGTTCCAACAATTGCGTCGATGGTGCCTCCAGGTGCTTATCGTGAAGCGTCACATAGATTAAAACAAGCCGTTGATATACCTGTTGTAGCAGTAAATAGGATTAACACCCCAGATCTTGCTAATGACATTTTAGCTAAAGGAGATGCCGACCTTATTTCTATGGCGCGTCCGCTACTGGCTGATCCTGAATTCTTTAATAAATATCAAGAGCAGCGCTCGGAACAAATCAATATTTGCATCGGCTGTAATCAGGGTTGTTTAGACCATGTATTTAAAGGTAAACGAGCAACATGTTTGGTGAATCCACAAGCCGGATTTGAATTGGATTATCCACTTCAGAGTGCCCAAAGGAAAAAACAAGTACTCGTTGTTGGCGCAGGACCTGCTGGGTTGTCTGTAAGTTATTATCTCGCTAAAAAAGGCCATCAAGTCAAGTTGATTGATAAAGGTAGCGAATTAGGTGGTCAGTTTAATTTAGCGATGCGAATACCAGGTAAAGAAGACTTCCAACATACGCTTAAATACTATGTCAGCGAAATAAATCGCTTAGGTGTTGAGCTTTGCCTAAATACACCATACGAAGAAACAATGGCAAATGCGTTTGATGATGTGGTATTTGCAACGGGCGTAAGTCCACGGATGTCGAAAATTGAATGCGCAGATGGGAAACGTGTGTTTGCCTATGACGAAGTGATTAAGGGTGAAGTAGAATTAGGTAATAAAATTGCTATTTTAGGCGCAGGTGGTATTGGCTTTGACATGGTAGCGTTTTTAACTGAACAGCGAGAACAAACGATCCCTGATTTTAAATCTCAATGGGGAATAGAATGCGAAGCGCAACCATCACAAGAGCAAAGACCGATTTATATGTTAAAACGCTCTGAAGGACGTTTTGGTAAAGACTTAGGTAAGACCACAGGCTGGATCCACAGAGCCGTTGCAAAACACCACAATGTTCAACAAATTGCAGAATGCGAATATATCAGCTTTGATAATCAAGGTTTGACTGTAAGAGTTGCAGGTGAAGAGCAATTGTTGGATGTTGATACGGTCATTGCTTGTATTGGACAAGTTTCTAACGATAGCTTGTTCGATAAAGAGGCACTACCAGAAAATCAGCACGTTATTGGTGGGGCCAAACTGGCGGCAGCGATTGATGCTAAGCGAGCGATTGCAGAAGCCCTTCAGGTAGCAAGAAAGATCTAACGAAATAATCCAACCCAATCTGCGGTCTATACTGATAATTCTAACATCAACTATGGACCGCATATGCTTGCCAACCTATTAAAGCCGTATCGGCAACTACAACATTTATCTCAACATTTTTCTGGTCTTGCGCCATTACTTATGCGCCTTATTCTTGCGCCAGTTATGATCATTGCAGGTTACAATAAATTAAATTTGGCTAATCCGGACGCGGCATTTTTACAACGCCTCCTCGCCGATCCCAATATTGTCGCATGGTTTGGCAATAGTGAATGGGGCTTAGGTTTACCTTTTCCTGACTTACTTGCCTTTCTAGCCGCTTGGACGGAGTTTTTAGGTGGTTGGCTAATTTTACTTGGCTTGCTTACGCGTTTAGTGTCTATTCCGCTCATGGTGACTATGGTAGTTGCTGCAACGACGGTGCATTTGGAGCATGGCTGGTTTTCGGTAACGCCAACAAATCCTGATACCAGCGCCGCAAAAGTATTAGACTGGCTAGGCTTTGAAGAAGCTAAAGCGAGCTTAGAAAATAGCGTAGCAGCAAAGCAACGTTTGGATTCAATTAAAGAGATAGTCGAAGAAAATGGCAGACCAAATTATCTCTATGAAAGAGGTAATATTGTTATTTTAAACAATGGAATTGAATTTTCGGCAACTTACTTTGTATTACTACTTTCATTATTTTTTACTGGTGGTGGACGTTATGTCAGTGTTGATTATTGGTTAAGGCTACTTATTGATAGAAAACAACGCGATTTACTTCCAGAGTAAAACGAAATATTGCAAGGATGCTATCCAGAATCCGTGATGTCGCGTGGTCGAATTTAAGGGAAAATGGTAGACTACAAGCCACGTAATACCAATTTGCTTAAGTATGTGGTCTATTTCGAGACATGTAATAAGTCAAACTGGTATAATTCACGGCCATTTTAAAGGCACAACAAGGGATGAGTTAATGGACGCCATAGAATTACTCTTAACACGCCAGTCAGATAACAATTTGTCTTTTCCTGGACCTAATCCAGCTCAGTTAGAAATCATTAAAAAAGCAGCACTAAAAGTGCCAGATCATGGTGGCTTAACACCGTTTAGATTTATTACAGTAGAAGAGAAAGGCCGTGAAAAGCTGGGTGAAATCTACTATCAAGCAGCGATGAAAGAGCAGCAAGCGCAACGAGTAATAGATAGAGCCAGGCAGCTACCAGAGCGCGCGCCAATGTTGATCATCGCAATATCCCCTTATCAAGAACATCCAAAAGTACCTCGTATTGAGCAAATTCAAAGTGCAGGCTGTAGTGTACTTGCGATGCAGCAAGCGGCTTTTGCACAGGGGTTATCTGGTGTATGGCGTACGGGCTACTTTGCCCAGAGTCCAGAAGTGAAAAAGCAACTTGGTCTCAATGAAAAAGATGAGATCGTTGGCTATCTTTATTTAGGCACGCCTACGGTGCAGTGTACAAAGCCTATAAGGCACAAACCAGAAGATTTCTTTAGCAGTTTATAAGGATACGCAGCCATGGCATTACATGTAATTGATCACCCACTAGTTCAGCATAAACTCGGGCTCTTGCGAGAGCAGGGTATATCGACCAAAAATTTTCGCGAAATTGTCTCGGAAGTTGGCAACTTACTCACTTACGAAGCAACAAAAGATTTGACGTTGAGCGATCAGATTATCTCTGCTTGGGACGGTAACGGGTTAACAGTTAAAAGGCTGACAGGTAAAAAGATCACCTTAGTGCCAATTTTGAGAGCCGGTTTGGGAATGCTAGATGGCTTACTGCAGTTGATCCCAGCAGCTAAAGTAAGTGTTGTGGGTTTACAGCGCAACGAAGAAACACTTGAGCCTGTGCCTTATTTTGAGAAGTTGGTGGGCAATATCGATGCCAGACTTGCATTAGTTATTGATCCAATGCTTGCGACTGGTGGCTCACTGATTGCTACTATCGACATGCTAAAAAAAGCCGGTTCAAAAGAGATCAGAGCGATTGTGCTGGTGGCAGCGCCAGAAGGAGTAAAGCTGGTGGAAGAAGCACACCCTGATGTTGAAATTTACACAGCAGCATTAGATAGCCATTTAAATGAGAAAGGATATATAGTCCCAGGGCTTGGTGATGCCGGTGACAAAATCTTTGGCACTCGCGCATAATTTACTGATTTAATATCATTAAATTGAGGTATCACAGCTTCAAGTTAGATAAAAAAGCTACCCACAAGAGGTAGCTTTTTGGTTTCTATAAAAGAAAGGAATCGGTATTAAAAGTAGCCTCTAATGCCAAGCTTGATGTTACGACCTGGAAGAGGGGCTTGCTCTTTGATAAACGAGCTATGCACAAAGCCTAGCTCATCTGTTAGGTTATCAAGGTTAACATAACCAACCATGTCACTGCCCATAAACTCAAAGTCATAGTTAAACGACATATCCACTAACGTATAGCCCTTAGTTTCACTTTCATAGCTCGCGATGTTGTCTTGCTTGAAATAATGCGTCACCGTGAAGTTAGCAGTTAGGTTCTCGTAACTGTGTTCGTAATCAAGACCGAGCTTGTTGCTTGGGATACGTGGCAAATATTCGTCGTTATCTAACTTCGCTGTCAGCGAATCACCAAACACTTTGACGCGTGCAAAGTTGCTTAGTTTGTAATGGGCATCAAACTCGAGACCGTATAGTTTGGCATCACTGCTTTCAAACTTAAACACTGGAACCGCGCCTTCATGTGCATGATCCGCCACTTCTAAACCGTGCTCTGGACTATAGATATAGTCTGTTAATGCCTGATAGTAGAAGTTTTCGATGTCGTTATAGAAGAAATTAACGGTATAGCCAAAGTCACCTGAGAACTTTCTAAAACTGATGTCTAAGTTATTTGATGTCTCTTGTTCAACATCTTGTGGCTCAAAGTGTAAATGATCACCCTCTAGCTCATAACCAAGCCCTAGTTCATAGGTGCTGGTTGCGATATGAATGCCATTTGAAAGCAATTCGGCGGTTAATGGTGCGCGCTCTGAACGAGACAGCGAAACAGCAACGTTTTGGCCTTCAGCAAAGTCGTACACACCACCAATAGACAAGCTTAGATTGGTCATTTCTAGGTCATAAGAAATAAACCCATTATCTAAGTTACCACCATGGTCGTGATCATGATCGTGTTCACCTTCATGGTCATGATCTTCTTCGTACGCTTCGAGTTGATTGCCTTTGCTTGATAACTGGTAGTCTTCAATACGAGCACCTAACTCAAGTGTGAAGTCTCCAAAACGACGTTCTTCAAGGATATAAAGAGCATGCGTTTTGGTATTGGTCGATGGCGTGAAAGCTTCTGCTCCATTTGCGGCGTAATCGCTGTCGGAGAAATGATAGCCAACAGTGCCGTGCCATTCACCTAAGCGGTGCTCTGCGGTTAAGCGTAACTCGGTTGTATCATTTTCAAATACAGTACCTATGTTTCCATCTTCAATTTCAGCGTGTTCGTAATCGGTGTAGCCGACACGTAGACCAACAGATTCAAGCCAGTCACTGTGTACTGCATAATTTACAAGCCCTTGCCAACGGTCTTGCTTTACTCGAGCAAATACGGATTCTTCTTCGTGGTCATGCCCTTCGTCTTCATGCTCGTGATCATGGTCATGACCAATATGAGAGTGAGCAGGAATGCCATAGTCGGTATCAACACGGCCATAAGAGAAACCAACGGTCAGATGATCGCCGACGTAACTTGTACCTAAATTAAATTGCTCAGAATCGATAAAGGTATTGTCGACGCGATTGGCGTACTCTGTTTCATGTTCTTCTGCTTCGTGGGCATGATCTTCTCCTTCATGTTCATGCTCGTGTTCTTCATGTTCGTCGTGCGGTAGCGCGAAATTAGGGGTTTCATAGTCACCACCTTTACGCTTAACGCCATCGAAATGGAAGTTAAAGCCGTCAAAGCCTGATTCTAATAACACCGCAAAGGTATTGGTATTTGAGTTGGTGTCATGGCTATAGTCGGCTGCGCCCTGAAGGCTTTCGATCACATCAGTCGGAATACGATTATCAACGACATTAACCACACCACCTATTGCACCTGAGCCGTATAGTAGGGTAGCTGGGCCTCTTAGCACTTCAATCTGTTGCGCTGCAAGCGAGTCGTTGGTGTTGGCATGATCAGGACCAACGCGCGAGGCATCGCTACTGTCTAACCCATTTTGCGTGATTTTGACTCGTGGTCCATCTAAGCCACGGATAATAGGGCTTGAACTTACCGGACCAAAATAACTGGCATTGATCCCAGGTTGGCCTTTTAGTGTTTCACCCAGTGTGGGTTTTGCACGGTTTTTTAGTTCATCACCGCTTAATACACTCACTGGAGAGGTCATTTCCATACTATTTTTGTGCAGGGCAGAAGAATAAACAACTATGCTCTCAACGGACGTTGGTGTTAGCTCAACACGTACGAAACCTTGTTCTTCGGTAACATTAATACGATGGTCTAAGTAGTTTGGCTTTGAGATATGAAGCTGCGAGTCAGCATCAAGCTCAATCGTAAATTGGCCAAATTTATCTGACTTTACCGATTTGCTTTTGCCATGAAGGTGGATAGTGGCGTTACTGAGCGGTTGGTTGTTTGCATCAACAACTTTACCTGTTAGTTGTGCAGCATAAGCTGGCGCTGCACCTATTATTGAAATTAATGCGCTGGCGATAAGAGACTGCTTAAACATATTTTTATTACCACGAGTTAGGTTATGTATTGAACGAGTGAGCTGTTCGACTAATAGAGTGATAATATAACACTACAAATTTTGCGGATCAATAACGTTATACTATAACTTAGTTATTGTTGAAATTAGAATTACAGCTATAGTTAAGAAACAAGCTAAAGTGAGCACAACATAATGAACAAGCCATTTGTTTTCAAGGCAAGGATTAAGGTTGCTGACTTATTTCACCATAGCCACCATGAAGAAGCGTTTACTACCGCCATGTTGTCAAAAGAAAGTAGCGAGCATTTTGCGATGAAACTGCTTGGGATCTGCGCACTGTCTTTTGATAAGCCGGCAAAGTGGAGCAAGGCGGAGAAAAAATATTGGCCGGATGTATGGCTAGAAGATGACAACGAACAGGTTGAAGTTGCTTTGTTTATTGGTACCTTAGAGGTCGATGAGATACTCAAGTATGAAAAGCTTTATGCTAAGGTTGTGGTGTTGTGTGCAGGCGGTGAGCAATGGTTTGAAGAGCGTCGAGCGCAATTGCAGTTTATTGGATCTTTCTCTGTGTTTAGTATTCCTAAGGACTTTGTGGTTGAATTGTGTGAAATGCTGACGCGAAGTTTACATTGGGATGTGATTTTTGAAAATGGGGCGATGAGTGTTACTGATAGCGAACACTACATTCGTACTCAAATTACCAAGCTGATTTAACGTATTAGTTAGGGATAACGGCTATTAGGCAAGTTGTTATCTCTTGGGTTTTGGTTATTTACGGCAACTCTATTTTAATATGGCTTGTGGGTCTGCTACAGCATAATAAAATTTCCCCATCTCTCACAAAAGCAAGTGGCTCGTTTGTGTACTGTGTTTGTCCTTCAATGAGCTTGGCGCGGCAGGCGCCGCAAAAACCCTCGCGACATTGATAGGGGACTTCAATATTCGCGGCTTCAAGGGTCTCAAGTATCGAAGACGAAGAAGCCACATATTTCAGTGGCTCCTCAATATTCTCAACCTGAATTAGGAAGGATGGCTTTTCAACCATTACAAGTCGAAATCGCCAAAGTCAGAGGCATCAACTTCAGAGTCGATTTGTCCAACAAGGTATGAGCTGATCTCAGCTTCCTGTGGTGCAACCTGAACATTGTCAGAAACAAGCCAAGCATTGATCCACGGAATAGGATTCGATTTGGTCTCAAATTGCGTTGGTAAACCAACTGCTGCCATACGAATATTTGTGATGTACTCAACGTATTGACACAAAATATCTTTGTTCAGGCCAATCATTGAGCCGTCTTTAAATAGATACTCAGCCCATTCTTTTTCTTGCTCAGCTGCTTCAACAAACATCTTAATCGCTTCGTCACGGCATTGTGCTGCCACGATAGACATTTCAGGGTCATCTTTGCCTTCTTGCATGATATTCAGCATATGCTGTGTGCCAGACAAATGAAGCGCTTCATCACGAGCAATTAGCTTGATGATCTTAGCATTACCTTCCATAAGCTCTCGCTCAGCAAAAGCAAATGAGCAGGCAAAACTCACGTAGAAGCGGATCGCTTCTAAGATGTTTACCGACATGATGCAAAGATACAGAAGTTTTTTCAGTTCAAACAAGTTAATGACGACCGTTGTGCCATTAATTTCATGCTTGCCTTCACCGTACTGATTATAAAGGCTTACCTTTTCAATCAGTTCATCGTAATACTTGGTAACTGCGTCCGCACGTTCAACAATTTTGTCATTGCCCACGATGTCATCAAAGATCACTTCCGGATTCTGCGTCACATTACGAATAATGTGAGTGTAAGAGCGGCTGTGGATCGTTTCACTAAACGCCCAAGTTTCGATCCAAGTTTCAAGTTCAGGGATGGAGACGATCGGCAAAAGCGCAACGTTTGGAGAGCGACCTTGCACACTGTCTAGCAATGTTTGATATTTTAGGTTGCTCAAAAAGATATGTCTTTCGTGCTCAGGAAGTGCCTGAAAGTCCAATCTATCCTTACTTACGTCTACTTCTTCTGGACGCCAGAAAAACGATAATTGCTTTTCAATTAGCTTTTCGAAAATAGGGAACTTCTGTTGGTCGTAGCGAGATACATTAACAGTTTGTCCGAAAAACATCGGTTCTTTTAATTGGTCGTTATGATTTCTGCTAAACGTAGAATATGCCATAAATGTGTTACTCAATACCTAAAAAAGCGGGTGAAGACCACCCGCATAAAAAGTTATATCTTACAAGCGCCGCCTTCACAGCCATCGTCTTCTGCTTCTGGTTTCAACTCATCTTGAGCATCCGAAGCACCATCGCGGGTATTATGGTAGTAAAGTGTCTTAACACCAAGTTTGTACGCGGTGAGTAAGTCTTTTAGCAATAGCTTCATAGGAACTTTACCCGCTTCAAACTTACTTGGATCATAATTGGTATTTGCAGAGATAGTTTGATCGATGAACTTCTGCATAATACCAACTAGCGCAAGGTAACCATCGTTAGATGGAATATCCCAAAGTAGCTCATAGTTGTCTTTGAGGCGGTCGTACTCAGGTACAACTTGCTTCAAGATACCATCTTTACTCGCTTTAACACTGATATGGCCACGAGGTGGTTCAATGCCGTTTGTCGCATTTGAAATTTGCGATGATGTTTCCGATGGCATCAAGGCTGACAACGTTGAGTTACGCATACCGTGTTCTTGGATACTTGCTCTTAATGCATCCCAGTCAAGGCGTAATGGCTCTTCACAGACTTTATCAAGGTCACGCTTATAGGTATCTATTGGCATGATACCTTGTGAGTAGGTCGTCTCGTTAAACTTAGGACAAGCGCCACGCTCTTTTGCCAGTTCATTCGATGCTTTCATCAGATAGTATTGGATCGCTTCAAATGTTCTGTGTGTTAGGCCGTTAGCACTACCATCTGAGTACTTAACACCATTCTTTGCAAGATAATAAGCAAAGTTAATCACACCGATGCCCAGTGTACGGCGTCCCATCGTTGCATTGTACGCAGCAGGAACAGGGTAGTCTTGATAGTCTAATAGGTTATCAAGTGCGCGAACCGCAAGCTCTGCTAACTCTTCTAGCTCATCTAGAGACTTGATGGCACCTAAGTTAAATGCTGAAAGCGTACAAAGTGCAATTTCACCTTCAGGGTCATTTACATGGCTTAACGGCTTCGTTGGTAGTGCAATTTCAAGGCATAGGTTTGACTGGCGGATCGGTGCAACCTTAGAGTCAAACGGACTGTGTGTATTACAGTGGTCAACGTTTTGTAGATAAATACGACCGGTGCTCGCACGTTCTTGCGCAAACATTGAGAATAATTCAATCGCTTTAATGCGTTTCTTACGAATAGCCTCATCTTGCTCGTACTTAACATACAGTTCTTCGAATTTATCTTGATCTTCAAAGAATGCGTCGTAAAGACCTGGCACATCTGATGGACTAAATAGCGTGATATAGTCGTCTTTAATTAGGCGGCTATACATGGTTTTGTTGAACTGCACGCCATAATCTAAATGACGCACGCGGTTCTCTTCAACACCTCGGTTATTTTTTAGTACTAATAGGTTTTCAACTTCAAGATGCCAAAGCGGGTAGAATAGGGTCGCTGCGCCACCACGCACACCGCCTTGAGAACAGCTTTTAACAGCCGTTTGGAAGTGCTTATAAAATGGAATACATCCTGTGTGGTACGCTTCACCATTTCTGATTGGGCTACCTAGTGCACGAATACGACCTGCGTTAATACCAATACCAGCGCGCTGACTGACGTATTTTACAATCGCAGAAGAAGTTGCGTTGATTGAATCTAGGCTATCAGCACATTCAATCAGTACGCATGAACTAAACTGACGTGTCGGCGTACGAACACCCGCCATAATTGGCGTTGGTAATGAAATTTTGAATGTTGAAACCGCATCGTAGAATCGCTTAATGTAATCTAGACGCGTTTCTTTCGGGTAGTTTGCAAACAGGCTAGCAGCTACAAGAACATATAAGAACTGCGCACTTTCATAGATTTCACCCGTTACGCGGTTTTGTACAAGGTACTTACCTTCCAACTGCTTAACAGCTGCATAGCTGAAGTTCATATCTCGGCTATGGTCGATGTAGCTGTTTAGCTCATCAAACTCTGCTTTTGTGTAGTCAGTAAGAAGGTGCTGATCGTAGCGCTTGTCTTCAACCAGCTTTACCACGTGGTCGTGTAAGTGCGGCGGCTCAAAACAGCCATAGGCTTTCTTACGCAAGTGGAAAATAGCCAAACGAGCGGCTAGATACTGATAATCTGGAGACTCTTTTGAGATCAGATCGGCTGCAGCTTTAATAATCGTTTCGTGGATATCACCAGTACGAATACCGTCATAAAACTGGATGTGTGACTTTAATTCAACCTGAGAAACTGAGACGTTATCTAGGCCTTCTGCCGCCCATGTAATGACACGATGGATCTTATCTAGATCTAACGGTTCTTTGCGACCGTTTCTTTTGCATACAGATAGCTGTTGGTTCATGTTATGTGCCTGTATTCCTTAGGAACGCGCTTTAGATATCGCACGAATATAAAATTGTTTAGCAAACCACCACTATATATGGTGCCCTAGTGGCTAGGGATCACAAGATAGTGGGGTTGATGTGAATTTGCAAGAGAACAACTTGGGCAGAATTGTGGATAAGTTTGGGATAATTTATTTATGTAAGTATCCACTAACCTATGACAATCCACTTATCTGCCCACAAAGAAAAATCAACAAAAAGATGATGCTTTTCAGCAAAAATAAAAAAAAATTCTAACTGATTTTTTTCTACACAAATTCGTATCTATTATAGCAAAAACACAATATATGGTGTTTTATTTTTTTATCGACACTAAATATGCGATAACGTGTCTAATGGGTTAGTAAGATAGAGATCCGCCTGCCAAGACTTAGCTTCAGCTTCAGATGGAATGAATCCCCACATTGCTGCTGCACTAATCATTTTTGCGGATTTTGCAGCAATAATGTCTCGCTCAGCATCGCCAACATAAATACATTGCGCTGGTGACACCCCCAATTTTGACGCCACTAACAGTAAAGGCTCGGGATGAGGTTTGGCCACCGCCAGCGTATCTCCGCATACTACTGTCTCGATCTTTGCAAGTTCAGGGATCTGTTTTAGTAGCGGAAGTGTTAAAAACTCAGGTTTGTTGGTCATGATCCCAACCTGAATCTCTTTTTCTAAAAGTGCCGCTAATAACTCACCAATTTGCGCAAAACATTGGGAATGTACTGATAGATTTGCCAGATAGTAGTCGAGTACCCCCTGACGTAATATCTGAGTATCAAAGTGCTTTAATGACTCACCAAACCCTACCTGTAACATCGCTGCTACGCCGTTTGAAATCGCACTGCTATATACCTGTTTGCCGACAGAAGGCATTTTATTAACAGTTAAAACGTGGTTTAGTGCAGCGCCCAAATCATCACTGGTATCCAGCAAGGTGCCGTCTAAATCAAATAGTACCGCTTGGATCATGCCAGCTTCTCAAAGTGTAGAATGTAGTTAACTGAAACGTCTTTCGTTAAGGTAAATGTTTTGCCGATAGGGTTGTAGTTAATCCCTGTCGCCGCTCTGACTTTGAGGTCGTACTTTTCAGCCCAGTCAATTAAGGTCGAAGGGCGAATAAACTTATCGTGCTCATGCGTGCCTTCAGGAACCATTTTAAGCAGTTTTTCAGCAGCGACGATAGCCAGTAAATACGCTTTTGTAGTTTTGTTTAAGGTAGAAAAAAATACATGACCGCCGGGCTTAACTAGCTGCGCGACTGAACGAATAATGGATTCTGGGTCTGGTACGTGTTCTAACATTTCCATGCAAGTTACTACATCGAATTCACTTTGGTGCATAGCTGCGAATTCTTCCGCTGGCACTTTTTGATAGTCTACGTTAACGCCGACCTCTAATGCGTGGAGCTTTGCGACGTTAAGCGGCTCTTGCCCCATATCGATACCGGTTGCATTTGCACCCAGCTTAGCCATGCTTTCTGTTAAAATCCCGCCACCACAACCGACATCCAATACTGTTTTTGCAAATAGGCCTTCACACTTATCGTTAATAAAGTCCAATCTCAACGGGTTAATGTCGTGTAATGGTTTAAACTCTCCCTCTCGGTCCCACCAGCGCTCTGCTATTTCTTCAAATTTAGCGATTTCATTAGGGTCTACATTTTGATGTTCGGTCATAAAAAACTTCCTCGTCGAATTGAGCGCATTATAAAGGGGATTAGATAAAAATAGCACCTGTAAAACGGTAAAAAGTGTGTTAGCATGCTTGACGAATTTTATAATAAACAAAGCCCCCGCTGATACTCTGAGGCAATTCGGCTATTTTTTGAAGCGCGTTTAATTGGCGCTTCAGCAGAAAGAGCAATTTGATATTCAGATAGCATCTCAACACAAGTTGTAGTGTGACACAAAAGGGGTGGACACTGAAGGAAAGTGGAGTCAAATGTCTGATCTCGCCAATGAAATCCTGCCAGTCAATATCGAAGATGAATTAAAAAATTCATACCTAGATTATGCAATGAGTGTAATCGTAGGTCGTGCATTACCTGACGTACGTGACGGCCTAAAGCCTGTTCACCGTCGTGTATTGTTCGCGATGAATGAACTTAAAAATGACTGGAACAAACCTTATAAAAAGTCAGCTCGTGTAGTTGGTGACGTAATCGGTAAATATCACCCGCATGGTGATAGCGCGGTTTACGATACTATTGTACGTATGGCTCAGCCTTTCTCTCTACGCTATATGCTCGTAGATGGACAAGGTAACTTTGGTTCTGTCGATGGTGACTCTGCAGCTGCGATGCGTTATACCGAAGTACGTATGGCGAAAGTCGCTCACGAGTTACTTGCTGACCTTGAAAAAGAAACCGTTGATTATGTACCAAACTACGATGGTACAGAGCAAATTCCAGATGTGTTACCAACTAAAGTGCCTAACTTATTGGTGAATGGTTCATCTGGTATCGCGGTTGGTATGGCGACCAATATTCCACCTCACAACTTAACTGAGGTGATCAATGGTTGTTTGGCTGTGATCCAGAATCCAGACATCACCATTGAAGAGTTAATCGACTATATTCCGGGTCCTGATTTCCCGACTGCTGCCATCATTAGCGGTAAAAACGGCATCGAACAAGCCTATAAAACAGGTCGTGGTAAGATCTATATTCGCGCGAAAGCTGAAATCGAAGTCGATGAGAAAACAAACAAAGAAACCATCATCGTTCATGAAATTCCTTACCAAGTTAACAAAGCAAGACTAATTGAAAAGATTGCAGAGCTTGTTAAAGACAAAAAGGTTGAAGGGATCAGTGCACTACGCGACGAGTCTGATAAAGACGGTATGCGTATTGTTATTGAAATCAAACGCGGTGAAGTCGGTGAGGTTGTACTAAACAACCTATACGCTCAAACACAACTACAAACTGTGTTTGGCATCAATATGGTTGCACTAGATAACAACCAGCCCAAGTGTTTCAACCTGAAAGAAATGCTTGATGCGTTTATTATTCACCGTCGTGAAGTCGTAACGCGTCGTACTGTATTTGACCTGCGTAAGGCAAGAGACCGAGCGCATACGCTTGAAGGCCTCGCAATTGCGCTAGCCAACATTGACCCAATCATTGAGCTTATTCGTAAGTCACCAACTCCAGCAGAAGCGAAAGCGGCGCTAACTGCGCGAGCTTGGGATCTTGGTAACGTTAAATCAATGCTTGAGCGTACTGGTGAAGAAAATGTTGCGCGTCCAGATTGGTTAGCGGAAGAATTAGGGATCCGTGATGGTCAGTACTATTTGTCTGAGCAACAAGCCCAAGCAATCCTAGACTTAAGACTTCACAAATTAACAGGTCTTGAGCACGAGAAAATTCTGGCAGAATACAAAGAACTACTCGATCTTATCGCTGAGCTACTGTACATCCTTTCTACTCCAGAGCGTTTGATGGAAGTGATCCGCGATGAGTTAGTTGAAATCAAAGAAACGTATGGTGATGAGCGTCGCACAGAGATCACTGCTGCTGCGCACGATATCAGTTTAGAAGATTTGATCAACGAAGAAGACGTTGTAGTTACGCTTTCTCACGAAGGCTACGTTAAGTATCAACCTCTTAGCGATTACGAAGCTCAGCGTCGTGGTGGTAAAGGGCGATCTGCAACTAAGATGAAAGATGAAGACTTTATCGAACGTCTACTCGTTGCAAATACTCACGATACAATTCTTTGTTTCTCCACTTCTGGCCGCTTGTATTGGTTGAAAGTTTACCAGCTGCCGCTTGCATCACGTGCTGCGCGCGGAAAGCCAATTGTTAACTTATTACCACTCGAAGCTGATGAGCGTATTACGACAATTTTACCGGTTCGTGAATACGAAGAAGATAAGTTTATCGTTATGGCGACGGCAAGTGGTATCGTTAAGAAAACACCTCTGACTGCATACAGCCGTCAGCGTGCAAGTGGCATTATTGCTATCAACTTGAACGAAGGCGATAGCCTGATCGGTGCTAACATCACCACAGGTGAAAATGACATCATGCTATTTACTGAGCATGGTAAAGTTGTACGCTTTAACGAGAAGCAGCGAGATTCAGAAACAGGTGAAGTGAAGCGTGATCCTGAAACTGGCGAAGAAATGTTGGCTTTACGTCCGATGGGCCGTACAGCAACAGGTGTTCGTGGTATCAAGATGCCTGATGACGTGAAAGTGGTATCACTAATCGTACCACAAGGCGATGGTGCAATCTTGACCGTAACTGAAAATGGTTATGGTAAGCGTACACCGCTTGAAGAGTACCCAGCGAAGAGCCGTGCAACACAAGGTGTAGTGTCAATCAAAGTAACTGAAAGAAATGGTTCTGTGGTTGGCGCGGTTCAAGTTGATGACAACGATGAAATCATGTTGATCTCAAACCGTGGTACGCTAGTTAGAACGCGTGTAAACGAAGTTTCTACGGTAGGCCGTAACACCCAAGGTGTTATTCTGATCCGTACGATGGAAGAAGAAAAGGTAGTAGGTCTTCAACGCATCGAAGAAATTGAAGTGCAAGAGTTGCCTGAAGGTGACGTTGCAGAGCTAGAAGGTGAAGCAACACCTGCTGCGGGATCTGACGCAGAGGAATAAAAAAATCCTACCCAAAAAAAGCGACTTCGGTCGCTTTTTTTCTTTCTGTCAATTTTTTCAATCTGCTCCTCTATGACAAGAGCCTGAAGCCTGATAAATTAAGGCTACCAACAATCCGACATTTTAGTCGGGCAGCCCACTGTTCATCCAAAAAGTCATGAGAATAACGCTATTCTTTGGATGATCTAGATTATTTGGAATGAGGAAAAATATGACGGTTTATAATTTTTGCGCGGGTCCTGCGATGTTACCTGTTGAAGTTATGAAAAAAGCGCAAAAAGAATTTCTAGATTGGCAAAATCTTGGTGTTTCGGTGATGGAAGTGAGCCATCGTTCGGCACCGTATCTTGAAATGGCAAAGCAATGCGAAGCAAGCTTACGTCGTTTGATGAACATCTCTGATGAATTTGAAGTCCTGTTTATGCATGGTGGTGGCCGAGGTCACTTTGCTGCTGTACCGTTAAATCTACATGTAGATGGTGTACCTGGCGTATATATCGAGAACGGGATCTGGTCTACCGGTGCGACGAAAGAAGGTGAAAAATTCACGCAAACGCATGCGATTAATATTCGCACTGACGAAAATGGTCAATTCGACATTTTACCTGTCTCCGAGTGGAAGTTACCAGAAAACGCTTCATACATTCACTATTGTCCAAACGAAACCATCGACGGTATCGAAATATTTGACGTTCCAAAGCATGCAACCGCACCAATTGTAGCGGATATGTCTTCCAATATTTTATCTCGCGAAATTAACGTCGATGACTTTGATTTGATCTATGCTGGTGCACAAAAAAATATCGGTCCTTCGGGTCTCAGTATCGCCATTGTACGTAAGACGTTATTGAAGCGTGAAGGGTTGCCAAGACCTGCTATCCTTGATTACGCCATTGAGGCTGATCAGCAAAGCATGTACAACACACCACCGACATTTGCATGGTATCTTGCGTTTGAGGTATTCAAGTATCTTGAAAGCATTGGTGGTGTTAAAGCCATGGAAGCGCACAATCAAGAAAAAGCAGCCATTTTATACGATTACATCGATGGCTCTGACTTCTATTCAAACAAAGTTGCAAAACATTGTCGCTCATTGATGAACGTGCCATTTTGGTTAAATGATGACAGCCTAAATGCTAAATTTTTGGCAGAGGCAGAACAAAACGGTTTAATTGCACTTGAAGGCCACCGTTTTGTTGGTGGTATGCGAGCTAGTATATACAACGCCATGCCAATTGAAGGGATCAAAGCGTTAGTTGCATTTATGGATAAATTCGCACGGGAGAACAGTTGATGGAACAATTGACCCTCAAGCCTATTACTAAAGTCAGTGGCAGTGTGACGCTACCTGGCTCTAAAAGCTTATCAAATCGTATTTTGTTGCTTGCAGCGTTGTGCGAAGGCACGACAAAAGTGACGAACTTATTGGATAGCGATGACATCCGCCATATGTTAGGCGCATTGTCTCAGTTAGGCGTTGAAGTATCGTTAGAAGACGATAATACGGTGGCACTGGTCAAAGGAAATGCTGGTAACTTTAACACCCCCGTTGAGCCGCTATTTTTAGGTAATGCCGGTACAGCATATCGCCCATTAACTGCAGTGCTTGCAGCTATACCTGGTGATTATGAACTGATTGGTGAGCCACGAATGGAAGAGCGTCCAATTGGCCATCTTGTTGATGCGATGCAAACGCTTGGTGCAGATATTCAATATCTCAAAAACAAAGACTACCCGCCGTTGAAAATTACAGGTAAGCAACTTGCTGGTGGTGAAGTTGAGATTGACGGTAGTATCTCAAGCCAATTCTTAACTGCATTATTGATGGCAGCACCGCTTTTTAGTGGCGATACGAATATTGCGATTAAAGGTGAACTGGTTTCAAAGCCTTATATTGATATTACCATTGGCGTGATGGCGCACTTTGGGGTTCATGTCGAAAACCACGATTATCAACATTTTGTGGTAAAAGCAGGCCAACAGTATCAATCTCCTGGAACACTTATGGTCGAAGGGGATGCCTCGTCAGCCTCTTATTTCATCGCAGCAGCTGCAATTGCAGGAGGCGAAATTGAAATAAAGGGAGTGGGTAAACAAAGTGTGCAAGGTGATATCGGTTTTGCCAAAGTGATGGAACAAGTCGGTGCAGACATTGATTGGCATGATGAGCGTATCGTTGTCCGAAAAGGTGAGCTAAATGGTGTGGACATTGACGCCAATGCTATTCCCGATGCGGCGATGACGCTTGCAACCGTAGCGCTATTCGCAAAAGGTAAAACGGCAATTCGTAATATCTACAATTGGCGCGTGAAAGAAACCGATAGGCTAGCTGCCATGGCGACTGAACTTAAAAAAGTAGGCGCAGAAGTGGTAGAAGGGCACGACTTTATCGAAGTTACACCACCGGCTAATTTTAATTTTACGGATGTAGACACATACAATGACCATCGCATTGCGATGTGTTTTTCGATGGTGGCAGTGGGTGGTCAAGCTATCACGATTAACGACCCAAAATGTACGGCAAAAACTTTCCCAACCTATTTTTCAGTGTTAGAAAGCATTAGTCAGTATTGATTTCATCCAAGGTGTTGAAGATGTTCAGCACCTTAAAATCTTCTCTAAAATAGTCATCATAACAAAGTCAAATACACGCATATTTGACTGAATTTTATTCAGTCAAAGCCAGTTAGCACCTGACTTTTAGTGCCTTTCACTGTACTAATAATTTGAGATATAACAAAAAATGACAGGTAAATAAGGATATATTCAGCAAATTGACGTATACTATGCGCCGTCAAATTCAGGTGAGCATTTTTAGGAGGTCTAAATGCAGGCAGCTATGCCAGTTATCACCGTAGACGGCCCAAGTGGTTCAGGCAAAGGAACTGTTTGTCGCTTGTTAGCTGAAACATTAAATTGGGAAGTGTTGGATAGCGGTGCGATTTATCGCGTGCTTTCGTTAGCAGCATTACACCACCAAATTGCAACTGATAACGAAGAGGGGTTGGTCCCACTCGCTGCCAATTTGGATGTACAATTTTCTATCGATAAAGAAACTAAAAAAAGCAAAATTGTACTTGAAGGTGAAGATGTTACTAACACCATTCGCAATGAAGAAGTCGGCGCGGCAGCGTCAAAAATTGCGGCGCTACCTCGAGTGAGAGAAGCATTATTACGACGTCAGCGCGCTTTTAGAACTGAAGTTGGCTTAATTGCAGATGGACGTGATATGGGAACGGTGGTGTTCCCTGATGCTGAACTTAAAATTTATTTGACTGCAAGTGCAGAAGAACGTGCTCGCAGGCGATTTGTTGAGTTGAATGAGAAAGGCCATGATGTTACACTAAGTGGTCTGTTAGAAGACATTAAAGCTCGCGATGATCGCGATATGAATCGCAAGGTTGCCCCATTAGTTCCTGCTAGCGATGCGATAGTTGTTGATACAACTGAGCATAATGCTGAGCAAGTGTTCAAACAGGTTATGTCTTTTATTCAAGACGCCATTGTGGCTGGTAAACTTCCAAAAAGTTGTTTACCTAAGTAATTTTTTAATGACACAGGCAGGAAGCTAGTGTTTATTTAACAACCCCATGCAGCATGGTTGCTAATTGGTAATTTAACTTTATAGAGACGTATTTAGTATGTCAGAAAATTTTGCGCAGTTATTTGAAGAAAGCCTACAGGGTTTTGAAGTTGAGCAAGGCTCAATCGTTAAAGGTACAGTAATCGCTATCGAGAACAACGTTGTTCTTGTTGACGCTGGCCTTAAGTCTGAAAGTGCAATCCCTGCAGAGCAATTCAAAAATGCTGCTGGTGAACTAGAAGTTGCTGTTGGCGACGAAGTAGATGTAGCACTTGACGCTATCGAAGACGGTTTCGGTGAGACTATCCTTTCTCGTGAGAAAGCGAAGCGTCACGAAGCTTGGATCCGTCTAGAGAAAGCATGTGAAGAGCACGAAACTGTTGTTGGTATGATCAACGGTAAAGTTAAAGGCGGTTTCACAGTTGAAGTTGATTCAATCCGTGCATTCCTACCTGGTTCACTTGTTGATGTACGTCCAGTTCGCGACACAGCTCACCTTGAAGGTAAAGAGCTAGAGTTCAAAGTTATCAAGCTAGACCAGAAGCGCAACAACGTTGTTGTTTCACGTCGTGCTGTTATCGAATCTGAGAACTCACAAGAGCGTGAAGAGCTTCTTCAAAACCTTGTTGAAGGTCAAGAAGTTAAGGGTATCGTTAAGAACCTTACAGACTACGGTGCATTCGTAGACTTAGGTGGTGTTGACGGTCTTCTACACATCACTGACATGGCTTGGAAGCGCGTTAAGCACCCTTCAGAGATCGTGAACGTAGGTGACGAAATCAACGTTAAAGTACTTAAGTTCGACAAAGAGAAGACTCGTGTTTCTCTAGGTCTTAAGCAACTTGGCGAAGATCCATGGGCTGCTATCGCTGGTCGTTACCCAGAAGGTGCTAAGCTTACTGGTCGTGTAACTAACCTAACTGACTACGGCTGTTTCGTTGAAATCGAAGAAGGCGTTGAAGGTCTAGTACACGTTTCAGAAATGGATTGGACTAACAAGAACATCCACCCTTCAAAAGTAGTTTCACTAGGTGATACTGTTGAAGTTATGGTTCTTGAAATCGACGAAGAGCGTCGTCGTATTTCTCTAGGTCTTAAGCAGTGTAAAGCTAACCCTTGGCAAGAATTTGCTCGTCTTAACAACAAAGGCGACCAAGTTTCTGGTAAGATCAAGTCTATCACTGACTTCGGTATCTTCATCGGTCTTGACGGTGGTATCGACGGTCTTGTACACCTATCTGATATCTCTTGGAACACTCCAGGCGAAGAAGCAGTACGTGAGTACAAGAAAGGTGACGAAATCACAGCTATCGTTCTACAGGTTGACCCAGAGCGTGAGCGTATCTCTCTAGGCGTTAAGCAAATCGACGCTGATCCATTCACTAACTACCTAGACGCCAACAAAAAAGGTGCTATTGTTAAAGGTAAAGTGACTGAAGTTGATGCTAAAGGCGCAACTGTTGAGCTAATCGAAGGCGTTGAAGGTTACATCCGTGTAGCTGACATCGCGCAAGAGCGTGTTGAAGACGCGACTGCTGCTGTTTCTGAAGGCGACGAAATCGAAGCTAAATTTGTAGGTGTTGATCGTAAGAACCGTACTATCAGCCTATCAGTTAAAGCTATCTACGAAGCTGAAGAAAAAGAAGTACTAGAGAAGCTTAAGAAAGATGAGCCTGCGTTCGAAAACGCAATGGCTGCAGCTTTCAAAAATGCTCAAAAAGACTAATTAATCAGTCTTTAAACTAGGAAGGGCGCTTAGCCCTTCCTTTTACACTAAAGGAAACATTATGACAAAGTCTGAATTGATAGAACAACTTGCACTGCAGCACGCTCACGTTCCTGTTAAAGATGTAGAGAATGCGGTAAAAGAAATCCTTGAACAAATGGCTGGCTCATTATCAGACTCGGAGCGTATCGAAATCCGTGGTTTTGGTAGTTTCTCGCTTCACTTCCGTTCTCCTCGCACTGGTCGTAATCCTAAAACGGGCGAAACAGTAGAATTGGATGGTAAATACGTACCACACTTTAAGCCAGGCAAAGAGCTGCGCGATAGAGTAAACGAAAGCTTAAATAATTAAGTCTAACGGAGCTAAACTTGGTTGCAGTATTGAAAAAGGGATTAGCTGTTGTTGCCATACTGATTGCATTTTTAGTTGGAACACAAAATCCACAAGTTGTTAATGTCAATTTTGTAATTGCAAGTGCAGAGTTACCACTCGCAACCTTAATGAGTATTTGCTTAGCTCTTGGGATAATTATTGGTTTACTTGTAACAGCGTCGGTTTTATCTAAGCTTAAATGGCAAAATCATCGCCTAAAAAAAAGTAATAGTAAGCTTAGTCAAGCAGCCGAACGCTAGTTATGATCGAGCTGCTGTTTTTATTACTACCTGTAGCCGCCGCTTACGGTTATGTTATGGGTAAAAATAGTGCTAAGAATCAAGCCCTAGAGCAAAGTAGACAAATTACTTCTGAATACAGTAAAGGCCTAAAATTCCTATTAGATAGGGAAGAAGATCAGGGTCTTGAACACCTCACCAAATTACTTGAAGTCTCAGCAGACTCCGTCGACCATTATTTAACACTCGCATCGCTTTTTAGAAAGCGGGGAGAGTTAGATAGAGCGATAAAAATTCATGAGCTCCTACTTAAACAACCTAATCTAGATGAAGAGGTCGTGAAGTCCTGTCGCCTAGAGCTTGCTCAAGATTACATCTTAGCTGGCCTATTGGATAGCGCTGAAGAACATTTAGTCATTCTTGTAAAACTTGGGTTTAAAGATGCACTCGACCCGATTTTAAACCTATACTCTCAAACTAGAGATTGGCGAAAAGGCGTTCATATGTATGAAGCGCATCCTGAGCTTTTCAAAAAGTCGTCTCATTGCGCCACTATTGCAAACTTCTATTGTGAAGCTGCAAATCAAGAAAAGAATCCAAGCCTATTCGAAAAAGCAACAGCGCTCGCGCATGAAACAGTAAGACCCTTGTACGAAATGGGCAAAGATGCATACAAACATGATGATTACGTGAAGTGTATATATTATTGGCGAAAGCTCGTGAGCCAATTTGTATTTATGGCACCACTAGTAATAGAAGACCTCGAATCCTGTTATGTTCAATTAAACATTCACGATCAATTCTTTGAGCTAGTCTCAGAGTTATTAGAAAAAGGAGGCGTGCTGATCAGAATTAAGTTTTGCCAGGGATTAGTCCAAAAAGGTCATATTTCTGAGGCAATAGAGTTTCTAACTGATAGTTTAAAGCGTGAACCATCAATTAGGGGCTTTAGTTATTTGTTGCAACTCATTAGCGGCAAAGATGCTAAAATAGACCACGTACTACAAGAAATAGATAAATTGGTGAAGTCTTATATTGCAACTAAGCCAAACTATCAATGTGGTCATTGTGGGTTTACAAGTCATACGATGTATTGGTTATGTCCCTCCTGCAAACATTGGGAGTCACTTGCTCCAAGCCGTGGGTTAGACGGTTTTTAAGTTTTTAATTTGGCCAAATAGGGTAACTATGTCGACACAAGATTTAAAAAAGGTTTTGATTGCGCTTGATTATGATAATGAAGAAGCTGCATTATCATTTGTTTCTCAGCTTTCACCTGACGAATGCCGATTGAAAGTAGGTAAAGAGATGTTTACCTATTTTGGCCCTCAGTTTGTAAAAAAACTGGTAGATATGAATTTTGATGTATTCTTAGACCTGAAATTTCATGATATTCCAAATACAGTCGCAAAAGCAGTAACTGCTGCAGCTGAGCTTGGTGTGTGGATGGTAAATGTTCACGCCAGCGGCGGTCACGAAATGATGTCAAAAGCAAAAGAAGCGTTGGTAGCTTACGGCGATAAAGCGCCGTTACTTATTGCTGTGACCGTACTAACGAGTATGGATCAAGGACAATTATTAAAGCTTGGAATTGAAAAGACGCCTCAAGAGCAAGTGCTATATCTAGCAAAATTAGCGAAAGAATCAGGCCTAGATGGCGTGGTTTGTTCTGCACAAGAAGCCGAACTTTTAAAAGCTCAACTCGGTGAAGAGTTTAAGCTTGTGACACCGGGTATCCGGCCAGCAGGTGCTGATGCTGGCGATCAAAAACGTATTATGACGCCTGAAAAAGCAGTGAAAGCGGGTAGTGATTATCTAGTGATAGGGCGTCCAATTACTAAAGCTGAAGATCCTGCAGCTACGTTGAAGGCGATTAACACTAGCATAGCCGAAATTTAAATTGCAAAGCCAACGTAATATTTACGTTGGCTTTCTTTTATTGTCCAAGTCGTGTGTCGCAACTATAGGCGAAGTAAAACTCCTCCGGAAGATATTGAGCATAGACCTTAGTCTTGTTGTGCTTATTGGTGTACCACTCACCCATGAACGTGTAATTTGGATCATCGCTAGTAATGAAATTAAACTTCTCTAGCTTTGTTTTATCAGTCGCTCCAATTTTTAGCGTCAGCGAGTTGTCGTTAAGTTTGTAGTTTCCCCTAGCCAGAAAGTCATATCCTCTATTACTTTCAGTTTGCTCAGTTGCTCTAGCTATCACTAAGTTCTTGTTTGACCTTATACAAATTTCATAAAGAAGGGATTTATAACCATATTGTTCATACACAATGGATAAAATACCTTTTGTTAACTCACTAGTAGAATACGGGAATGCTGTACTAGACGAATCGCTAGTACCCAAAGAATCGCTAGTACCAAATGAGTCACTACTACCAAATGAGTCGCTACTACCAAATGAGTCACTAGTGCCAAAAGAGTCGCTAGTACCAAAAGAGTCGCTAGTACCAAAAGAGTCACTAGTACCAAAAGAGTCACTAGTACCAAAAGAATCGCTAGTACCAAAAGAATCGCTAGTACCAAAAGAATCGCTAGTACCAAAAGAATCGCTAGTACCAAAAGAATCGCTAGTACTAAGCGATTCACTCGCGGTATTATTGGTCTGGGTTACACTTCCGTATAACTCCTGATTAATTCCATCACTAATTATTTCAGCAGCAGATGCAATTGATTGTACAGTACTTGCTAAAACCACTGTAGTAGGTAAAACAGCAAATAAATTAAATTTCACGATCTATCCTTACAATAACTTAAAATTTCTGTTTTTATCTTTGTTACTATTGCACATAGTATAGGTTTTATATTTAAGAAATAATTCTCCTTTTTGTCCTTAGGTATATGGTTTGTATGGTTGAATACTCCAAAGATGATATACTTAAAGCTACCCGATAAGACGAGCATAACCTCTCTTTCATTTGAATTTGACTCTAAACCACGGATGAAATTAGAAAGCGCCGATTTTAATTCATTTAATGTTCTAGTTTTTTCTAAATCTTTGATGTGCGAATTTAATATTTCACAACATCTATATAAATGGTGTTTAAATGTAAAGTTTATATGGTTAAGGTTGTTTACTGTTTTTAAACTTTCTTCAAATAGTGAAAAGGAAAAAGGAACTGAGTTTTTCTTCAATTCCTTTGTTGGTGTTGCACCATTTATCAATGCGCCATTACTTATATTCTCAACACTCAGATCAGGATTAATCTGGATTAACGATTCAACCGCTTTTCTTGATTCGTTGAATATTCGAGTTGTTAACACTCTTTCAGTCTGGTTACCTGACACATAGTGCTGACCAGTAAAGCGACATAGACTCAAAGCATCTCTTTCATTATAGTATTGAGAGTGCTTACAATGATGCATTTCCTCATCAACAAAACCATAATCACATCCAGATAATACAAACTTTTTTACGCCCAGACTTACAAGTGCAGATATCGCTGTATTTGTAACGGTTGGGTTGCTATAGTAAAGCGGAGTGATTGCATGTTCTTTTTTAATAATTTCTGTTGTAATGTCATTTGCTTTAAAAAAAACTAATCTATTCTCGAATGCTAGCAGAGTTTTATGGTAGACGGTGTTTAATGTTATCAATAGTGTATTTTTCAATAGAGGACTTTTTAGGTAATCTTCTTTAATATAATAGCCATCCTTACTTCTCTCCATTTCTACATGTATATGTGGAACAATGTTTTTTCTCAGTAGGCTCGGCAATGATGTCCCACATGATACAACAATACCATTAAATTTATTTATATCATCAATTATAAAATCTAGCGAAGGACCATTTCCTACAATCAAAGCTTTATGGCTTTCTAGAAAAGAAAAATCTGATGTTTTAAAGTTTTTTAGACTTCTTATGTTTTGAGAGGAATGTTTTAAACTCATCATCTCATCTTCCATAAAGCCCCATAGACTTACGAAGGAGTTTCTCCATTCCTTAAATGATTCATATATTTTATCAAATAACTGACAGTTATAGTGTCTAAATAAACTAATATCACTAAATATTCCACAACATCGATTAGACGAGTAGGATGCTAAACCATCTAAAAATTCACTATAGCTCTTGCAGCTAATGAGCTTTAGATTACCACCGCGTGCTTTACACTCATTTTTTATCGTTTCGAGATCGATGTTAAAACGGCCTAGGGCTTCAAGCTTTTGATCCTGCTCAATAATTATCACATCTATATAATTTAGCTTGTTAAGTAATGCGGGAACGTGATAGCCAGCACCTAAGCCAAGAATGATGAGTGTACTGGATGTAGGTGTCGAGTTTGGCTTAAAGCCCAATGCTAATGCAATGTCATGTGATTCATTTATAAATTGTTGATGGCAATACTGTGTTTCAGCTATGGATAAATTTAGAGAAAGGTGAGTTGGTCTATTAAAGAAAAGTTCCACTTGCTTAATGCACTGAACTTTAGGGTCAATGCCATAGAATTCTAATTCGATAGACTTAGCATGTAATTTATCTCGAATCTGAGGGAAGTGTGATTCGTTCTGTGAAATTTGAATACTTGCTTTCATATATTGTTCTAGTCCTTGATATCTAATTACTCGATAAGCATTAGAATTGAGTACCCATATTAGCATCAAACCTGAAAATTTTCTTTCAATTTAATAGAGAAGCATCAAGCGAGGAGCAACCATAGATGATGGATTGAAATCTACTCTAAAAGTAATGTGTAGGTAACCTTGTGTTTTATTCTTTATTAAGTGTTACGTTAGCTGGGTATTAAGCAATATTTGATGGGAGCTTGATTGGCCATACCGTTAGTATAGCCAATCGTTACGGGATAGTTGTCTCTTATTCTTCGTTATCAGCAGTTTCAAAATTTAAACTAAACTGACCACTGCGCTGTACCGAGAAAATGGCTTTTTGCCAGTTCTCTTTTTGATTTGACGTTGCATTTTCGAACAAGCTTAAAAAAAGAACGGAAATTTCATCACTTACTGGTATAACGTGTGCTTGTTTTGGTGTGCTGGTGTCATAGTAAAAAGCGGAACACCTAGGCATATTGTCGTCATGGTAGTCCAATACGAGTCGCGCTTCACTCCACGGCTCTTTAATTTGTTGGTATAGATACTGGCCCAATTGTTGTGGGACTTGTCGGTTTTCTTCTCGCATTCCAACTCCTTGTTATGTTCAGCGATAAATGTTGCTCTGATTTTACTGGCGACTTTTGGCTTTTGTATGTGCTATAAATTTGTAGATCCCAAAACCGACTAGTATAAATATGATCGACTGACCCGCGGCTTTACTTATGATAACCGCATTGGAAAATAGCCTTGAAAGTATAGACATACAGATAAAAAACGAAAGCACTGATGTTAGTAACACAATGGCTTTTATCCAAGGTTGAACTAGCTTATGTCTCTGTTTGCTAATCAATACAGCAACGATGAAACTGATCAAAGAAACCAAAAAACCAATAAAATACATCTCCGTTGTGATCATGGTATTTCCTTATTAATAGATGAGTAAATTATTTTATTCATTTTCTGCCCGAATTCAGATAATAAGTGCACCACTCATGGTTAATCGGTGAGGAGAGATCAACTGCCTGTTGGTGGTACTCTGTAATCGCCAAAAAACAAGAGTAGTTACCATGAGTTACAAGCAGTTGATCGA